>DASTAH010000001.1:0-41650 GCA_035712845.1 Saccharimonadales bacterium (SeqCode)
TTCGTCAAGCACTTAGTAATGCTGCTGCTGATAACCGAATTATTGTTATTGAAAGTATCACAAGTAATGGTAAAACAGCAGAGCTTGCTAAGTTACTTGATAAAATCGGTGCCACCAAAAATGTTCTCATTGTTGTTGACAACAAATCCACTGATTTAACATTGGCCAGTCGTAATTTAGCTAACACAAAAGTCGTCGCTGCTAATTACATTAATGTTTTTGATGCACTAAATGCTGACAGTATTGTCTTCACAAACGCAGCTCTTGCAGTAGTTACTGATTGGCTAGGAGGAGTTAAATAATGAGTAAAACACTTGTATTACGTCCCAGACTCAGCGAAAAAACTTACGGCTTGAGTACTTCACGTGTGTATGTTTTTGATGTTCCGACAAATGCCAATAAACACGAAGTAGCACGAGCAGTAGAAAATCAATTTGATGTTCGCGTGACTAAAGTCAACATTACAAACCTTAACGGTAAAGCAAAACGTACTATCTCTCTTACTGGTAAGCGAATTGTTCAAGGAAAAGAGGGTCGTCAGAATAACTCACGTAAAGCATATGTGACTTTGGCGGAAGGAAATAACTTACCGTTTTTTGCGGCAGCTGAAGAAGCGGATGAAAAGCAGACAGAAACTCAGTCTAAAGTTGCAAAAGCATTAGAAAAACAAGCTAAAAGCGAATCTAAATCTTCAGAAAAAACTGCACGTCGCAGCCGCAAGAATCAAGTAGAGGATGATAAATAATGGCAATTAAATCATATAATCCAACTACACCTGGCCGTCGCGGGATGACTAGTCAGGATTTTTCTGGCATCACCACCTCCAAACCGTTACGTTCTTTACTAGCCCCTAAACGTAGAGGCAATGGTCGTAATAATCAAGGTCGCATAACAACTCGTCACAAGGGCGGTGGTGCACGCAAGTTTTATCGTATCGTTAATTTCAAACTTGCAGAAGGCACTGTCGCTACCATCGAACATATTGAGTATGACCCCAATCGTAGTGCACGTATTGCTCGTATCAAAGAAAGCAACGGAACTTATCATTACATAATTGCAGCTCAAGGCATGCATGTTGGTCAAACAATAACTGCAGGCGAAGAAGTTGCAATTGAAATTGGAAATAGACTTCCGCTCAAGAGTATCCCTATTGGCAGCACTATTCATGCCATTGAGCTCAAAGTAGGCGGTGGCGCACAGCTCGTCCGTAGCGCTGGTAATTCTGCTCAGTTAATGGGACGGGATAATGGTTACGCACAAGTTCGTCTACCAAGTGGAGAAGTCCGCTTAGTAAATGAGAACTGCACAGCAAGTTTAGGCGCAATTGGCAACGAACAACACCAAAACGTAAAGTTAGGTAAAGCTGGTCGATCTCGCCATAAAGGTGTGCGCCCAAGTGTACGTGGAGTTGTTATGAATGCGGCCGACCACCCGCACGGTGGTGGTGATGGTGGACGCCACGGTGTTGGTGGTGGCAAAAATCACGGTGCCGCTCCTAAAACACCTTGGGGTCAAAAGACGCTTGGGTACAAAACACGTCGCCGTAAGAACACAAGTCAGTTCATCGTAAGAAGCCGTCATGCGGCTAAGAGGAAATAAGCCATGAGTCGCTCACTTAAAAAAGGACCATTTATAGATTTCAAACTTGCCAAGAAGGTCAATGCTCTTGGTGCTGAAGATCGCACAATTATTAAAACATGGGCACGGGCTAGCACTATCGCACCTGATTTTGTTGGCCGAACCATTGCAGTGCACAATGGAAAAGTACACGTTCCCGTATTTATTACAGAAAACATGGTTGGGCACAAACTCGGCGAGTTCGCGCCCACTCGCAAATTCCGCAACCATGGTGGTAAGTTAGCGAAGGGCAAATAGGAGTAGGTATGTCAGTACATGCAGTTGCTAAAGGTGTGCGTATAAGCCCTCGCAAAGTAAGTGTGGTAGCCAGTCTCGTTCGAGGCCGAAGTGTAGAAGATGCACTCGTTATCCTTAATCACACGCCCCGAAGAAGCGCCGTTGCAGTTCGTAAGGCAATTGAATCTGCTCGAGCTAATGCTGATCATAATCACAATTTGAAGCCGGCAACTTTGCAGATTATTGAAATAAGTGTTACTCCAGGACCGCGCCTCAAGCGCTATCGTCCAATTAGTCATGGTCGGGCACACCCATTTCATCGTGCTACTAGCCACATCCGTGTGGTAGTTGATGGCGAACAACGGCCAAAGCCCACTCCTAAGAGTAGTAAAACTCCTACAGACGCGAAACGAACAGTAGCAACATCTGAACCAAAGAAAAATGAGGAGGCAAAGTAATGGGACAGAAAGTTAATCCAATCAGCATGCGCCTCCAAGTCAACAAAGACTGGCGCAGCAAGTGGTTTGTTGACAAGCGAGACTATGCTAAATTCCTAAAAGATGATTTAGCCGTACGACGACTTATTAGCAACAAGCTAGGATCACGCGCAGCTATTAACCGCGTTGAGATAAATCGCACGCCAAATTTAGTTACGGTAACAATCTCAACCGCAAAAGCAGGCGTTGTAATAGGTCGTGGTGGATCTGGTGCTCAGGAATTAAAAGATGCTATTGAAAAAATTTATGGCATCCCTGTACGCGTCAACATTGAAGAAGTAAAAAAGGCTGATCTTTACGCGAAGTTAGTAGCTGAGAATATTGCGCATCAACTTGAACGACGCATGAGCTTTCGTCGAGCAATAAAAAGTGCGGCTGCGGCTAGCATGCGTGCAGGTGCAAAAGGCGTCCGTATTGAAGTAGCTGGGCGCTTAAATGGTGCTGAAATGTCTCGACGCGAAAAAGAAGTAGCTGGATCCGTTCCTTTACACACACTGCGAGCCGATATTGATTATGCACAAGTACCGGCTTCGATTCCTGGAGCAGGCATTGTAGGTGTCAAGGTATGGATCTACAAGGGGGAGGCATAAGCCATGTTAATCCCTAATCGTACTAAGTACCGCAAGGTACGTAAAGGTCGCATCCGTGGTGTTGCAACAAGCGGCAACTACATTGCTTATGGTGATTTTGCTTTACAGGCTCAGGGCCATGAACGCATTACTTCTCGTCAAATTGAATCAGCTCGTCAAGCAATGACACGCTATATCAAACGTGGTGGTAAAATTTGGATTCGCATTTTCCCTCACACTCCTGTTACTCGTAAACCTCAAGATGTCAAAATGGGGAGCGGAAAAGGTAGTCCAGAATTCTTTGTTGCAAAAGTTCGCCCTGGGACAATTATGTTCGAGATGCAGGGCGTATCAGAAGAAGTAGCTCGTGAAGCCATGCGTTTGGCCGCTCATAAACTACCGGTTAAAACCAAGTTCCTAATCCGGGAGGAGGCATAAACCATGAAAGTTGCTGATATACGAAAATTATCAACAAACGACCTCGCAAGCGAGTCAACCAAACTTCGTGAGGAAATTACGGAGCTTAAGCGCCGCCAACACATGGGAGAAATTCAGAACATCAGACTTATACGCGCAAAGCGCAAAGATCTAGCCCGCGTCCTAACCATACTGGGCGAACAGCTCACCAAGGAGACAAACTAATGCCACGAACTATTATCGGTACTGTTTCAAGCGACAAGAACGACAAATCTATTGTTGTAACAGTACACACCCGTAAGACACATCCGCTTTACCGGAAGCAGTATACTGTTAGCCGCAAGTTCATGGCGCACGATGAAAAGAATGAAGCTCGTGTAGGCGATCGTGTGGCAATTGTCGAGACTAAACCTTTAAGCGCTCGCAAACGCTATACGCTTGACCGCATATTAGAGAAACCAGCTTTACGTGAAGATTCTTTAACGCTGACTAAAAACGAAGCAGAAAATGCAGCGAAAAAAGCTCGCGATTCAAAGAAAGAAGAAGCAAGCGAGGAGACTGCGTAATGATACAGCAAGAAACCCGTTTAAATGTTTGTGATAATAGTGGCGCAAAAGAAATTTTGTGCATACGCGTATTAGGCGGCACACGCCGACGATATGCACGTGTGGGAGATATTATTGTCGCTACAGTAAAAGATGCTAACCCAAATGGTAATGTTAAAAAGAAGAGCGTAGTAAAAGCAGTAGTTGTTCGTACACGGAATCAAATTCGTCGTAAAGACGGCTCTACAATCAAATTCGACGATAATGCAGCCGTTATAATTGGCGACGATAAGCAGCCACGCGCTACACGTATTTTTGGCCCAGTTCCACGCGAATTGCGCGACATGGGCTACGCAAAAATTATTTCTCTAGCTCCGGAGGTTTTATAATGAGCAGTTTATTTAAAATCCGGCTTAAAAAAGGCGACCTCGTAATGGTTCGTAGCGGAAAATATAAAGGTCAAACTGGAAAAATAACTGCCACACATCCGAGCCTCAACAAGGTAACGGTTGAAGGTATTAATATTATTAAAAAACACCAGAAACCCAATCGAGAACACCCTCAAGGTGGCATAATCGAGATCACTAAGCCAATTGACGTTAGTAAAGTTGGCATCGTAGAGCCGAATAGTAAAAAAATGAGTCGAATTGGCTATAAGCTAAATAACGATGGCTCAAAATCCCGAGTCTATAAGAGCACTGGAAAGGAGATTAAGTAATGGCTACCGCTAGCAAAACCGCCGCAAAAGACATTACCGTCTCACGATTGCGTGCTAACTATAATACAGTTTGGGCAAAAGAGCTTCAACAAGAATTGGATCTTAAGAACGCTCATCAAGTTCCAAAATTAGAAAAAATTGTTGTTAATATTGGCCTGGGCCGCGCTAAAGACGATAAAAAATTGCTTGAAGTTGCAGCTAACACCTTACGTAAAATTACTGGTCAACAGCCGGTTGAAACAACCGCTAAAAAATCAATTGCTGGGTTCAAGCTTCGTGATGGCAATAAGATTGGACTAAAAGTTACATTACGCAATGACAAAATGTATGAATTTGCCGACCGACTAATTACGATTGTATTACCTCGACTAAGAGACTTTCACGGTGTTTCAGCTCGTGCATTTGATGCGCAAGGCAATTACAGCCTAGGACTCGTAGACCAATCAGTATTTCCTGAGCTTACTTTTGACGAGACAACCACTGCACACGGCCTGCAAATTGTATTTGTAATAAATGCAGAGAATAAGAGTCATGCCCGTGCACTACTAGAAAAGTTTGGTATGCCATTCGAGAAGGAGAATAAGTAGTATGGCCAAGAAATCAATTGTGGCACGCGATAATAAGCGTAAAAGAATGATTCAAAAATATGCCGCTAAGCGCGCCGAGCTGAAAGCTATGGGCGATCAAGAGGGATTGTATCGTTTGCCAAGAAATTCTAGCCCAACTCGCTGGAAAAATCGTGATGTTGAGACTGGTCGTCCACATGGCTACATGCGTCAGTTCGGCTTATCACGCATATCCTTCCGTGAGCATGCAAGCAAGGGAGAAATCCCTGGCGTAACAAAGAGTAGTTGGTAGGAAGGAGCAACACATGAGTATGACATCAACTGATCCAATTGCTGACATGTTATCACGCATACGGAATGCAATTGCAGTACGAAAATCAGAGATTTCTTTACCGCATTCTAACGTGAAAGAATCTGTTGCACGATTGCTAAAGGAAAGTAATTTTATTAATGATATCCGCATTATCGATGCAACTGTCGGAAAAACATTGGTACTTGTCTTAAATGATGAAGACAGTAACGCTCGCATCACTGAAATTGAACGCCTCAGCAAACCAGGTAGACGTTACTACGTCAGCGCACAGGAGATCCCTGTTATAAAGCGTGGTCGTGGTGTAGTAATCGTATCGACAAGTAAAGGCATGATGACCGGTTCTCAAGCCAAGGCTGAGCATGTTGGTGGCGAATTAATTTGTAAGGTTTATTAGTAAAAAGGATAAAGATATGAGTCGAATAGGAAAACTGCCGATCAAAGTTCCAAGCGGCGTGACAATCACTGTCGACCCGGATACCATCACAGTAGCCGGCAGCAAAGGCACGCTTACGCAATTTACCATGCCAGGGATTGATGTGGCTCAAAAGGGCGACGAAGTAGTCGTTACCCGAATCAATGATGAAGCACCTTACCGATCTAAACACGGATTAATGCGGTCGCTCGTAAATAATATGGTGGTTGGTGTCAGCCAAGGATTCTCCAAGAAGCTAGAAATAAACGGTGTTGGTTATCGCGTAGCATTGCAAGGTACTGACCTCAAACTTAATCTTGGCTTTTCTCATGATGTGATCTACAAGGTTCCGCAAGGCATTACCGCTACCGTAGAGCAAAACACCATAACAATCAGTGGCATAGACAAACAGCAAGTTGGTCAAGTTGCCGCCGAAATACGTTCTCTCAAGAAACCTGAGCCATATAAAGGCAAGGGAATTAAGTATGCGGGCGAACGAATTATTCGCAAGTCAGGAAAGAGCGGTAAGGAAAAGTAGTATGGACAAATTAGCACACAAGTTACACAACCGTAAGCAACGTAAGGCCAGGATCCGTAGTGTCGTACATGGTACATCGGAGCGTCCACGATTAACTGTTACTATTAGTAATCTTCATGTATCTGCTCAATTAATAGATGATACTGCTGGTACTACACTTGCATCAGCAACGACTATTGGACAAAAACCGACTGGCACTATGACCGAAAAAGCTACCAAGATCGGCGAAGAAATTGCCACCAAAGCTAAAACTGCTAAGATTAACAAAGTTGTTTTTGACAGGAATGGCAAAATCTACCATGGCCGCATTAAAGCCCTGGCAGATGCTGCCCGTAACGCAGGATTGGAGTTCTAACTATGGCTGATGCTCCCGCACAAGCCCCCGCACAACAACGTGAACGTCGCTCTCGTCGGCCTGAAATGGCGCCTGAAGAGAAGCAGTTTGACGAACGCACATTACATATTGATCGTGTTGCACGTGTCGTTAAAGGCGGACGTCGTTTTCGTTTTCGTGCATTAGTCGTGGTCGGTGATCGTAAAAATCGCGTTGGTATTGGTTCTGCTAAAGGCGCTGATGTGACTGCTGCTGTAACTAAAGCAACTGAAGTTGCTAAGAAACATTTCATTACAGTTCCACTATATAAGGGCACTCTACCACATGAAGCAACTGCAAAAGTAGGTGGCGCAAATATACTCATTAAACCTGCGAGCGCAGGAACAGGCCTAATCGCAGGCGGCGTTGTACGAACAATCCTTGAAGTTGCTGGCGTTAGTAATGCACTATCAAAATCATTAGGTTCAACAAATAAAACGAATACTGCATATGCTACGATTTCAGCGCTGCAATCACTCGTGCCAGCCAATAAGTGGGTAACTTCTTCTACCACAAAGAAACCTACCACTAAGTCTAAGCCGGCTACAAAGTCAAAATCAGCTGATGAAAGCAAGGAATAGTTATGAAATATAATGATTTACAAGTTCAAAAACCTCGTGCCGCAAAGCGTGTCGGCCGCGGTATTGCAGCTGGTCAAGGAAAGACTGCCGGGCGCGGAACTAAAGGTCAAAAATCAAGAACTGGATATAGCGCTCGTCCTGGCTTTGAGGGTGGTCAAAACCCACTCATGCAGCGCCTTCCAAAGCTTCCTGGTTTCCGTAGTCATCGGATAAAAGCAGAAAATATCTATACGGGACAGCTTGACCAGTTTGAAAACACGACCATTGACACAACAGTGCTTGCAAATGCAGGACTAATTAGCAGTCCTTACACTCGAGTCAAGTTACTTAGTAAAGGTGAAATTACTAAAAAATTAAATGTATCACTTGAAAGTGCAAGTGCATCAGCTATTGCCGCGATTCAAGCAGCAGGTGGCACTTTTTCAAAGGCAGAACGTTTGTCTCGCCCAACCTCTGCTAAAAAACAAGCTACTGACAAAAATTAAATAACCTGTATACAGCGTGTTAATGCTGTATACTTGTTGGCAACGGTGGATAAGCACAGAGGGTAAAGTTAACATATATGAATTGGAAAATAATCTGGAAAAGCCTCTCGCACAATGATATGCGCAAGCGATTGCTTGCAGTGCTCGGCATCATTGTTATTTTTAGAATACTGGCACACATACCCGTACCAATAGGCAATGCACATACACTGCACCAAGTACTCCAGAACTTATTCAATTCTTCCAATACGCCGCAATTTTTAAACTTTATAAATGTACTCTCTGGTGGCGCCTTAGCTAATTTCTCAATCATGATTGCTGGTCTAGGTCCATACATCAATGCCAGCATAATAATGCAGTTATTGACAAAAGCTATTCCGCAGCTTGAAGCCCTTCATAAGGAAGGTGAGTTTGGGCAAAAAAAGATAAATCAATACACCAGAATATTGACGTTTCCTTTGGCAATCATACAGTCAATTGGTTCGATTTACCTCATCCGTCAAGCGGCACAAAGTATTGGCGGCGTAGGAGATATAACAGCGCACGCGTCAATTATGCAATGGGCTCTAATGGTTTCAGCGCTAACTGGTGGTTCAATGCTGCTTATGTGGCTCGGCGAAATCGTAACAGAGCAAAGTATTGGTAACGGTATTTCACTTATTATTACGGTAGGCATTGTGTCTCGATTACCTGCAAATATTGCAAGTATACTGAGTTCCGTGGTTACTAAGAGCACGCATTGGAAGATATTTGGATGGTGGGCGCCCATTAACCGCAAGCAATTGTTATACGGCGCCATAATAGCCGCTGTTATATTGATTGTTACTTGGATCGTGGTAAAGCTAAATGAAGCGTCGCGTAACTTAACAATAAATTATGCGAAAAGGGTTCAAGGCAACAGGGCGTATGGTGGCGTAACGACAATATTACCCGTCAAGTTAATAACTGCAGGTGTAGTACCTATCATCTTTGCGGTTGCTTTCTTAAGTGTCCCGAGCTTTGTGGGCCAATTATTATCTGGTTCGCATAGTGCACATTGGCAACATATAGGAACTAATTTAGTTACTTGGTTCCAGACACCTTCCGCAACTACATTTGCATCAGAGGGTTGGAAAGCATACATATATCCAGTAACGTATTTCTTGTTAGTATTTATATTTACCTTTTTCTATACAAGTATTACTTTTAATTCAAAAGAAATAGCTGAAAATCTTCAAAAACAAGGTGGTTTTCTAGAAGGCGTGAGAAGTGGGCAGCAGACTGAAAAGTATCTAGGGAAAATCGTTAATAGACTCACTCTTTTTGGGGCATTTGCCTTAGGTATTCTTGCAGTACTGCCTATAATTGCACAAGTATATGTATCACAAAATATTACAATTGGCGGCACGAGTGTTTTAATTCTCGTTTCCGTCGCATTGCAAACGCTACGAGCAATTGAGTCTCGAGCATTAATGGTCACATACGATCAATACTCGCAGCCTGACTTCTTTACTGATACTTCAGCATTAGCTCCAGGCGCGGCTGAGTCTCTCGCAGTCAAAAGACCAATGCTTACACGAATTCTAAAGCGTAAATAGTCTAGCGTTAGTATTTTAAGCGTGATACCATATGATACGAGAAGCACCCAAGTTACATGGGTTATACTTTATTAGTATTAACACTTTACAAAATAAGAGGTGAACTGATATAATTAACTACTGTTATATTTATGGCCGCCAATAAGGAAGTGATCGAGCTGACAGGAACAATCACGGAGACTCTTCCGGGGACTCAATTTCGTGTCGAACTCGAAAATGGCCATCAAATTATAGCTCACGTTGCCGGCAAGATGCGAAAGCATTTCATACGCATCGTACCGGGCGACAAGGTGACGGTTGAATTGACACCTTACGATCTTACGAAGGGTCGCATAACCTATCGCCAATCATAAATATAAGCAGTGAGTCATCGCTGGAAGGAGCATGATCCGCATGAAAGTGCGTGCAAGCGTCAAGAAAATTAGCCCAGACGACAAAATTGTTCGCCGCAAAGGTAGATTATACGTTATCAATAAAATGAAGCCTAAGCACAAGCAAAGGCAAGGTTAGAGTATGGCACGAATATCAGGAGTTACTATTCCAACCGAAAAGCAAGTTTGGGTTGCTTTAACATATGTGTACGGTATTGGCCCAAAAAGTGCACATGACATATTAAACATTGCTAAAGTCGAACCAACTGTACGTGTAAAAGATCTCACAGATGTTGAGATCGGCCGCATACAGGATGAAATAAATACTCACTATACCGTCGAAGGTGAACTGCAGCGTATTGTTTCAGGAAACATCAAGCGGTTAAAGGACATAAGTGCTTATCGTGGCCTCCGCCACAAAGCTAACTTACCGTCCCGCGGTCAGCGAACCAAGACAAACGCACGAACTCGTCGCGGTAGAAAAGTAACTGTCGGTGGTACGGCTAAGAAAGTAGCATCGAAGACGTAGGATATATATGGCAGAAGCATCATCTACAACATCTAAGCGAAAAAAAGCTAAGCGAACAGTTGCCAGCGGGCAAGTGCATGTTTTAGCAACCTTTAATAACACTATTGTCACATTTACTGACGGCAGCGGTGCAGTACTAACTTCATCTAGTGCCGGTGCATGTGGTTTTCGCGGCAGCAAGAAAGGCACAGCTTATGCTGCGCAAGTTGCTGCTGAACGCGCAGGTCAAGCCGCTAAGCAACAATATGGATTCAACCGCGCAGAAGTCTTCATTAAAGGCGTAGGCCTTGGAAGAGATGCAGCAGTTCGGGCATTAGCAGGTCTTGATATTTCAGTTGAAACCATACGTGACGTAACTGGTGTTCCACACGGTGGAGTACGACCACGAAAGGCACGGAGGATTTAATCAATGGCACGTGACAGACAATCTATCGTAAAAATGAGTCGTCGTGAAGGCTATGCCCTTCATCCTAAAGCTCACAAAGCGCTTGTCAAACGACCCACGCCACCAGGCCAAGCAGCATCAGGCAATAGCCGTATGCGAGCTAAAAGTAGTCAGTATTCTTTGCAATTACGCGAAAAGCAAAAAGTAAAACGTCTGTATGGATTACTGGAGCGTCAATTTAGTAATTTGATGAAGGACGCCTCTCGCAGCCATGAACAATCAGGTCAAGTGCTATTACAATATCTTGAACGAAGACTTGATAACGCGGTATATCGTGCAGGTTTTGCTCCATCGCGCCGCGCCGCGCGTCAATTAGTAACTCATGGACACTTTCTTCTAAACGGTGTTCGTGTGGATATACCATCTATTCGCCTGAAGGCTGGCGACAATGTAACTTTACGCCCTCATAGTTCACAAACTGAATATTTCAAAAAGCTCGATGATGTTAGTCCCGCGCCAGCAGATGTTCCAGCGTGGCTGAAAGTCAACCGCAAAAAGGTTGAATTAGGCGTCACCGGCTTACCATCCCGAGAAGATGCGGAACCTGATATCAACGAACAACTAATTGTAGAGTATTACTCACGCTAAGGGAGGAGTATAAAAACGCTATGTCAAATGTAATCCACACACCAGGTCTCGTCAAAATTGACGACCACAGTGATACGAGCGCCACTTTTGTGGTTGAACCGCTACACAGTGGTTATGGCATGACCCTTGGGAACTCCTTACGCCGCGTATTACTCTCTAGTATTTCTGGTGCAGCAGTTACTTCTTTCAAAATTGAAGGTGTAACACACGAATTTACTACCGTACAAGGCGTCAAGGAAGACGTTGTAGATATAATGCTTAATCTAAAAAGTGTACGTTTTCGCGTATACGATGAATCAGTTCAAAACTTACGCATTGTAAAAACTGGCAAAGGCACGGTTACGGCACGTGATATTCAGACAAATGCGGATGTTGAAATTGTTAATCCTGAGCATGTTATTGCGACTATTGACGATCCAAAAGGTAAATTAACTATGGACTTAACAGTTGAAGTTGGTAGAGGCTACAGAACCATTGAAGAAGGTACCGCTAAAAAAGCCAGTGACATGATTGCCGTGGACGCAATCTTTAGTCCAGTGCTTCGAGTTCGCTACAAAGTCGAGAACACTCGCGTGGGACAAATGACGGACCTAGATAAGCTGCTCATTACCATAGATACAGATGGTTCGATCACACCACGTGATGCATTTGAAGAGGCTTCCGCCATATTAGTTAACCAATATACCGCTCTTGCCGGCAAAACACGCGTGGCAAGTTCTGAAGTTCCTGCCTCTTCAACAAATGAAGAAAGCGATGTGATTCTAGGCAGCACGGTAGACAGTTTTAACGATGAACCAGCTGCTCTAAATACTTCCATTGAGGACTTAAACCTATCTGCTCGCACCACAAATGCTCTCATTAATAATGATATTCATACAATTAAAGATCTTTTTGCCTTGAACGATGCAGAACTTCGCGACCTTAAAGGTTTTGGAAGTAAAGCACTGGATGAGGTAAAAGAAAAATTGGCGGAGTTGGAGCTCTAAAATGCATCGTCACGGATACCAAGGTCGTAAATTCCACCGCGAGCGTGATCAGCGCGAAGCACTATTAAAAGGCTTGGCAGACAGCCTCGTAAAGTACGAATCAATTGAAACTACTCTGCCTAAGGCCAAAGAAGTTGTACCCTATATTGAGAAACTAATAACTAAGGCTAAAAAGGGCGATCTTCATAATCGTAGGCAAGTAATTGCTGGACTGCAAACTGTAGCAAGTGCGCATAAACTAGTTGATGAAATTGCACCGAAATTGAAGGGACGCGTCAGTGGACACGTTCGCATAGAAAAACTAGACTCAAGACGCGGTGACAACGCTGAATTAGCGAGGATAAGCTTTGTTGACGATCTAGCAACTGCACCAGTTGCTAAGCCAGCTAAAGCCGAGAAAGCTGTGCCATCGGTAGCCGATTCCAAGAAGGCAGCTGCTAAGGAGACTAAATGATGAAGACTTTTAGTGCAAAACCAAGTGATGTAAATCGTTTATGGTATGTTGTTGATGCCAGCGAAATCTCTCTTGGTCGTGTTGCTACTCAAGTTGCAACACTGCTAACAGGCAAAGGTAAACCACAATTCACCCAACATATTGACACAGGTGATTACGTAATCGTAATCAATGCTCAAGATCTAAAGGTGACCGGTAATAAAGTTGATAAAAAAATCTACTATCGACACAGTAATTTTCCTGGTGGCCTTAAAGAACGTACACTACGTGAACAAATGGAAAAAGACCCCAGTGAAGTAGTTATTCATGCCGTTCGTGGTATGTTGCCAGTAAATAAATTGCGTGATGGGCGGCTTGCAAGGCTAAAAGTCTATGCAGGAAGTGAGCATAACCACGAAGCACAGAAACCTGTATCAATATCTATGAAAGAAGGTAAGTAGTATGGCTAAAGCAGATTCATACTTTTACGCACTAGGTAGACGCAAGAGTGCAACTGCACGTGTGCGCTTGCAAGGTGGCAAGGGTAACATAACGGTAAACGGTAAATCGGCTGACGAATACTTTGCAGAAAGCAAGTATTTACTTGTAAAATTGCGACAACCCTTTACGTTGCTAGAACAAAATGACAAATTTGATGTTTCGGCGATTGTAAGTGGTGGCGGCCATGAAGGGCAAGTTGAAGCAATTCGTCTTGGTATAGCAAAAGCATTAGTTGTCATGAATGAAGACCTTAAGTCCACGCTTAAGCGCGCCGATTTACTCTCTCGTGATTCCCGCGAAAAAGAGCGAAAGAAGTTTGGTCTTAAGGGCGCTCGTAAACAACGCCAGTTCACCAAACGATAATTTCATAAGCCATATTAGCGTACAGAGGACGGAATTATAACCCGTCCTTTGTTAATTGACATCAAAAATTTAAATAATTATTACTAATAATGAAACAAATATTTTATGCAATAAAATTTCCAATTGGTTTACTCTTAGTATGTGGGCTTCCGGTCCAACACGTATTAAAGAATAATCTGTTCTAAAAAATATATCGCTGCCAATATAGCGGCATTATATATTTATGAATAAATGACTACATTATCAAGAAATAAATCAAATACTACCAAAGTGTTACAATAGCTATAACATATGGATAAGACATTGATACTGACTGGTCTGCGGGCTAATAATGATTTGCACATTGGTAATTACTTTGGCGCCTTAAAACCTTTAATAGACATGGCTAAAAATCGGTCGAACGAATATGAAGTTAATCTATTTGTTCCTGATTTACATAGCTTTACGACACCTATTGATCATGCAACACTTCAGCAGCAAATAATGCATAATTTACGTTTATTCGTAGCTGCCGGCCTGCCCCTTGATAATGAATCGATTCATATATATAGACAAAGCTACATACCAGCTCATAGTGAGTTAACATGGATTCTAGATTGCTTCACTGGCATGGGCGAGATGCGAAGGATGACTCAATTTAAAGAAAAATCTACAAAGCTATTAACTCAGAATCCCACTGCTGAACTGCATGACACAGAATCCAGAGACATAACGGTTGGTTTATTTAATTATCCAGTATTAATGGCTGCCGATATCTTGCTGTATGGCGCAACTTACGTACCTGTTGGCGATGATCAGTCACAACATTTGGAATATGCACGAGATATTGCGGAACGTATGAACAATCGTTTTGGAGAATTATTTGTTATCCCTAAACCCGTTAAAGTACAGCACGAGTTCTTTGGTAAAGACCAAGGTTTACGTATAAGAAATCTACAGAACCCAAGCAAAAAAATGAGTAAGAGCGAGGAAAGTGATAAAGGGATAATTTTCCTTGGCGATGACCCAATTGTTGCAGCTAAAAAAATAATGAGTGCAGAAACAGATTCTTTAGCAAAAATACCGGATTCCCTGGATTTTAATATGCAGCCGGGTTTGAGCAATCTCCTCCAAATATTATCCTTATTAAAGGACGAGAATATTCATGATACCTTGAACCGGTATGTTGGACAAAATCAATATGGTCCATTAAAGCGTGAAGTATCAGAAGCAACAAAGAAATTTTTAGAAGATTACCAAGCTAGACTGTCAAATGTTGACGACACTGAACTTATTTCAAAATTAGAACGTGATGAACGTACATTAAATATTGCGGCAAATGCTCGGCTTCTCAAAGTACAACAAGCTGTCGGCTTACGTCCATTTGTATGACACAATATACCGTATCATCCGATCAAGCTAAGCAACGCTTAGATGTATTTATTGGCAACAGTTTGCCCTCAATTAGCCGGTCGTATATCCAAAAGCTAATCGACACAAATAAAATAATTGTTGACGGAGTGCATGTCAAAGCAGGGTATAAATTAAAAGCAGGCCAATTAGTTTCAGTAAATTACGATACTACGGAACTTGAAAATATACCTGACATAACACTACCTATACTATATGAAGACAACAATTGCATAGTCATCAATAAACCGGTGGGCGTACTTGCACACGCGCGGAGCGCTTATAGCGACGAAGCTACAGTGGCCAGCTTCCTCCGAAAATATGTTAGTGATTTGAGCGGAGAAAGAGCGGGCATTGTGCACCGACTCGATAGAGCTACTTCAGGTGTAATGATATGCGCAAAAAATTCAGAATCATTAAGCTGGCTGCAGAAACAATTTAGTACGCGAAAAGTAAAGAAAAGTTATATAGCATTAGTTGTCGGGCATATGCAAAACGACCATGCGCTTATAGATATGCCAATAGAGCGCAATCCTAAGGCACCAGCTACATTTCGTGTAGGTGCTAATGGAAAACATGCTAAGACACAATATACTGTTCTCAAAGAAAATAATAAATATAGCCTTCTACAATTGATGCCAGAAACTGGCCGCACACATCAGCTACGCGTTCATTTATCGCAATTAGGGCACCCTATAGTAGGAGATGTAATATACGGTGGTGAAACGGCGCCACGGTTACTTTTGCACGCTTTAAAATTAGAGATAACATTACCTGATCGTCGGCGAAAAACTTTTGATGCTCCAATACCTGATGAATTTAAGCAAATTATGGAAAAATATGACTGAACTAATTCTTCATACATCTACGCAGCAGAAAATAAATTCATTAAAAATAAAATCTCCCCATGCTTTACTACTAGTTGGTCCTGCTGGTATTGGGAAAGGCTCTGTTGCTACATATATTGCTGAAACTTTGCTTAACTTAAAAAGAGGCGAAGCTGAACACTATACGTACTTTCGTAGAATTGTTCCAACAGATAAAAATTCAATTGGCATAGACGAAGTGCGCGAAATTGAATACGCTTTGGCACTTAAAGTGCCCACAACTAAGCACATAGCCCGGGTCATAGTTATAGAAAATGCACATTTACTTACTGTGGAAGCGCAAAACGCATTACTAAAGACACTGGAGGAGCCACCAAGCGATACTGTCATAATATTAACTGCATCACTAGAACATAACTTATTAACGACTATTCGTTCTAGAGCACAAACATTGGCAATACAAAAACCAACTCAAGAAGCATTGCGCTCTTATTTCACGAATCAATTTTCTGATGATTTAATCGATCAACACATAATGCTAAGCGGGGGTTTACCTGGGATGCTCTCCGCACTGTTAAACAACGATAATGAGCACCCAATAGTAATAGCATTGTCAAAGGCGCGTGAACTTTTACAGAAAAACTCTTATGAACGGCTGCTAATGGTCGATAACTTGTCAAAACAAAAATCTTTTACATATGATATTTGCGAAATACTAGTGCACATGGCCGATGTTGCGCTAACAAAATCGAGCGGGCCTTCGTTCGTAAAATGGAAAAATGTACTTACGTTGGCACATAATGCACAACTTCAATTGCTAGCTAACGCACAACCAAAACTTGTGCTTACACACCTTATGCTTGAACTGTAAAATCTGCTATACTTCACTACAAGATGTACGAACTCCTATTGGTCGGAGCATTTGGATGGCTCGCATATCACCATGCGCACGTACGAGATGATGAACTAGCTGGCGTTTCTCGTAAAGTTGGTGAACGCATGGGTAAGCTGTGGGATATTGCGCATCTAAGTATGCGTGAAAACCGTTTTCTTCGGGCTGAAAAAGCGCTTCTTACAATACTAAAAATTGATGAAAAGAATGCTGCAGCGTACAACCGGCTAGGTATTTTATATGCTAAACAAAAAGAATATAGAGATGCAATTGACTGCTTTGAAATTGCAAGTAGCATTGAAGCAACGCCATCAAGTTTACACAACCTAGGCTTAATCTATTATGAAACTGAAAACTACGAAAAGGCTGCCGTCGCATTCGAACAATCATTAAAAATGGAGGATGGTCTTGCAGCGCGGCACGTTGCTTATGCCAAAGTACAAGAAAAACTTGGCAACATCAAAATGATGTTTCAAGAGCTAGAAAAAGCGGCTGAGCTTGAGCCCAATAAAGAAACGTTCAGCTTGCTTCATAAAGCGTATTTAACGCACGGTATGGAAGCGGAAGCTGACCTCATTGAAGATAGGATTAAAAAGCTCATTGTTCCTGCCGGCAAACGAAAGCGAATACTTCGACCACGTAGAGTTGTAGTTTAACCTCTGTTTTGGTACACTAACATCTGTATTTTCGTGCCGATGTAGCTCAGCTGGTAGAGCAGCTGTTTTGTAAACAGCGGGTCGCAGGTTCGAGTCCTGTCATCGGCTCCAATACATATAAGCAGGGATAGTGAAGCGGTCAAACACGGCAGACTGTAAATCTGCTGGCATATGCCTTCGGGGGTTCGAATCCCTCTCCCTGCACCAGAGATCTGTTGCCGTCTTAGCTCAGGGGTAGAGCACTTCCATGGTAAGGAAGGGGTCTCGGGTTCAAATCCCGAAGACGGCTCCAAACCTAAGCTCTTTCAAATGATTGTAAATATATTCACTGCTTGCAATTGTAGGGTAATGCTTTAATTGCATTGTGCTAAATGGATCGTTATCCATGGAGGACGGATGTCTAGCACATAAAAGCTCCGCTAACATATGCGGAGCTTTTTTAGTTGAGTTATAGATACTAATCTGTTAGAATACAGCTGAGTAAACACTAGAAAGGTGTTATTTTTATGGCAAAAAAAGGTGACAAGCGTAAGATCATCGGTCTAGTAAGTGAGGAGAGTGGTGAGCGCATTTACTACACCACTAAAAACACTATGAATACGCCCGAGAAACTTTCATTGCGTAAATATAGTCCTAAATTGCGTAAGCATGTTGTCTTCACAGAAACCAAGAAAAATCTTGGCAGAAACGAAGCACCTAAAAGATAACGCAAACTGCTTACTTTCATCACTGTGACCGTATACAGTCAAGATATTTGGCTGTAAATCATTAACATCTCTTGACAGTTTGATAGCTAGAATATTAATTTTAAATTTTATAAAAATCAATAAGCGTGTTTATTAATTCAGCATGACTCCACACCAATGGAGCTACCCCAAGTGGTGCTCCGTTTTCAGGATCAAATTGTTCACTTAAAATACCGCTGTTCAAACGACGTTCTAAGGCCCAATTAAGTAGCGTTTGCGCATCATTTTCTCTTCCGCACGCCAAGTAGTATTGAGCCAACCATAGTGAGCATACTATCCAAGGGTTGCCACCATACTGTGTTTTTTCTAGGAAATAATCATCGCCTGGATAGCGAATCACTCCTCCTATAGGGCCCTTATTTAATAGTTGTCTTTCAACTTCAGTAGCAGTTGATCGTAGATACTCATTTTCAAGTGGTAATTGTGCGTACATAAAAGGTCCGTAAAGGCTCGAAATATCAACTAGATCATTATAAACTGTAGGTTCATCTGATTGGTATAATTGTCCGCGCCTAAAGTAACCTGACTCTGTATCATATAATCCATCTAAATGTGAGCGTATTCCGTCGGCTGCTTTTTGCCATCGAAGTTCTGCTTCAGGATGATCGAACGCTTCGGCTAATTTCGCAGCGGCTTCTAGGCCAGCGATAGTAACACATGTGCTATATGTGGTGGTTAGAAACACCTGCTCCCATAAATCATAGCTAGCGTGAGGTAATCCGGTAGCATCATCAATAAATTTTGCCATAAAATTCGCACAAGGTTCAATAAACGTATGGAACAGATTCTCCACAAACTGTTTGTCGTTACTTGCTTCATAGTATTCATTTATCATGAATACTACACCAGCAGTTTCATCTTCTTGTATTGCAAGCTCGCTATGTTTTCCATGAACTAGTGGATGCCATGTACTCCCAATTGCACGATCTGGCTGGTACTTGTGCATTAAGTAACCATCAGGGTGCATGGTGTCCCGAGCAAATGCAAAAAAGCGTCTTGCTTCCTCAAAAAAGCCTAGTCTGATAAGCGGCCATACTGCATAAGCTGCATCACGAGGCCAACAATAACAATAATAATCTCGGCCATAATTATAGATACTAGAATCACCGCTCGCTAAAACTGAACCGCGCTCATCACAGTGAGCTTTAATGACGAGTAAACTCTTAAAAAGGGCAACTCGCTCCTGTTCGGGCAATGCGTGCGCACGATCCAAGCAAGGCTTTAGCCACGCTTTCCAATAAGTTCGACATTTATTGAGACGATCAGTAATTGAGCCGCCCTTGAAGAGGGTGTGAATAATTTCTATGTCAGTTTGACTAGCGCCCGCTATGATCCAATAGTCAACGTTAGACGTACCTTTGGCAGACAGCGTTTGCTTAAATCGAAGTACGCTATCGACACCCCCGTGTTCAACCGAATTTCCTGAAAGTTCTCCGTCCTCAGCGTCAACAAATGTACCAAGTTTATTTTCAATACCATAATTACCAACCGCATATTCGTCAAATGTAATATGATCATCTTGCTTACCCGCAATGAGCAGGCAATACCGTCCTTTATAATCAAGTAGGTAGCGTTCTTCAGGTACAAATAAAGCAGTATCAGAACGTCCTCTTCGAGAAATTTCGAACACTTGGTGCATAAATAGCCTTATATCGCGTTCACGGTCAGTATTATTGCGTATCTCTATTCGACGAATAAGTGCGTTGTACTCTACATCTACAAAATCTTGCGTAAAAAGCTCAATGCCCATTTTTTTAGACTGTAAGTGAATAGAACTTATGAGCGCAGTGCTTTCAAAATTAACCTCTATATTCCAACTTCCATCGTCAGTCCAACTAAATTCACCATCGACCCATACTCCAATCTTATGTTGAGTGGAACGTGCCGTTGTGAGATTTTCTAAACCTACATATGGATAATAAAAATCATGAACTAAACCAAATTCATCAAGCCCAACAAAAAGCTGCCCATTACTTAATACAACTGGTCTTCCCATCTAAACGTTCACGCCTTTCTGTATCAAACGAAATCGTAAATCATGATACGCGTTCATAAAGTTTATATACGCCTCATATGGCGTTTCATACGGACTAAAGTATGCGTGTATATCACCGTCATTGAACCACTTCGTACACATATAATAAAAGTGATCCGACGTTTGAAGTTTGCGCCAGTCTTCAATGAGCCTCAGATCATTTGTATTTAATATAGTTTTTTCCAATTGATAAAGCGCAGCGATTGCTTCTTGTTGCATATTGTTTCCGACCCATGCGCTTAAGTCTCTCTCTGTATCAGCCCATGTGATTGTATGTGGAACATCAACAATGCTTGATACAGATATTTCTGAAGCAGCTTCGCTAACTGTCATGAATTTGTGCGCATCGCTTTTAAGCCATTCACAGGGCAGATGTTCTAAAAATTTAAAGATTCCAGATTCATGCCATTGGTGTTCACCAAAAGTTTCATAGTCCATGAACAAATCAAAATTTGTCGCATTTTTGTCTTCGCTAAGCCAATGGGCAAATTTGTCTGCGGTTAGAGGCCACTCATTCCATTCGCGATCTCCAAAACGAAATGCAATGTCATCACTTAGACGATAATTTTTCATTAATAAACGAATGTTTTGCGTACCTGCAGGTTGATATACATAGTTGGGGCTACGCCATCCAAGCACAGGGTCCCATCCTTCACAAAGTATAGCGTTATAACCTGCATTATCGGCCCACACAGCCACATCATTGTTATACGCTAACTCTGTATTTCTAAAAGCAGTAGGTTTTACGCTGAATAGACGTTCGACAATTTCTTGATGCATACGCACTTGCATTTCAAATTCTTCACGAGAATAGAAGAAAGCTAAACTATGATGATACGTCTCTCCAACTATTTCTACTCTGCCGGTAGCAACAAGCTCCTGAAAGGAAGTAAGAACTTCTGGCGCCCATGTTTCTAATTGCTCTAGCAATGTACCCGTTATTGACAAACTAAGCTTAAATTCTGGGTGTTCGTGTAGCAACCTTAATAATCTTTGATTAGTAGGTAGATAGGATTTTTCAGCTACTTTGTGTAAAATCGTTTCGTTATTTTCACGTGCTTCTTTAGGGGCATTGAAGTAATTATGTTGAACTCCAGCATCAAATATTGTGTAGTGTCTAATGCGATATGGTTGGTGCACATGGAGGTAGAGAACAATTGCCTTGTTCATGTCACAGCTCCAACTAAATGTTTGTTATATATATCTTTGATTTGATCTGCGGCATTATTCCATGTTAAATTTGCAAATTCTGTACGCGCACCAGCAAGTATAGCGTCACGGAGAACATCGTGCTGGACAACGGAAGCAATTTGATTGGCCATTTCCTCAATATCCCAAAAATCCACCTTGAGACAATTATGCAAAACTTCGCTTACGCCCGATTGTTTACTAACTAGACTTGGCGTGCCGTAAGCAATTGCTTCTAACGGCGTAAGACCAAACGGTTCTGACACAGAGGGCATAACAAACAAGTCTGCAATTGCATACGCATCGCGCCAACGTTTTCCACGCTGAAATCCTGTAAATACTACATTGCGCCCTATGCCTGCATTCGCGGCTAATTCAATAAGCTCGTGGTATTGCTCACCACTACCTACAATCAAAAACATCGTTTTTGGCACTCTACGAATTACTTCTTTTGCAGCCATTATTAAATTAGGTAACCCTTTTTGAATTGTTAATCGACCGACATTAGTGACGATTCTATAACCTTGTTCTTTCAAGGCTGCGAGATATGCATACGAATTATTTGAATCAAGAGGCTCAATAGATGTTTGATCGATGCTATTGTGCACTACATCTATTTTGCTAGCAGGTATATTGTAGTCTCGAATAATTGCTTGTTTAGTTAGTTCGCTAACGGCAACGATTTTATCTGCCATTTGGAAACCAAGTTCTTCAATTTCGTGAACTAAAGGATTGCCTCTTTTACCACCAGCTCTATCAGACTCAACAGAGTGTACATGTAAAACAATCGGTACACCTCTTGCAAGTTTAAGCCTAAGTGCTGCTCGAAACGTTAGCCAGTCGTGCGCGTGTACGATATCATACTCTGTTTCAAATGCCATGCGAGCCACTGCAGCTTCGTATAACGCCTGTTGATCATAAATATCATGCCATTCTTCTCTCCCATCCTCGAGAACATATCTATAGCTATCGTAGGCAATACCTCCTCGGACAACTTCTGATACCCCTACAGGACGAGCAGCTGTAATTTTCATAAAATTAGCACTGTGCTGAGCGCTATATGGAACTATGAATTCGATATCAACACCCTTATGGGCTAAAGCCTGGCAAAGCTGGTAACATGCTACCCCAAGTCCACCGCTGTTATGCGGAGGAAGTTCCCACCCAAGCATTAGTACTTTCATACCTCTTTGTTTCACACCTTATAATGTTGTTTTTTATTCTAATGCAAAAACAGGCCAAGCACAAGCTCTTTATGCTCGCACTCATGGTACCATACTGAATATCCTGAAGACGTGATCGTTATCACTTGGCAATACTAAATTAGCATTGTCTAATTAACATAATTATTGATCAATTTTGTCCTGGCAGGGGAGACAGGACTCGAACCTGCGACCCTCGGTTTTGGAGACCGATGCTCTACCAACTGAGCTACTCCCCTATTTTTTAAACGGTCAATTGATTGGTGCTTGCGATGTAATGCACGCTACACGACACAATCATTGTTATATTTGATTTTAGGCGCTATTTACCAATGAAATAACGATATAATACTACGGTAATTTTATGCATTTGTCATCTTATTTTCCTTTCCAAACGGGCAAAAATCTGCTATACCAATACATACGATGGCAAAAGTAGCACCCACAAAACCATTATTCCTGATGTTGTACGGTTTTCCCGGTGCTGGAAAGACCTATTTTGCACGTCAATTCTGCGAACACATTCAAGCCGCACATGTACAGGGTGACCGCATAAGATCAGAATTATTTGAGCGACCACGATACGACAAAGAAGAAAATGATGTCATAGCTCAGCTTATGGATTATATGGCTGGAGAATTTTTAAGTGCGGGGATTAGCGTTGTGTATGATGTTAATGCTATGCGCTCCGCGCAACGACATGCGCTACGCAACTTAGCGCGTAAAGCCCATGCGCAGCCTGTACTAGTATGGCTTCAGATTGATGCAGAAACAGCATTTATCAGAGGTCAACAGCGTGATAGAAGGCGAGCAGATGATAAATATGCAGCCCAGTTAGATCGCACATCATTTGACTCTATCGTAGGTCACATGCAAAACCCAACCAATACAGAAGACTATGCAGTTATTAGCGGTAAACATGTATTCAATACACAGTACAGTGCAGTGTCTAAGAAATTACGCGAGCTCGGCTTGTTGAGCGTTACGGATGCACAAAGTCATATTGCACGGCCCGAGCTTGTTAATCTTGTTCCTAATCCTGCCGCAGGACGTGTAGACATGACTCGACGCAACATTGTTATTCGATAACGAACGCTTTACATTTAGAGAGTGGCTAAAAAAGAATTTTTAATCGACGACGTATCGATCATTATATATAAACGTAAACAGAGTCGATCACTTAAATTGAGTGTGTCGTCTCAAGGCAAGGTACAAATAAGCATCCCTACATGGGCGCCATATTCGGCCGGGATAGAGTTTGCTCACCATAAGCGAGCATGGATACAAGATCAATTGCCGTCTGGCAATGCCGCATTATATGAAGGTCAAGCCATTGGAAAATCACATCATCTAAATTTTGTTCCTGTGCGAAATGCTGTAAAACCAGCAAGCCGTATTCGTAACAACCTAGTTCTAGTCTATTACCCACAGCAAATGAAAATTTCTGAAAATGTTGTGCAAGCAGAAGCTACAAAAGCAAGTCTTCGCGCTTTAAGAAACCAAGCCTTACAGCTATTGCCATTGCGTCTAGAGCAACTGGCTGAGCAATACAGCTTTACGTATCATAGCGTCCAAATAAAGAAATTAAAAAGTAGGTGGGGTAGTTGCGACCAGGAACAAAATATCGTGTTAAACCTCTATCTAATGCAATTGCCTTGGGACTGCATAGATTATGTTCTATTACATGAGCTTACCCATACACGCGTCATGCAGCATGGTCCACGTTTTTGGGAAGCCATGTCTACCGTACTGCCACAAGCAAAAGAGCTTCGAAATAAAATTCGTGCTTATCAACCAATTCTTGAGAGACGTAACGAAAGTAAATCAGTTTCTGTATAATAAAATACGAATATGACGCTAAAGCTTAAAGAACAAGAAGCTACAAACGAACAGCTTGAGCATGGACGATTAACAAGTCTAATAAATAGCATGGCTGATGCAGTCATTGCTGTTGATGAAGATATCAAAGTAGTTTTGTTTAACGGCGCAACTTTAAACATCCTAGATGTAAATACAATTAAAGAAGGCGTTAGATTATCCAAAATATTCGCGCCTATTGATAAAGATAGCCAGCCTGTAGACATAGATAAAGTAGTGTCCGACACAGCAATACCGTCCACCTCGAGAGATTTGCGATTAAAATATGGCGACGGAAGCATAGCTAACCTGTATGTTAGTATCGCTCCCGTCCACTTAGGTTATGGTGAATCAGGACAGCGCGGGTTTGTTATTTTGTTGCGAGATATAACCCGCGAAAAATCGCTGGAAGAAGAGCGGGACGAATTTATTAGTGTAGTTAGTCATGAACTGCGTACGCCAATTGCTATTTCAGAAGGCAACATCAGCAATGCGGAATTTATCGCAGAAAAATCTGCTGACATTGAACAAATTAAGAAAGCACTTAAAGAAGCTCATAACCAGATACTCTTTTTGGCCGACATGATCAATGATTTATCGACTTTATCACGGGCTGAAAGAGGTAAGTTGAACGTTGAGTTAGAAGCTATAAACGTGCATGATCTCATACAAGAATTAGTTAGTAACTACACTCCGGATGCACGCGCAAAAAGCCTAAAGCTTAAATCAGATATTGACCCAAAATTAGAGCTATTATTCTCGAGTAGACTGTATGTGAGAGAAGTTTTGCAAAACTTCATTACAAATGCAATTAAATACACGCAGCGAGGTCATGTACTTATAAGTGCTCGCGCCCTTTCCAAAGGAGTTGAATTTTCTGTATCAGACACAGGAATAGGCATAAGTAAAAGCGATCAAGAACGAGTTTTTGACAAGTTTTTCCGCTCTGAAGATTACAGAACTAGACAATCTAATGGCACTGGTTTAGGACTGTACGTAACTATGAAATTAGCCCGTTTAATACACGCTGATATTACACTTCAGAGCGAACTAAATAAAGGCTCAAACTTTATTATTTTTATTCCAAATCTTAAATAGTTATTGGCGAGATTTTGGTAAACTTGGCACCACGTGCATGACGGGGACGCAGATATTGCGCCCTTTCCATACCACTTTGCTAAACTCATACTTCAACATTGAATAATGCATCAGTGCAAGATCGTATGCTATTGCTGCAGGCATTAACAATGGTGCGTATACTATTGATCGACGATATGTGACGTTAACAATTTTGCCGTACAGCGAAAGTAGCCCTATACAGTTTAAAGCCGTAATACCAGCTGCAAGCCATGCGCGTGCCGCTACCATAAAGCCGAATAGCACAAATGGGCTTATCAAAAAGAAGACCGATCCAAATGCTACTGCAGCGACTTGTTCGGGGCGTCTATGTAATTGCGGGTAACGGGTGCGTATAGCAGTTGATTTTTGCTCGGAGAAAGATTTGTAACTCATCACATCTATAGACCGCACAAACGCATATTTGCTATTTACGGATGCGATTCTTGCAAAATAACTTTCAGGGACAATTGCACGACTTACCGCCTTAAAAGAACCAGAATGAGAAAGCTCTTCTTTTCGTACTATCCAACATGTACTCAGCACGGCAGGTCTATGAAATATATTTCTGGGTAATGCTAATTCCCAAGCGTATCTTAACGGCTGCACAATGGCGGTTAATGGGCTGAAATTCATATTAAGCGGCATGACGCTAATCATAGTTCTGTTAGATTCAAGCATCGCATTAACTAAGTTACGTAACGCGCCAGGTGTAAAGCGTGTGTCAACACCGCAAAATAATATAACATCGCCGTTGGCTTCTTCACTAAGCCGCTCATAGGCATAATTCTTAGCTAACCATGTGCCATCTGGCTCAGTGCCGGCAATAAATCGAACACCATCGTGCGCAAAACTACGAATAATCTCAGGTGTTCTTGTGTTTTGCGAGCAGTCATCCAAAACTAGAATTTCTAGCTTGGGATAGGTATTGTCTAATAGTGTCCGTAGGCAAGCTTCTAAATCGTCAGTCTCATTTCGTGCTGGTATTGCTACAGATAGGGTAGGCAGATCTTGGTCTGCGCCAGTATAGGAAGATTCCAGATTACGCGTTTTATGTAATTGGCTCCTTAGAGATAAAATAAGCATTAAGGCAATAGCAAATTGTAGCGAAGCAATAGGTAGCCATCCATAATTATAATGTACCCAAATAAACTGCATGATTTGTAGTATCAAGAGCACTAAAAGCTGATACACCATTAGCCATAAACTTGTTAACTGTGTGACACGTTTTAAATACTTTTCGTGCATTCGTGCTTTGATTATTCGGCATAAATTAATCCCTCGATATAATCCTATGATTAGCAATACCACGCTCCACAGACGCGGATGAAGGATAAAAATAGCAATGCTTGATCCTACTACCACCGTAACCAACGGATAGCTTAACTTATGAGAAACCTTCCAAATAGGTGGTAGCCATAAAAGAATTTCTAAAATACTTGCCACTGCAAGAATAATAAGCGCAAGCTTCATTACCTAACTATAACAAAAATATGTAATACATTAGTTGTTGTTGACCGATGAACCTTACCTTGCTATTATTGACAAGTACCACCTACAAATTCTGTAGGTTTTTTAATTTTATGCGAGGAGCATAGGTGGCAGACAACAGCACAAAACGCCCAGTACGGCGTCTAAAAAATATCGAGACAGTACGGGAGCGTGCCCAGAAAGCGCAAGTCGTAGCCGGTCAGCAGAAAAGCCGTCGAATTGGCGTACTTGGAAAAATTAGTACACTATTACGACGACCACTGAGCTCCATGGCTAAGCTCTTTCAGCATCAACCATTTAAATTTGTATTTCGTGTGTTAGCTTTTGTTGGACGTATTATTAGCCGCATTTTCTTCTTGCGATATTTTCGTAATAGCTGGCGAGAGCTTCGGCTCGTGACATGGCCTAATCGCAAACAAAGCCGCCAATTAACTTTTGCGGTAATAGTGTTTGCCGTGGTATTTGGAGCGTTTGTATCAGCGCTAGATTACGGGCTTGATAAATTATTTAAACAAGTATTAATAAAGTAAGGACTTATGAGCACTTCTAAACGTTACGACACTACCAAGCAATGGTATGCAATTCATACCTACAGCGGCTATGAGGAAAAAGTGGCTGAAAGCATTCGCCAGAGGGCTGATTCACTTGACATGAAAGACAAAATTATTCAGGTATTAGTTCCTAAAGAAAAAATGATAGAGATAAAAAATGGCAAGAGACGTGTGGTAGAAAAACGTATTTTTCAAGGGTACGTGTTAGTAGAGATGCGACTCTCGGAAGACGCGTGGTACATTGTTCGCAATACACCGAGCGTAACAGGATTCGTTGGAAGTGGCACTGATCCAACGCCAATCAGCCAAGAAGAAATCGAAAAAATCCAGAAGCGCATGGGTCTTGAACAGCCTAAGCATAAGATTGATTACACCATTGGTGAAGTTGTCAGCATAACTGACGGACCATTTAAAGGCTTCGACGGCTCGATAAATGAAATTGACGCACAAAAGGGCAAATTAAAAGTTCTCGTTAACATGTTCGGTCGGGAGACACCAGTCGAACTTGATAGTCTTCAGGTTAAACGAGTATAAGCGCTGTCGCAATAACAATAGATAATCCAGGCTAAACGGGTCTGGATTATTTTATTTTTACTGTTACACAATATGTGCGGTAGACGAAAAAGTTCACTAATTAAGTTACTACTTTAATTTATAAAACGTGACGCAACTGCTTGACTGCAATTGACAATAAGCGTATTACGGATCTTGTAGGAATTAATGAGGATAATTAAGTGGATTTAACAATGCGCGATGGACACACTAATGGTACTGATACGAGACGAAACTTCACTACAGAAACTATGACAGAGTTAGCTAGCATCCCAGTTGACGTAGCAGCATTTTCAGCCGGAGTTACAGACGAAATGCGTAAATTGCGAGGTGTCTATACCATGGATGCCAGCGCTTCTGGTCTTTCAGACTATGACTTCGCACAGCGCTACCCAAAGGCTGATTTAGCTATAACACTAGCCGTAATAGGTACACGAAAAGCCGCTCAATGATCTTCAGGGATTTTATCCCCTTGTGGTTGCAATATTAGCCCTAGAATAGTATAATTCCCCCTGTTACGCACTGGCTAGTTTGCTTCACTAGCCAATAGCAATTAGGAGAATATATGGCAGAAAAAGCCGTAAGGGCCAATTTAAAAATGAAAATACGTGGCGGCCAAGCCAGTGCAGCACCACCTGTTGGTAGCACCCTTGGGCAATATGGTGTCAACATGATGGATTTCATCAATCCGTTCAATGACGCAACCAAAGATATGCAAGGTCAAACTGTCACTGCACATATCACCATTTATGAAGATCGAACGATGGATTTTCGCGTTGTGGGTGCGCCAACAGATGATCTTATACGCAGCAAGCTTGGTATAGATAAAGGGTCAGGAAGACCTAACAGTGAAAAGATAAGCAAGAAACTGTCGCGCCAAGCGCTTCAAGAAATAGCTGAAGCAAAAGCCAAAGATATGAATACAGACGATATCGACGCAGTGATGAAGATGGTCGCCGGTACTGCGCGCAGCATGGGCGTAGAGGTTGAGGGTTAAGTACTAATGCCTCGTGATGGTATAAGAGAAATCACGCCAGACAGGCTTGCCAAATACGACGAAGCACTTACGCGCCTTGAACTTGCTAATGATCCGGATCAAAAAAAGACTAATATACAGACATTTGCGGGCAAGATTGCATATGACCTTGCACATGAAGCAGCGTATTATGGACATCCATACGCACGCGCTTATTTCGAAGATAAGAATAACGCAATATATTATTAATTTGTGGGAGGCATGACGCCGACTGAACCACGAAGGAGAATTTATGGCAGAAGCCAAGAAATCGACAAAGAAGAAAGTATCTAATGACGCAGATCTTGTTCCAGCAGCTGCTATTGTAGACGCTGACGAAACAACGAATAGTGCAAATATTGTTACGCCTGAAACAGATGTTACGTCAGCAGCAGAAGCAGCGGCCGTAGAAGAACAAATAGTCATCGAAGAAAAACGCGGCACAGCAAATACAGCAAAAGCCGGCAAACGAAGCGCCAAAGCCCAAAGAGAGGCAGAAGAGCACCTAGTAAAAGAAGCGCGGAAGGCAACAGGCGAAGTTGAGGAAGGCCATGTCAAGCAAACAGTTATACCTACTCGTACACGCCTTGAGCGACGCGGAAAGAATTTTCGTAAAATTGCACAGCTCATTGATACTACGAAGAATTACTCTCTAGAGGAAGCAGTTTTGCTTGCCAAACAAACAAACACTGCTAAATTCGACTCTACAGTTGAACTTCATGTACGACTCGGTGTTGATCCTCGTCAAGCTGATCAAAATATACGCGATAACCTAATCTTGCCTGCTGGAACTGGAAGAAAAGTTCGCGTCGCGGTTTTTGATGACGCAAGCGCACCTGACGCAGATATAAGCGGTGTTGAAGTCATCACAAAGCTGCTTGAAAAAAGCCAGCTTGATTTTGACGTACTTATTGCTTCACCCGCACAAATGCCTAAATTAGGGAAGTATGCGCGTCTGCTTGGACCTCGTGGACTTATGCCTAATCCTAAGAGTGGAACCGTTACAACTGATATTGCGAAAGCTGTGGCCGAAGCAAAAGCTGGACGAGTTGAATATCGAGTTGACTCTACCGGTATAATCCACATAGGAGTGGGCAAAGTTAGTTTTGACGCCGCAAAATTAGCAGAAAACATCCAAGCTGTACTAGCTAGTCTTAAGGCAAACAAGCCTGCAAGTGTTAAAGGCGTGTACTTCAAAAGCGCTTACCTCGCCACCACAATGGGTCCATCAATTGCTCTTAGCCTTACCAGCATAGGTTAATCGCGATACAATAGCCTCGTGATTATTGTCGGTCTTACTGGAGGAATTGGGCATGGAAAAACCACGCTCGCGAAATTTCTTTCATCGCACGCTACACGATATGTCCATATGGAGTCTTCAGACTTAATCATGGAGGTAGCAAATGCTTTTCGACAGCAGCATGAATATCTACCCGATTCCAACAATATCGCCGATATTAATCGATGGCTGTCGCCACTTCCAAGCATTATCGAAGAAATTGTGCACTGCAAGACAAATCTTACTAACATAAGCGTATCAATGCACGATTTACAGTCATCGCCCGATAGCTACGAAAAGCTTATAGAATATCTTCAGCTAATGCTTAAAAGGCCTGCTTTAAGAACTGTTAAAATATCGCAGTCAAATAAACAGTTGTTCAGATGCTTGCTTCAATGGCTTGGAGGTTACCTGGTAAAAAAGGTAGACCAAGGTATATGGTATAACGAAATTATACGGCGCACTCAAGTGTATGCACGTGAAGGTGTTGATCTAATTACGATTGGTGGCGTTCGATTTCCTGGCGACGCCAAACGTGTTCAGAGGGCAGGCGGTTATGTCATTGCCGTAAATAGGCCAGCAGTTAAAGAAGTTGACATTCATGAGGTTACTGAACGTGAACGAGAGCTAATAAAGCCGGATGTTGTGGTCATTAATGACGGAAGTCTTGAACGCCTTCAAAAAGTTTCAGACCGTTTGTATCTAGATTTAAAAACACATCACATTCAACCATGCTATAAAGCAAGTGACAGCTAATTCTCTACTTTCATAATACGTGCGAGTGCGTTCGTGACTTTTGTAACTCCACGTATTCCACCTTTATATGCAAGAAAACGTTCGCTCCAATCCGGTTCATACTTTGACTTAAATCTATGCAGACCGCTAAATGAATATAGTCGATCGCCATTTGCATAAGCAAAATATAAAAAGTTATCGAGCAATGTCTTTTCTTCTTTATTCCCCAAACCTACTAGCGGGCTTAGACCTAAATTAACCCTTACATAACCGTCATCATGCATTGCATGGATAAAGTTCGTTAATAAGTAATCATTAATATTGCTAGGGCTTCCTGAGGCATAACGTAGCATGTCAAAATTTGCCTCTGCAGAATCAAATGGGGCTGGAATTTGATTCATAAACGCTTGTATCGTACCTGCAGCATCGCGTGCTACAAATATGATGCATTGCTGTATGTAATCTTCGCTGAAATACCCCATTGCAAAACCGCGTTCAGTTCTACCGGGCTTATTAAGCCACTCATTGGAAACTACATTTAATCGTTTAAAGACGTCAGGATGGTGAGGCGGTTTTAGAACCTCAAACGTGTAATTTGCTTTATTAAATCTGTTGCGTATGTTCCGAAAATACTTATTGTTAGCTACTGCTGATTCAAAATGGTCAATATTAACAATAGCTTCTTCTCCAATTTTTTGTAGCGCATACCCCGCTTGCGCATATACTTTTGCGCGTAATGGCTCCACATGAATTACTGCGGGAAGCCAATCATTTTCATAACACTGCATTTCAAATTCGCGCAATATTGTTTTAGCCGCTTTTGGATCGCCAGCCGAATCTCCGAGGCAAAGGGCTACGCCATTTTTTACCTTCAATGCAAGACCTGCTTTACCATCGGAACTAAAAAAATAATGTTTATCATGAGGCCATAATTTGAAGAAATCTTCGCTCGGCGCTCCATATGTTTCTAACAAGGTGCGCATTCGCTCTCGGTCCGCAGCTGGGTCAGTGTACCGTGCGCGCAATGGGGAGAATAAAGATATTGCTACATAAGCAACTGCGGCAACACTCACCACACTAAGGCTATCTTGAAAAACTCGCGCTCGTCTTGTGTATGCGTGTAATGGCTGTGATGTTGTAAGGTCGAACTGATCAATCGTACGGTGAAATGCTTCACCGACACTAAATTCTTTGTGAAAATCTCGTCTATCCAGCAATTCAAATCCTGTTATCCCGTAAATCATCGCTATGATTAAAACTATGACTGCAAACTTTAAAGAAGATCTAAATGCCACCATGTCACTACGTACCACAAATTCATCACGGGCAACGACAAGCAGGGCGATTATTCCTGCTGGCAAGCATAGTGCTCTAAGAAGACTATCCCAATCAAGTTGATGCCGGTGCCCAAAGTGCACGATACTGGCAACTCCTAAACCCAATAAAAACACGTATACAAGTACGGCAACCTGCCATGCTCGCTGCTTGCGTCGCATAAGCAAGCTACTAAGATAAATGAGGCTTACTCCTATTAGTATTGGTATATCTATTGTTATTTCCGTTAAGCGCGGACCACGTAAAATAGAAAATTGATCTAAAAGAGTAGTTGCCAGTACAAATGTCCCGTGCAATGCAACAAGTAATGCTATTAGTGTCGCAATCGACGGATAACTAGTGCGAATTGTTTTCATATTTTTAATTGCCACACAAATATTGTACCTGATTATTTTACTGCAGTAGTTTTTACACTTGAATCTTATTCAAGTTATTGTGTAAAATATGGTTTAACTAGTTAGGAGGGAATGTGGGGGTTTATAGTAACACTCAAATTCGTGCGGCCTTGGATGTCGACCATATTGTATGCGTGCCGTTTGACCCTAAGCACGTTGCCCATGCATCATTGGACGTTACATTAGGCTACTATTACTATCGAATAGAGAAAATGAATGAGCGGACAATTTATAATCCGTTTGACAAAGAAGACGTTGAACGTTACTTTGATGGTCCATACAAGGCAATGCCGCACGAGGAATGGTGTAAGCTCAACGGTTTTAAACCAGTAAACAATATTCCCCTAGACCATCCCGTCATTAGCTTAAAGCCCGGGGAACGTATTCTTGCGCACACCCATGAATTTTTTGGCATACGGCCACCCGGAGCCTGTGAAGTACGTAGCCGCAGCAGCTGGGGTCGAAATGGCATTGCAGTATGTTTTGATGCGGGCTGGATAGATCCTGGTTATATAAACAGATTAACGCTAGAAATTTATAATTTAAATCAACGCGAAACTGTTCTTTTGCCTGTTGGAGAACGAACTGCTCAAATTATTTTTCATGAGACAGGTGAAGTAGAGGGTGATTACGGTCTTGGTCGGGCAAATGGATTTAGCGGAAAATACCAAAGCGGAACAGATCTTGATACCATTATTAAAACCTGGGCGCCTGATCTTATGCTGCCTCAAGCATACCGTGACGTTCGTTCTGTTCCTGTAAAAATAGAAGGCTTACCGTATGACTAGGGGAAAGTACATAGTCCTTGAGGGCCCCGAAGGAGTTGGTAAGACTACTCAATTATTAGAATTGGCTCGCCGTATGCGTGCCGCTGGCTTACCAGTTCGCACATTTCGTGAACCTGATAGCCAATCTGACCTTACTGCGCGCGCTATACGTACTCTCACGCAAGATCCCCGTTATCCAATGAATACCGTTACTGAGGTGCTCCTATATAACGCGGCACGCAGTCAGAGCCTACAAATTATCAAGCAAAGCGTGGAGCAGGGCGTCATCTGTCTTGTTGATCGAAATTATCTTACAACTTTAGCCATACAGTATTATGGGCGTGGCGACGTTCCAGATTATGAAACGATAAATCGTATAATAACGTTCGCAGTTAACGGCGTTGAGCCAGATTTAACCATCGTACTTGATGCACCCGTACCAGTGTTAAAAGAGCGTCTCAGTGGGCGATATAATGGTGAACGATTTGACAATCTTGACGCTGCATTTCTTGAGCGAGTGCGTGCTGGCTATCTGTGGGAGGCTAAGCAACGTAATCTACCTATAGTATTTGCTACCGATGATTCTGAAATGGTGAGTGAAACTATATGGAAACTTGCCGCTAATACACTTGCTCTGCGCAATAATAAACTTGCAGATACCGGAAAACCACAAGCGATAAAAGAAATCCTCGAACAAAAGCAACATTCTGTACTCCCTCACGAGCCACCACTAGAAGTATCGTCATCTCCTGAAGAAAATGTGCCTTTAGTCGACAAACAAGACGGCAGATATTTTGTCACAGACGCCGGAAACGCATACTTAGAAAACATAGTCACAAATACTAAAGGGGATGTGTATAGTTTTACCGATAAACTAAGTCCCGTCACTATTGCTGCAGCCATGGCGCGATTATCACGTCGCGGAGATGATATGCGCATAACGATTCTCGATGAATTTGCCGGCAAACTTGGTAAAGATGAACAACTGCTTAAACGAGTAATTACCGCATACGGCGATGATTCTGTACAGCAATTAGCCGGTGTGCATTTTGTTATAGAAAATGCCTCTAACTTACTAACTAAAAAGTTAGAGTGGGGACGTCTAGCCGCATATCTTGAGCAATCAACACGCTACATTTATTTTGACCAAAAAGACACAGACGGTAACTACAGGTACTATGTGCCGCAACATTTTGATGACAGCGTTAAGGCTCATTATAAAGCCACGCTCGACAACATTTTTGACCTATATTCTGAAATGGTACACAAGCTCACCGATTATGTTCAGCAACAATCAACCGTCCCAGATGCGGAGCGCGATATAGCGTGGAAGGGTGCAACTCGGGCGCAAGCATGCGATGCTATTCGACCAGTATTGCCAGTTGCGACAAAATCAACTGTCGGCATTTTTGCTTCTGGTCAAGCTCTTGAAAGTTTGATAATGCATTTACTGAGCGACCAACTTCCGGAAGCACGAGTCACTGGTCAAAAGCTACTCGACGAAGGGCGCAAAGTATTACCTATGTTTCTGGAACGCGCCGACAAACCCGAAAGGGGTGGGGCGATGATCGCTTATCGAGCCGATACACAGCAGGCGATGCAAGAACTTGCTAACAATGAATTACCCACTGAATATGGCGACGCCGCGCAAGAGCCTGTTACACTAGTTGATTTCTGGCCTCGTAACGAACTTGATTTAGTACCCGACATGCTCTATGAGCATAGTAGCTTACCGCTTAAGAAGCTACAGCAAGAAGTTGCTTCATGGCCATACAATAAAAAAATTCAGGTGTTTCAAACCTACATGGGTGAACGTCTCAATCGTCGCCATAAACCTGGCCGCTCAATAGAGAAAGCCCATTATAGCTGGGACTTGGTGTGTGATTACGGAATTTTTCGCGACTTACAACGGCACCGTATGGTAGATGATTTAGAATGGCAGCAGCTAACACCGCGGTATGGCTATGATGTACCAGCGCTCGTAGAAGAAGCGGGTCTTACTGAGCAATTTGAACGATGTTTTGATTTAAGCTTAGCTCTTTACAGTGATCTACAAAAGGCTGGCTATGGGCTTGAAGCGCAGTATGCGACTCTCCTAGGGCATAAAATGCGGTGGAAGATGACAATGAACGCACGAGAGGCGTTTCACTTTAACGAATTACGCACAAGCCCCCAAGGGCACCCTGGTTATCGTAAGCTCGTACAGCAGATGCATGAAAAGTTAGCCGAAGTACATCCCATACTTGCCGAAAACATGAAATTTGTAAACAGAGAAGAAGATCCTGAACTCACTCGTTTAGCCGCGGAACGATACACGCAGTTCAAGCTTAAACAAATTTAACAAGATCAAGTTATTTGGACGGTGTCCGTCAACTCACTTAAGGCTTCTGCGGCAACCATTGGGTAATTCATTTGCTGTTCACTCGGAAGTCTTATTTTCACCCCAGTTACAACTTGGTCTAGTACTTCTCGGGGCGGTAGTCGAAGCTCAACTTCATACGCATGAAGAAGCGTATGACCTATGGCGCATGCTTCGCCACGTACTACTCGTACTAAATTATAATAACGGTAACAGTCTTGGAATAAATCACTTGTGTCTAGCTCCTGTTCAAATTGCCGTACATAGAGTTTTTTAGTTTTTTCACGTGCACTAAGTAAGCAATCGTCATTGGTTGGAATAGTAGCAAGATCCACACATGAGTCTAAGAATGCTAGACGCTTTTCAACCAATGTAGCCGATAGATGGTCAAACTCACCGTCACCCTTAAGATCATCAAGATAGACATTACAATCTTCGCTTCCATATGAAATAAAATTGTTAAGCCATATGCCATGACCTATACGAGCTACACCTTTTTCCATTACGATAGCCATCTTGTTTCTGCCTCTATCTTCACGCACAATATTACGCTTTATCATAATAATATCAATACCTTACGCATTAAATTTGAACGAAGATATGAATGTCATGATTATCAAAGTAAGAACGTATTTTTTTATGAGGGTAAACTTTTTAGCGAGAGCTTCCAACTGTGCCTTAACTAATCTATTGAAATATTCTCTTAGCGGTCTATTTATTTGTAAATATAGAGGCACAACTTTCCTTGGTGCCATGATTTCATGTCTCCTGCATGTAAAAACCGGACTCCTTAGTGGCTGAAGTCCGGTTCTAGATTTATCGTATTTTTTGTGGAACGCCTACTTCAACCATTTTACGCAGCAAAAAGCATGTAGCCGCGGTTGCGTGCCACTTGCTTGGCGAAAATGATAGCGAAGGTATTCACGATGTGTGAATTTACATTAAATAAAGAAATATGTCAAGCAAATTGAATATGCATAAAAACGGTAAAATTACATCCCTTACGCTTGTAAAGAGTGTTTTTAATTGAATATTTGTCTTAGTAATGTTACAGTACACTATAAGTTGCCAGAGACAGCGACGGGCTCTAAGCCTTAAGAAAGTCGCCGAGGTAAAACAATCTGTAAAGACTTGTTTTAACGTCTCTGCTAATTGCAGGGACTTTTTTATCAGGCAACGAAGCACCTACAGGTCGAGTGGGTCGCTAATAATTGAAAGGGAGATGCGTACATGGCATTAACCAAGCAAGAGAAAGATGAAGTTATTGAAGAAGTAAAAGATCTACTCTCTACTTCAAAAATGACTGTAGTAGCAACCTATCAAGGTACTACCGTTAAGGCGTTACAGCGTTTGCGCAGAGACGTACGTGAAAGTGGTACAAATGTTAAAGTTGTTAAAAACCGCCTTTTTATAAAGGCTATGCAACAGTTAGACAACTTAAAAGATGTTGATACATCATCCTTAGAAGGCATGTTGCTCTACGCGTTCAATAGCGAAGATGAGGTTGCACCGGCTCAAAGCCTGAATGCCTTTGCTAAATCTAATCCTACAATCAAGTTTATCGGAGCTATATCAGCTGATGGTAACTTACTAGGTGCTGAGGAAGTAAAAGCATTGGCTGGGCTGCCAGGCAAGAATCAACTGATTGCTGAAGTCGTAGCTACACTGCTATCACCAGTTAACGATGTCACAAATGCCCTATCAGGCAATCTGCATGCATTATTAGATGGCATCGCCGCTAAAGCAGCATAATTCTAACCATAACGAAAGGAACGATATGGCTGATATAAAGAAACTCGCCGAAGAGCTTACTAAGCTTACGGTACTAGAAGTAAACGAACTAAAGAATCTCTTAAAAGATGAATACGGCATTGAACCAGCAGCTGCAGTAGCTGCCGTTGCAGGCCCTGCTAGCGGCGAAGCTGCACCAGCAGAGGAAACAAAGAGTGAATATGACGTAGTTTTGAAAGACGCTGGGTCTCAGAAAGTAGCTGTTATTAAAGCAGTAAAAGACCTAACGCAGCTTGGTCTTGGCGAAGCTAAGGCACTCGTAGATGGCGCTCCAAAAACTATTCTTGAGAAAGCTAAAGCAGAAGACGCTGAAGCCGCCAAGAAGGCTCTTGAAGAAGCCGGCGCAACTGTTGAATTAGTGTAAGTTTCTTTCAACACACATAACAGCCCCTACATATAGCGTGTAGGGGCTGTTACTTATCCACAGCAGCATATGAAATCTTTGACTTCAACAATTAAACATGGTAGTTTTAGGGGTAAGTGTAGCAAACAAACACTTATCGAGAGACAGGGATATGGCAGACGTACCAGACAAACAAATCAAGCGACTTCGCTCCCTTATTCAGGAAGCAGAAACCAATCTAGCAGCTGCTAACGAGCTGCTTATTAGCCTTGTAGGTGATGACGAAAAAGTAACCCCAATCACCCCACAAGCAACGTTAGGAAAAGTAATTGAGGGTGTCTTCGATGGCCAGAATATGGTGGGCAGCGACGGAAAAACATACCCCGTACCCGCAAACTATGCCAGCAAGTCCAAGCTGGTGCAAGGGGATATTCTTAAACTTACAATTGCTGAAGATGGAGCATTTTTGTATAAACAAATTGGTCCAATTCCACGTAAACAAGTAGTTGGAACTCTCAAGCTTGAAAATGGCCACTATTTTGTTGACGTTAGTGGTAAGAATTTTCGGGTTCTCCTTGCTTCAGTAACATATTTCAAAGCTAAACCCGGTGATCAAGTAAGTGTCAATGTTCCTGAAGACGATTCAAGTGCGGAATGGGCCGCGCTAGAAGCAGCTCTGTAGTATAGTTATTTACAATTTTATACTACTATTATGCGATATTAGAATATAATGAACGCATATCTTCCAAGCATCTACCAACCATTTGTGAGAGGCTCGCATACTGCAACTCAATACGAGCAAAAAGTAGCAAATAGAAAAAACGATAAACCCCTTACGCCATCGGATATTGTATCGCTTAGCCGCCCATTGTTAGCTGCCAAAGCGGCTTATATGCTGAGAAATGGACAGAAACCTGTTATGCCTTGGGTAATTGCCATGGGCGCCTCTGATTGGCTTGACGGCACTACCGCCCGGATCATAGATAAAATACTGCCCGATAGCGGATGGGGCTGTACTGCACATGGCGCCGACAATGATATATACGCTGACGCTGCAGCTTTGCTGGAGATATGTACGGGGGCATTATCAGCACCCAATGTTAGCATTTACGGCAAACTAGCTGTAACAGCCATATTGGCACAAGAGGGCTATAAATTCGCATGGGCCTTAAACACGAACAGACACTACATTAATATTGTCGCCAAACGTCGAAGCATACTGACAAAACTTGCATATGCCAATATTATTGATGAAATACCTACTATTCCGGAAAAAATTCCTATTCCATCAGCTACTCAAGGTAAATCAGCAATGGCGGATAAATTTACCGCGGTTGCTCTTGCGGTTGCTACTAATGACTTACCGCAGGGTAAAATGCGCACAGGGTGCGGTTTAGCTGCAGTTGCATTTGCTGCGGTAGGTACTTGGAACGGGGAGATGGTTCGACGTACTGAATATGAGTCGCATGCCAACGATATTATACAGTCGCACATCAATAGTTTCACAGAAGAGTCAACCTTATTACGAGCAACATAAGATAAGAATTAGCCTACAATTACAACAACGCCAAGTTGGTCTCAAGCGTATAATAAGATATAACTATGGGACAAGCGTTATATCGTAAATACCGTTCAAAAACACTGGACGAAATAGTTGGTCAAGAGCACATCACCAAAACCATTGGAGAAGCAATTAAGCGCGGTCAACTTAGCCACGCCTACCTCTTTACTGGACCTAGGGGAGTAGGGAAGACATCAATTGCAAGAATAGTTGCGCATGAGATTAACAATCTTCCTTACAACGATGACGTACAACATATAGATATTATTGAAATTGATGCTGCATCGAACAGGCGTATAGACGAAATAAGAGAATTGCGCGAAAAAGTATATGTTGCTCCCTCAATTGCCAAGTACAAAGTGTATATTATTGATGAAGTGCACATGCTTACGCGAGAAGCGTTTAATGCATTGCTAAAAACCCTTGAAGAGCCACCTGCCCACGTTGTGTTCATATTAGCAACTACAGACGCCCATAAATTGCCTGACACTATAATAAGTCGAACACAGCGTTTTATCTTTCGTCCTGCGGATCCAAAAAAAGTAGTCGCACACTTGAGATACATTGCAGAGCAAGAAAAGATATCCGTGACTGATAGTGCACTAACGTTACTTGCACATCATGGAGAAGGTAGTTTTCGCGATAGCATAAGTTTGCTCGATCAAGCTTCTGGACTAGGCAAAAAAATTGATGTTGATGACGTACATGAGCTCCTTGGTATACCACCACAAGAATCAATACGTGAAATAATTCGTGATATTTCTGAAAATATGGCACAGTCGGCAGTACAGACCCTGCAAATGCTTTATGATCAAGGGTATCAAGCCGCCAACATCGCGAAACAACTTGGCGCACTATTAAGAGCACAGATCACTGATGAATCCTCGACCATACCGTACAATGCGGCATTATCTTTGCTAGGGCGTTTACTTGACGTGCCTGCTTCCCACGATCCTGAACGATTTCTTGAAATAATTTTGCTTGAAACAATACCCGCCGAAACTATTAAACAAACTACTGTCTTACAAGCCTCACCCCCCCATTCTGCCGCTACATCACAGAAAGCGCAAAAGCCACAGCCAGAAACGACAGCAAAAAATAGAGGTAATGAAAAACTGAGAAAAAGCGAAAATGAACAAGCTTCATCGGTAAAGGTTGGTAGCGCTCCTTCTACGCAACAACCAGTAATACAATCAGCTAAGGCCATTACTACAGTTTTTGACATAAGTTTATGGCCACAAATTCTTACAGCGCTAAAGAAGAAACACAATACAGTCTACAGTATCGCACGCATGGCGCAACCTACTGTAAGTGAAAAGGGTACTCTAGAACTTGCATTCGCGTTTGCTTTTCACCAAAAACGTTTAAATGACGCACGCAATCGTAAATTATTGTCAGATACAATACAAGAAATTACGGGGCAGTTAATTCAAATTGAGTGTACGTTCAACAAAGAAGTTGCACAATCCACTCCAACGCCATTAAACGAAACAAATACAATCGTAGATAATGCTGAAATAAGTAAGATTAGTACTATATTTGGGGGTGGAGAAGTGCTAGGAGGTTAACAGCGAGCACAATGAAGGCCCATTTTTATCTCCCCAAAAAATAGTAATATGCAAAATAACAACTATAATTAATAGCATCAATGAGAGCAGACCGTTCCACTATGGATAGCACACAAGCAATTAAGCAGCCGCCGCAAAATACTGATGCCGAAGCAAGTTTACTCGGGGCTATTCTAATAGATAGTGATGCAATAGTTAAAATTGCCGACCAAATAGTGGCTGCTGATTTCTATGAAAAGCGTCATGAACGTATATATGAAGCCATAATGCAATTATATGAAAAACGTCATCCTATTGATGTTTTGACGCTGGCAGATCAACTCAAAAACAATGGTTTTA
>DASTAH010000002.1:0-24189 GCA_035712845.1 Saccharimonadales bacterium (SeqCode)
GCTGCAGTAGTAAGCACTTTCATAATTGAGCCTACTTCCAACTGGGATGCGACTGATCGATTATTAAATACTGACGGATCAGTCACGCTCGCATAGTCGCCTGGGTTATAGGTTGGGTAGTTTGCCATAGCGACAACGGCACCAGTATGGACATCCATAACAATAGCACTCCCTTCGCTCGAGTTTGCTTGCTTCAATCCTTGCTGGAGCGCCTGCTCCACCTCTCTCTGTAATGGTATGTTGAGTGTGAGCGCCACATTTTTACCTGCCTGTGGCTGTATATCGACATTGTCTCCACTCGCTGGTAATGGCACACCCCGAACATCAGTAATTGCTTTTACACGTCCAGCTTTTCCGCTAAGTTCACTATTCAATACTTGCTCAATTCCATATGTCCCTTGCCCACTGTCATTCACAAAACCTAAGACTTGCGCTGCTAATTCGCCCTCTGGATACACACGATAGGTGTGTGCCTCAACATTAAGCCCCGGTTTTTTAGCAGCCATTAATACATCTTTTTTATTAGGTGGTATTTTTTTGGCTAGGATGTCGTAACGGTTAGCGGTACGCATTGCACTTTCATAATCCGACGCATTTCCACCAATAACATTCGCTACAAAAGCTGCCTCACTACTGGCATTTGTAATAAACTTCGGGTCACAATACAGGGTATATAAGGTCTGATTAAGAACAAGAGGTTCTATTCCATTGGGTCCATGGGCTTCTATGAGACCGCGTGCAGCCGGAATAGTGTAGTCTGCCTCCTGTTGTTGCAGCGCCGCCGCTTTATAGTGACTATAACGTATGATCTGCAAGTAGAATAATCGCACCCCAAAAATGCCAACTACAACAACGAGCACTGCGTATATGAGTCGGAGGCGATTGATAGTTTGTCCGGCGATGTTTGTGTTTGGCCAAGCCATTAGCACTATTATATCAGGCTGTGTCTAACCCTATTATACGTGGATGACACTTGCAACGAATTAGTTCGTTATAGTAGCAGATGGTGCTACGGATACCATATTTTTGGCAACGTCACTGTTTTGCGTGCGGTCTAAAGATTGCAAGCGTGCACTAGCTACTTCGAGATCATTATTCTCATTTTTCAATTGTGCTTGTTGTTGCTGCAATGTATTGATCGTATATCCGTAGGCGTTTGTTTTAGTAACTTGGGTAAGATACAGCAGACCAAGCAAGCATGCGAGTACAATAAGAATAAGTGTGTTGCTAATTGGTCCAAGACGACGCTCGGTAGTACGAAAGCTAACCGAATTTTGATTGCGACCGGCAAATTGTGAGCGGCTCATGGCGAGCGAGCTTGAATATGTCATAAGCGTTTTATCTTTCTTTTTGTTTTGCCAGCCCCGGTTATTTTTTCCGGGGCTGGATTTTGTGCCGTACTAGACCACTTTTACGTGGATCTTGTAGGCGCGGGAGTTGCTTTTAACCTGAATTGGCATTGTAAGCTTCCCTTTCTATTTTTATTTTCACTGCGGCGCGAAGTTTAGCACTTCTTGCTCGCGGATTAGAAACTATTTCATTGGTTTGAGGTGTTATAGGGCGTTTGGTTAATTCTTTTATCACAGCGTCATAACGGTTACCGCCATGCTCTGCAAAGAACTGTTTTACGATACGGTCTTCAAGACTATGGAAACTGATTATTGCTATGCGACCATGTGGTGATAACAATTCCAACCATAGTGGCAGTGCCGCTTCAAGCAAACGTAATTCGTCATTAACGGCAATACGTAATGCCTGAAAGGTACGCGTTGCAGGATGAACCCGACTTCTGCCCTGCCATGCTCTTGATACAACTTCCGCAAGCTCAGTAGTCGTACTGAACGGTCGGTTCTGTACGATTAAGCGTGCAATCTGTCGTGCTTTTGGCTCTTCGCCATAGCGCTCAAGTATGTCAGCCAAATCGTCAGTGCTGTATTCATTGACGATGGTAGCTGCCGTTAACTCTTGTCGCGGATCCATACGCATATCAAGCGGTCCCGCGGCATTTATTGCAAAGCCCCTGTTTGCCTCGTTAAGGTGCGGTGACGATACTCCTAAGTCTGCCAATATAAGATCAAAATACTCACCGGCTGCATGTAATTCCTGGGCTGCGCTCAGAAAATCACTGTGCAGAATCCTGACCGACTGATCATGAAACGTTTGCTCGAGCTCATGAATCGCATGTTCATCACGATCCACAAGTACGGCTTGGTTTGTGGCGCCGGTCATATTCAATACTTCTCGCGCGTGTCCGCCATACCCTGCCGTCAGGTCGAGGTAACGCTCCCCGCTCTTGGGACTAAGAAATGTGAGGACTTCGTGTAGTAGTACTGGTGTATGTTTGTTTTTATTTTGGTTCTGGTGCATCGCACTTTTTTTGTTTTGGTGTTTGTTTTTTACAAGATCACCTATTCAGCAGCCAACTTTTTTGTTTTTTTGAATGTTTTTGTTTTTGTGGAGACAAATTGCGCTTGATTGTCTAGATTTGTACCTAAACCGCGTAAAGTGTCAAAGTTTGAGAGACTTATGTGTGAGGTGGAGTTTTGGGAGGTGTTTTAACTAAAGTACAAGGGAATTTTAAAGTGTTCCCTATCCCGTTCACTTGTTGACTGCCGAATAGCTGATCTCGAGGCTTTTCGACGTATACGATAAATTGTTAACGTGCAGTAACGGAAATGGACTATTTGGCGTTCTCAGCAGCGACTAAGCGCCAATACCGACCAACACCAACAGCAACAACATCTCGTTGGATGCCCGCATAATCAAGTAAATGCTGTTCAAGCGTTACCCGACCCTGCTTAGTATCCGGCGCAAGCTCTACCTTACCCATGCGAAATTGCACGTTGAGGTCTGCGATGCGCTCATCGAGGATGTCGCCTTCCAACCGCGGCTCTACCAGGTTTTCCCATACATCTTTAGGATATAGGTGCAAATACTTGCCAAACCCCCTGGTGACAACTACTCCGCTTGCAAACTTGTCGCGAAGTTCCGTCGGTATGGTTAACCGACGCTTATCGTCAAGCTTTCGTTCAAAGTAGTCTACCGTGGCCATTGGTATCCTTTAAGTTACTAGTGGTTTTTATTTTGTGAGGTGGAAGCTATTTTGGCTTTCCATCATTACCCACTGCCAACAGCATACTACCCACATACACCCACTGCAATACCCATTTATAAAGAAATAGTGGTGTTTGTAACACCACTTATCCACAGTTGTTTCAAATATGTTCGTAACGCCGCGATATGTAGCGTTTGCCTAACTTTTGCCTGCGCTATTCACTGGTTTCACTATTGCGGATAAATCATTATAGAGTTTATCGGTGTTAGTAATAGGTTGGGAAGTTTGCACTTCAAAGCTATCTCCAGCATTTAATTCGCCGTTTGTCGGCGAGACGACTGAAGCAATGAGGTGTGAATCTGTATTCTCACGCTCTTGAACTGCAGAACTAGCTTTATACCCTTCCGCAGCAGCGAATACATCGACAGCATGAGAAATAGTACCGTCTGGTCCCATAGTTACTTTATACGTTGGGAGTGCCGGATTTGGCTTCTCTCTAATCGGGATTACAATAGGTGGCACTGGTTTTGGCGGCGTATGGGCATCCAGTTGACCGATGCCGACAGCTGTCGCAAGTGCGGCGACCCCTACACTTCCAAACCGCATGAGTTCACGAACACTTAGTCGCTGACTCGGTAGAATAGTTTCGCTAGTTTTAACCGTTTTTGTTACTAATTGACTCATAATACTCTTCCCTATTTATATTTACGCACCGCCAACGGTTGGTAAACGTAAGCCCTCATCAAAACGTACGGGCATACGTGCGGTCTCGTTTTCTCGTTCCATTGCGGTGAGTGCGGCGTATGCAGGACGCGTAATAGCTTCACGCAAGTAATTGCGGGCTTCATGTTCAACTGTCGCAGCCGCCAATAATAAAGCGCCAACTACCACACTTGCAGCAATGCGCTGATGCATTGCACGCTCGACTGTATGGACTGCAATTTGCATATTTTTGTTTTTCATAGTGACATAAGACACTATACCAAAGTTTTTATGCTTTGTCAATGTTGTTGTACTAATAACTAATCTACGTCAGGCGACTCTGTTCAAAAAAAATTCTCTGTCCCAAACGTTTCGCTATGCTGCGCGAAATCTCACTTAGCTACCCATGCCAGCGGGATCCCACGTGACGCGCTCCCCGTCACTTATTGAGTTGAGTGCTTCCATGTCTTCGTCAGACAAATTAAAATCAAAAATTTCTATATTTTGTTTCATATGCTCGGCATTTGTGCTGCGTGGCAATGGCACTGTATTGTGTTGCAGACACCAGCGCAGAACGATCTGTTGGGGTGTTTTGTGGTGACTTTCAGCAATTCGGTGAATCTCACCTCCTGAAACGCCTTTCAGCCGACTCAGTGGACTGTAGGCTTCAATAATGACACCGGCTTCACGGCAATAGTCCAACAACGGCTTTTGTTGCTCATAAATAAAAGGATGGAATTCAACCTGGTTTACGCTCGGCATGGTATTACTGTGCGCACGCAGCTGCTCTAAATGATCGATCGTGAAATTACTGACGCCAATATTTTTAGCTTTTCCCAATTGCTGCTGCTCCTCTAGTGCGCGCCACGCATCATGTCGCCGCTTTGTTGCCGGCCAATGAATAAGATAAAGGTCAACATATTCCAGATTAAGTTTATCGAGGGATGTGTCGAGCGCTGACATTGCAGAATCATATCCATGATCATCGTTCCAAAGCTTTGTCGTCACAAATATTTCACTTCGTGGTATATCAGACTTTTGTATGGCTATACCTACCCCGCGTTCGTTTCCATATATTTTCGCAGTATCTATATGACGATAGCCACATGCAATTGCTGAAGAAACTGCCAGTTCCGCTTCGCGGTCACCAGAGATTTCCCACGTGCCAAACCCCACTACCGGCAGGGCACTTCCCGTATTAAGCTGTACCTCTTGCATTGAGCGCCTATACTTCTACGACTATTGGTTCGCCATTTTTTATTTTAATAAAGGTTATACCTTCTTTAGCGAAGGCCTGTTCCATGCCAGCGTACAATCCTTCACGCGCTTCGTCACGCCAATGCCAATCGTGAATGGGGACGATATATTTTGGCTTGAGTTTTATTGCCAGGTTAATCGCGTCAATTGTTGAGCCCCACGGAGCCTGCACGGGGAGCGCCAAAATAGCCTTCGTTTCACTGAAACTGTGACTATCACCCGGATGAGAAAGTTTGTCTAAGTAGTGAACACCGATTTCTTCTGGGCGCGGAAACAAAGGCGCAACACTTTCGTGTGGCGCATCAAATAGCACCATGCCCTCAGGAGGCTCAGTTGTTGCATCTATAGACTGCTCTTTTAGTTGCGCAACAACATCAGATGGAGCTAATACTCGTACGTTGGGAAATTTTTGAACGAGCTGCTTTACAGCCTCCATATCGAGATGATCGCTATGCTGATGAGTTACAACAATATCGTCTAGATATGTAAGGCTAGCGACATCTATGTCACTATATACACCTGGATCAAAAAGCACTGTACGGTTAACAGGTTCCGGCATTTCGACCAATAAACAAGAGTGGTCAAGTTTGGTAATTTTCATGTTTTCCCCTTTCTTATTACATATTTATAGCAATTTTACGCAAATTTACTCTGTAAAAATAATAACTTTATCGGTACTCAGGATTTTCAAAGTCGAAACGACTACCAGCGTCCCACTCAGACCGTTGGTTTCCATACGATGGAATACCGCCATTTTGTTTTAAGAGGTGTGCAAGGTGCATAACATTCCACGTCATAAATGTTGTGTTGCGGTTGGTAAAATCATTCGTTACACCTGCCACGGTACCGTCCTCCAAAACATCTCCATAGCTTGGTCCCGGACCTGCTTCACCTATCCACCCTGCATCAGCCTGTGGGGGAATTGTATAACCTAAATGTTGCAAACTATACAGTACGTTCATGGCGCAGTGCTTGATACCATCCTCATTGCCTGTAATGAGGCAGCCACCGACTTTTCCGTAATAGGCGTACTGTCCATGTTCGTTTAGCAAACTGCTGCAGGCATATAGTCGTTCAATCACTTTTTTCATTTGAGATGAATTATCACCAAGCCAAATCGGACCTGCTAGCACAAGAATATCGGCTGCCATGACTTTCTTGTATAGTAAAGGCCACTCATCGCGCTCCCATCCGTGCTCACGCATGTCCGGCCAAACGCCAGTTGCTATATCAGGGTGATCAATGAGACGAATTGTCTCAGTTTTTACCTGATGCTTCTCCATAATAGCTTGACTCAGTGCGATCAATTTGTCTGTATGGCTGGGTGCTGGAGATGGGGTCAGTGTAGCGTTGAAAAATAGTGCCCGCAAACCTGTAAAGTTCCATGAATCTGGCATATCTGATTCCTTCCGCAAATTAGGCTTCAATTGATAACACGAGTGTTCGTAAAGTACTTATACAAACACGTATATATATTATTGCGTGAGGAGCAGTTGTTGTAAACGTTGCCAGATTTCGTCCGGTGTCCGATCTAACGATTGGCTTATGTCCGCGAGTAAAACACCTTTTTTGAACGCGGCTAAGAGCATGGCATCTTCGTCCTTTTGCCAAGCCGATGATACGGGCTTCGATGTCGACTGTTCATTATGAGCTGTGATTATACCAAGCAGACTGGTACTGTATTTCTCTACTTTCGTAGGACCAAATCCTTTTGTCCCCATAAGTTGTTGTCGATTTTCTGGTGGTCGTGCAGCTAAATCTTGAAGGGTGGCATCGTGCGCTACCATAAACGGTGCCACATGCTCCCGCTTGGCTTGCTCTAAACGCCACGCTCTGAGCTTTTGAAACAATGCTTCATCGAATTGCGCAGTACCATCACTTGTTGCTTCGTTGTCCCCTTTATAATCTAGCGTGGTCGCCGCTAATTCAGATGAGGCTGCCATTAATCGACGATCAAATTCGTAAATATCAGGATGCAACTGCAAAGCCATCGCATTAATACCAGCCAAGTAAAGTCCCTCCAAACTGCGCACACGGCTTAGTGCAACGTACCCCATTCCTGGCGTAAATGACTTACTAAGGTCTATCTCGGCAGCGTCTAAACTCATGCCCTGACTTTTGTGTATGGTAATAGCCCACGCTAAACGCAGCGGTAACTGTACTGCTTCCGCTTTGACACGTCCATCTTCGGAAATTGTCCAACTATATGGCTCCACCTTAATTACTTTGCCTTTGTGGGATTTAACAAGTGGCAAGCTGTTTTCGAATCCCACAACTACACCCCGGCTGCCGTTTACAAATCCTGTCGCAAAATCATTCGCAACAAACATAACTTCCGCACCAATTTTCAATACTAATTCTTCCGGAGCTAATAAACTTTTTATTAACCCTTCCACCCGCGCTTTTGCACCTTTTGTGCGCATATGATACGTATGCGATTCACTTTTAAGAGCTAACAAATGGCGTGCATTAATAGCGTCGACATCAATATTATGGGAATACAGGCGTGTAATCGCTTTACCGGCATCCGAATGTTGCCCTAAACGAGACTGCAACATTTCTTGGTGCATAGTCTCCAGCTCACCTCTGCGCATTGCCGTGAGCAGATCTAATAGCCCATCTTCCCCTGCCACCCGGTGTTGTTCTGTAATATAGCAAATGTTTGGATCCAGCTCATTCCAAGCTGCAGAGGTATGAGCAAAATCGACGAGCTCAGTATTACGACTAACGGGTGGCAATTGAAATAAATCACCGACGAGTATAACTTGCATCCCCCCAAATGGGTCGTCGCTGCCGCGCAACAGCTTTGCTGTTTCGTTCACCATGTCGAGACGACTGCCATGGAGCATTGAAACCTCATCAATCACCAATACATCAGTTGCGTTATAACGCTTAACGAGCTGCGTATTGCTCGCTAACATAGTTTTATCCCACTCACTAAGCACGTCACGAATCCCAAGACCTGACCAGCTATGAATTGTAACGCCACCAATGTGAGTCGCCGCTATGCCCGTACTGGCAGTTACGGCAACATTTTTTCCCGTTGTCCTCGCACGATGAATGTACTTATTAAGCACAAATGTCTTTCCTGCCCCAGGGGCACCGGTAAGAAATACATTTGCACCAGAAAGCATAATGTTCAGTGCTTGTGCTTGCCTCATTGCCTACCCATGGTAGCACAAGGAAGCCTACGGTATCTAAACAGTTCTGGTTTCGATATCAACAAGCGCCGGAGCGTGATTTGCACGATTAACACAGGAGAATTGTGCGTGCGCCTCATCCGGCTCACCGGGATATACAACCCAGCCGTTATACGATGCCGCATATATATCGGGTACATACCCAGTCTCAGAGCGCTCGGGCTTATAGTGCAACACGGCGCTTCGAACGGTATGTGCCCCAAGTCGAGCAAGGCGATGCGTAGCCTGCATAAGCGTATGGCCACTATCACATACTTCATCGACAAGTAATACATTACGGCCTGCAATTTCTTCACCGTTTGGTGTCTGCCCAATTATTTCATCGCTACGTTGTGTTTCACCATCACGGTATGAGGTAAGACCAAGATGTACAATTTGGTGAGCTCTAAATCCAAAGCGACGTGACAATATGAGCGCCGGAAAATAGCCGCCTCGCGGCAATACTGCCATTACGTCAAAACTCTCACCTGTTTCAATGGCATGTTGTTCAATGCCATCAGCTAGTTCCAGCGCGAGCGCGTACATTTCTTCCCAGTTTAGAGTTAACTTTGAACCGCCGTCTGTGAGCTGCGTTTCGGTGCCAATATGCACAGTAGGAGAAAAAGTAGCTGCCATGTATTAAGTATAAGCACTATAACAGCTATTGCAAGCGAACGTGTCTACTTTTTACGTGTATGGCGGTCGTGATACCGCAATTCGTTTTTGCGAACATCCAGACGCACAATATACTCTTCAAATTGTTTGAGCAAACTCGAATACTGCCAGTTTGGCGTCATGATATGTAACAGTTTATTTTGTGCGACTAAGTATTCGATAAGGCCAAAGAAATCACCGTCACCACTCACAATAATTGCTTTATTATAATTCGGCAGCTCCTTCATGGCGTGCAGAACAAGATCGGCGTCTATGTTGCCTTTCACCGTTGGTTTCTCTTTTTCTACTTTTGCGGCATCATGATTTTCCGTTGCTTCAGACTCTGCTTCCGGTAATACTTTCATATCAATAGTTGGCTTTAGTACGATTAGGTACCCGAGCTCATGCATATGCTCGTATAGCTGTTCATTTTCTGCCATGTAGCCGATAAACATATACGCGTGCGTAACGCCATATGTATCACGCAAGAATTGTCGGAATTTACGCCAATCCATTTTCCAGCCCATTTTTTGGGTGCCTAAATTGAGGTTCTGACTATCTATGAATGCATAGTTGCCTTTAGTTTGTTTTTTGCGTCGACGGTACGGTCTCATGAATCCATCATATCATTACTGTTGCACCAAACTACTGCGAAACACTAATTGGCTCAACATTACCTAACACTGTTGGAAGTGGTTTAGCAATAATCTGCACGAGTGCTTTATCAGTCGACAGAAACTCACGCGCAATATAGCTAGCGGTATAATCGCGTGAAGTATGTGCTGCTGCAATGCCTATGCTATTTATACCGAGTGCATTGCAGGTCATCAGCGCTCGAGGCAGATGATAACCTTGGCTCACAAGCACCGCGTTATGTACTTTAAATATAGCGTGCGCACGGTAACAACTATCGTAGGTATTGAAACCTGCATAATCTAAAACTATGTTTTGCTCTGGTACACCGAGTTGCATAGCGAGTGCACGCATTGCGCGCGGTTCATTGTAGTATGTAGCTCCATTATCACCGGTCATAAGCAATTTTTTTACGCGTCCAGCTTTATATAAGTTAACAGCTGTTTGCACCCGCTCGCGAAGATATTGAGTTGGTTGGCCGTTAGGGAGCACACCAGCCCCAAACACAATCGCCACCTCTCTTTGCGGCAAATTTTAAATTGAGCTAGAGCTCGCGTTATAACGAATAGGGCTTGTTGCTACTTTGGCATAGATGGACGGTGCAATCACAAGTATAAGCAGTGTAGTTGTTCCGCTTATAATCCAAAATTTATAACGAATAAGCAGGTGTTTCAACGCACTTAGAGTGGTCATAATAGCTTAATAATAGCACTACTCTACAGTTGAAGTGCTTCCTTAATTAAGTCCTCTTCTGTTTGCTTAATTGGCTTTTTACGAATAATCTCATAGCGCTCGCCGGTTAGTGGCGACTCCATGTAATCATCATTTAATAGATTCACAAATTTTGATAAATCTTTGTCGTCCATAATTATTATTGCGCCATTTGTATCTTGCATAAGATCAATTCCCAACTCTTCGGCATGGTTCATAAGATCATCTTGCGTGACGCGAGTTGCGTCAATTTTCTGTAATTTTTTAACAATACTTTTCTTGCCAAGCGCTAAGGTCTGCATATCGAGTCCCTCATCAAAACTTAGGGTGAAGTTTTCCTCTATTTCTTCAACTTTATGCTTGGCAATAGCTGCTTCTTTGGCATCATAACCAAATAATTGTTTAAGCTTTGTTTGATTAAACACATACAGATCTTGGCCTAATAACAATAGTTGCGGATCAGACGGGACGCGTACCGCAGCATCGGCGTCAAAAGGCACAAATTTGGAGCCGCGCACCATCCACCCCGTCTTCCCTTTCATGATCTGTGATTGAGGCAATACTTTCCAAATATAAAATGGTTCTTTTACGTCTTTATGAGTGATCTTAGCCATCACTCCCTTTATGCGCTTGAAGTCATGTTCCTCTTCGCGAAACATTTCAATTTCATGAGCTTGGGTACGCACCCACGCGAGTACTTCTTGTGCTTTTTGCACGTTCCATATCTGCGTTCGTTGTAGCACATTTTCTTCAGCTTCCGCGTCTTCAAAATTGCGCACGACAAGGCCCAGCCCCGCACCTTCTAATACGTACTCCAGCATTTCATCGATAAATATGGGCTCCAGTTGCTTACTCAGTTCGCTCGACATGTCCGTTTTATAGACGACGTAGTTTTTATTTATCCAATATACTTCTATCTGCAATTCGTCCTTGTATTGCACAAGATTATTTGCCCACGCAAACACGTCGCTTTCTACATAATCTTCATGTAAAGACGCTTCAGCAGCAAGTATATCTGTCGGTAAGGCATTTGCGTGCATCGGATTACCTGTATCACTATGTTTGTTGCCCACGTCTTGTTGGTCTTGTGTGGATATTTCTTGAATTGCTACTTCATCTTCCATCGAGTAATAGCTCCGGCTATATTTGTTTGCTAAATAGTAAAACCAATTGTACTAGATCACACTGCTGTATTCTGCTGTAAAATTAGCTATTCGTAGCCAAATTATTACCCGCTATACCGTCACTAGAAGATGAGATGGAAGTATAGCTACACTACTTGCCTTAACACTCTATAGAGACGAGGTGCGCCATGCTGAAGAGAAACAGACGTATTACCAAGAATCCGGATCACATCACCGCTATATGAATTTATAAGTCGAGCTGCCGCCAGCTTGCAATGGAGAAACTTTTCATGGGGAATTGCAGTACACCTACCGCTATCAAAATTCCCAGCCTCATCAAACAGTACATATGCGGGCATGCTGGAAAATGCCATAAAGTTACCCATGACTTCGCATCCTTCATCAGCTTTTAGTGGTTCGTTACCAACATGCAGCACGTGTACGTCCCTGACGACGATCTCTTCGTCAGGTTGTATGCATGTCCCTGGCCATATAAATCGTTTGATGGCTTCATCGCTAACCCTGGTGCCAAGCTCTTCCCACTCTGGTCCTATCCTCATATATTCCATTGCTTCATTGACGCTATCATGCATTTCGAGCAAATCTTTCGTGCTCGGCATGATAGGTTCAAGAGCATACTCATACCCTGTCTGTATACTTGCAAAATGCGCCAATTCGTCACTGGAAAAAATGCCCTCAGCCAGTGCGCCAAATTTATCTTGCTCGTGTGCCACTGCTCGTATACTACATGCACAGTCCAAAAAACGCAGCCGTAAAAAACACAGCAGAATAGAGTTCAAAATATCAGTAATTGTAATGCGACAAACAAAAATACCGGGTGATCAATCCGGTATTTTTGCTTTTCCTCTTGCAAGTAGGATAATTTTTACTAAAGCCCATTCTTATACTTTTAAGTATGAACTGTAGCTATTTTGTAAGTGTTTTACTGAACCCTTACTGCTGAAACCGTACCAAACCATAAGCATATTGTCAAGTACCTGTCTAGCTTCTAAAGCACACTGTTTCGCTTATCGAAACGGTTCTTCGAATTCTTGGAGCCTTGGGGAGGCACCGAGGGTATGTTCGGGGCGCGATTGTTCAACTGATTGCACGAGTCCTATAACATGCTCGAGCGGCTTAATAAGGTATGCTTCGACGATTGCGTAGTCTGGCCGTTTTTTGCCCCACTCTCGCATTATGACAGTTTTTGATGGACGCATAAATCCCTCACCATCAAATGTTTCATCGGTGCGAATTTCTGGTACCAAATCATCATCACAAATATCAAATGTCACACTATACAGGCTACGACGTTTACGTATGGGTTCAGCTATAAGCACCGGTTTTTTAGCAGCTTCATATGTGCTACTTGCAAGCTTAAACATGCCCATAAAGGCGCTGCCGACCGTTAAGCTGCCTAATTGTTGAATACGGACTTTACTCCGCCTTTCATACGTTTCAAGCGAGCAGAATAATCCTTCTTCTAAAAATGCCGGCATGCATCCAGTGTATAAGCATGTATCAAACAGATCAAATTCGCATCACACCGAATTCCCTTCGCCAACACTATAAATCGCTGCGTCATGCAGCCTACGGCACCACAAAAAAGATATTCAAGTGCAGAAAGATGTAGACGATTATTAGATGCCTTGTTTGTGGAGTTCAGTAGCAAGCTCTTCTATAGCTACCCGCTGCTGCTCTGTCGTATCGCGACTCCGGATCGTAACAGAGTTATTCTCAATTGTTTCAAAATCAACAGTTACACAAAATGGTGTTCCAATTTCGTCTTGTCGTCGATACCGCTTGCCAATATTTCCATTATCATCCCACAAGACGGCACCACACTCATGTTTAAGCAGCGCAAAAACTTCATTCGCTTTTGCAACAAGTTCTGGCTTATTCTTGAGTAACGGACTTACCGCAACCTTTACTGGCGCGAGGTGCGGAGGCAATTTGAGATACACTCGTTTCTCTCCATGTACTTCATCCTCCGTATACGCAGCGCAAAGAACAGCCATCAGCGCCCGCTCAACGCCGAACGATGGTTCAATAACATGTGGGACAAAGGGCGCGCTGCCATCTTTTGGCCGATACTGCATGCTTTTGCCGCTTGCCTTTTCAATGTTTTGTAAGTCAAAATCAGTGCGATATGCCAAGCCTAGCAGCTCTTCTCTTCCTATTGGATAATCGTACTCGAAATCTATAGTTCGCTTGCTGTAATGAGCGCGGTCATTTTCCGGTACTTCAAGTTCATGCACTTTATCTTCTGGGAGACCTAAAGCCTCACACCATTCATGCACCCTTTGTACCCAATCTTGAAATGCAGATTCCCATTGATCAGGATTAACAAAATACTCTATTTCCATTTGCTCAAACTCACGACTACGGAATATAAAGTCGCGTGGTGAAATTTCATTCCGGAACGCCTTGCCTTGCTGCGCAATGCCAAACGGTACATCTGGGTATAACGTATCGACGACGTTTTTATAATTCGTAAATATGCCTTGTGCTGTTTCAGGGCGCAGGTACACGACATCAGTAGATACAGGTATGCCAGGTATGCGCGACACATCAATGGAAACCATACCGTCTTCTGCAAGATCAAGCTGTTGTTTAATGGCTTCAGCCGGTATACGAAGATGTACTTCCTGAGCCGTTGGACCAATCTTTGTCTCAAACATCATGTTAAACTGCCTCGGCTCACTGAACGTTCCTTGCTTACCACATGCAGGACAGGTATTAGGATCAGCGAGCTTATCAGCTCGTAACCGAGCATGGCAGTTGCCACATTCCACTAACGGGTCAGTAAATGTATCAACATGACCGCTGGCTTGCCATACTTTTTGATTCATTAATATAGCAGCATCAACACCAACCATATCGTCTCGATCTTCAACAAACATCCGCCACCAAAGCTGCATAATATTACGCTTTAGCTGTGTACCAAGCGGTCCATAGTCCCATGTACCTGCTAATCCACCGTACACTTCAGATCCCTGAAATATAAATCCGCGGCGTTTCGCAAGTGATACTATGTCGTCAAGTTTTACTTCTGCCATGATCAGTCGAATTATAGCCTAATGTGTGCACTAAGCATAGTTTGAACAAGTGGCTGTAAGTCACGCAGTAAAACATCGCTATCCTGAATTTTTTGTAATATTGTCGGTTGATTGGGACTAAAAAGCAGTCGTATAAATTTGATATGGTCAGCGGCGAAATGACCATCACGGGCTTCAATAAATGCCATGGCATCAAAATTGAAATCATACGTCGCACGTGGGTTTAAGGCACTACCGGCAGCGTCACTTTGGAGATTCGGTTGGTGACCAGATAATCCAAGAAGCTGAGCACTAAACCAGGTCTTTATGAGAACCAGATCGATACTGGCATCGTTCAGCACCGAAAATGCATCATTTAATAAAACGAAATATTCTTTTTCTGGCTCATCCTCGGTAGCTTTATTCATAACTTTAATCAGGTCATAGCCTGCCTGTACCCGAGTGATATCTTTTACAATATCTCCATAGTGCGTAATAAGCCGCGTACTAACCAGCGTACCCACCTCACCCCTGCCTTGGATGAATGCGATGTGGCTAATACTAAAAAGCTCAATGCCACCAGCGAGCTTACTTTTTACGCGTCGCACCCCTTTTGCCATGAGTCGTAATTTGCCATGATCTGGTGTGAGCAGTGTGATAATACGATCTGCCTCGCCATAATCCGTACGGCTTAAGATAATTCCTTGCGTGAGTAACTGATTCACATGTTTACTGTAGCAAATTGCGATACAGTGCGAAGTAATGTGTGCAAAGTCGTCAGCGGTTTATAGTGATATGCCGCTACGCCAAGTAGATTGTGGAGCATGTGCCAACTGCCTGCAAATTCACCAACCGGCACATGGCTCAGTATCACAACAGGTATCGTCTGCCACTCCGGATAGCTGCGAAATTCATACAAAAACTCAAGACCTGAATGGGCAACGAGTTGCAGCTCTAATACCACCACGTTGGGCGTGACCTCATCTGCAGAAAAGATAGCTGCTTGCGCACTGTGGGCAACCGCTACGGAGTGGGACGCATGCTCAAATGCACGTCTATACACGTGTGCCAAAGATTTGTCCGGCTCTACAAGCAAAATGTTCATACTAGCTGCATCTGAGTATTAGGCGTTAGAACCGCTCCAAGACCATAGAGGCGATGATGGCGTGATACCTTAAGCCCCGTACGCATCGCATGCAGAATAGCATCAGCTACAAACACACCGGCGCCGCTCGCATGAGTGAGCCCTACCAAAGGCTGCCGCGTATGGCCAATGAGCGTGCGCCCTTGACGCAGCGCCTCAGCTGATAAGGCTTCGGCATCACTGTACACGCCGGCCACGATCCCATACCGACATCGATGTGCCGCCAATTGTAATCGAAGTTCGGGGACTTCAAGGAGCGGCATCGCTTCAATAAGTGTCGTCCCTAAACTCGTCAGCGCCGCATGCAACCCTTTACGGTGAGCCATAACTGGTCCAAATTTACCGCTTACATTAAGCTCTAATTTCACGCCGTAAAATTTGGCAAGTGCATCAAGCTCATGACCTGCGTCGTACAACACCGACGAGACTGATACAGGTTCTAAATATAATTGATGCTCACCCTCACGCGCTAAACGCATGCCCAATATATAGGAATCCAACAATCGTAGCGCACTATCTGCAATAACTTGTACTGATGTGAGATCTGGGCTATTGGTTAAAATGCCGAGTTCTGCATGCCGTGCTATTTGGAGTAACGGCATTTTTATTTGCTCAGCAACAGACAGTAGTAACTCTTCCGCAACCACTGCCGCACGCGCCATGCTGTATCCTCACACTTTTATACGGCAAAGTATAGAACAAAATTGATGGACCTGCCACAGTTTTATTGCAGAACAGAAACGCTGTTTATGGTGAGAACGACATGTTTGGCAAAATCGTATTACTGAAGTCACTTTCGAACTGGTTGCCTTCTGTCCATACCTCTACTGTTTTGTCACGCAACGGTAAAATAATCATATCACCTGTCTTATTGTCACTGATTGCACCCTTTACTCGAACGCCCACTACACTTGGGACTTTTGGTAAGCTATACGCTGATATTGTCGGCTTTGATTGGCTATTATTCATGCTCGCAAGTACATCACTGTAGTTTTGCGATAACACTTGCACCCGTAACGCAAAATTGGTCCCGCCTGACGTTATTGATGGGACTGTACCGGGATAAAAGTACCCATCTACGACTGTCTGATTACCCGTAGCACCGCTTGTATCGACATACGAACTCCATGTCTTGGGATAGACAACCTGTATACTACCGTACGCTTCTGGACCGGTATATGTCACAAAGGGTTGTTTTTCGAGCTCTGCATAGGTATTGGCATCAACTTTACTTTGTGCTGCCGCTGCCTGCTTTTGTGCAACAACTATTTTGGCATCAACGTTATTTTTATAGTCTTGCCTACCTTGAAAAGCCCAAAAACCAAATCCAGCTGCTGCGACAAATAGCAGAAGAACTACAATGAAAGGAAGCAGTAAAGACGAAGCGCCCCGCTGATTCATGTGGGTCATACCGCTCATGGTAACATATACAGTTTTATCTATCTACCGCTATTTGTATTCATACAAGAAAACGCCCGCTTGATCCGCTACTTTTTCTCTTGTCGGTACAGCGAATGCAAAACTGACTAATTTGACAGGCTTATGGTTATATTGAGTAATTTTTTTATCCAATTTTTGCATGTACTTAGGTAATAAAAAGGTAAATATACCGTCAGCTTCAGGCCATGGTTGATGCCAAAAATTACCCCATACAACCCGTACCTGCCTGCGAAATCGACGGGTTCGCAGCCACGCTACTATCGCTAGCAACGGGTTTAACTCGTATCCTACAGCATGCAGTCCACTTTGCGCAGCAGCAATCAGCACCTTACCATCTCCGCAACCTAATTCGAGAAGTGTTTCTCCCGGCTTAAGATTAGCTAGCTCGAGTGCGGCACGTACTTGCGGTTTCAACGTTGGTAGATAGGGAGCGCCAACCAGTAACACAAGGCCAAAAGACAGCGCGACAAGTACTCCAACCAATAGCAATACAAACATTATTCGCTATACTTTGCAGTCAGTTTTTTTATACGGTTTTCTGCTGTAGTCAAATGCGACTCTAATTGCTTCACAAGTTCAAGGCCTCTTTCATAACACTCGAGAGCCCTATCAATGTCTAGGTTCTCTTGTTGCAATTCGAGTAGGATGTCTTCAAGTTCCGCAGAAAGCGTTTGGTACCGTACTTCTTCTTTTGCCATGTACTACGTTCCTTTTGGTATTACTTTATTAACCGTTGCTGTAAACTCGCTATCAAGCAGTTCAACATTCACTATAGCACCGGCCGATAGTTGAGATCCGCCCCGTATCAACCCTTCATGAGAACGTACAATAGCAAAGCCTCTGGCTAGCACCGCAGTAGGGCTAAGAGCATTTAATAATTGTAGCTTCCCATCTATCTGTAGCTGCTGTTGCCGAACAACCGTGCTGGTTATTTGCCCCAGCCGTAGACCTCGATGTGCGAGATCATGACGCGCCATATGTAGCCGTGTGCGCAATTGTTGTCTCAATTGCATCCGTACGTCTTTGAGCGCCACTAAGGACTGTGTTTTATCAGGAGTTAACAATTCGGCGGCATTACTAGGTGTACTTGCCCGACGATCCGCGGCCAGTTCAGCCAAGCTCACATCCACTTCATGTCCGATTGCCACAAGCGTGGGCACTCTACTGGCGGCCACCGCTCGGGTAACGTGCTCCGTACTAAAAGCAGCCAGGTCTTCAGCGCTCCCTCCACCGCGAATGAGAACCAATACTTCAGGCGGATATGCTCGCTCGTTAAATTGCTCAATAGCCGCGACAATTTGTTCCGGTGCAGCCTCGCCTTGTACCTGCACGTCAATTAGCTCGATTGTCATACCACTCCAACGGGCACTTAATATCTTCATAAAGTCAGCATATGCTGCTGATTGAGCTGAAGTTATTAAACCGATGCGTTCTGGAGGATAAGGCAGCCGTCGTTTTCTTGTCTCGTCAAACAATCCTTCTTTTGCGAGATTAGCCGCTAAAAGCTCGGCAGCTTTTCGGATACTCCCTTCACCGGCCGGTTGAATATGCTGCACGTTCACACTAAAACCATACTGATTGTGCAGCCGTGGTGTGCCCCGAACTTGCAGCATCATACCGTCCTCTAATGGTCCCGGTAAGTTGTACACTGTTCCAAAAAATTTTACCGTCGCGTACTCGTCCTTTAGGTCAAAATACAGCCACTTACCTTTGCTGACACGCATATTTGCAAGTTCGCCGGTAATAAGCACTGATGGGTAGGCCATCTCCAATGACTGGTTTAGTAAGGCCACAAACTCACTAACAGCTAAGCTGAGTTCACTATGCATGAGGGCCCTCAAGCGCGGTTGGGTGTGGCTGTCGCAACGCAAGATGATATAACACATACCCTGGGGGCACTTGAATGAGCGTATTTACGACACGGTACATAACAACGACGGGTAACGTAACCGCTGCTGGAACTCCTGCTGACGCCATAATCCCAACCATCAATGCTTCGTAAACACCTACTCCACCCGGCAATATCGAAACAAAGCCGGCAAAGTTTGCTACCGCGTAGGCTAATATAACGGCACCGATATTGACCCAGTGTCCAAATGCTACAAATACAAGGTAAACTGCGGCAACTTCAGTAATATTCATCAGCAGACTGTACCAAAACGGTGCATATAGCTCTTGTTTGCGATGTCGAAACTCCATATACGTCGTGTGAGCTTCATCGAATGCCGTCCTGGCTGATTCAATATTGATAGTTTCAGGCGAACGCGGTCGAACAATTTGTATAATACGGTTCAAAAATTTTGTGAGCGCGGTCATAAGATGATTTATTCGCGCTTTGCTTCCAATTACATATGGGAACAGGAACGTACCGATCACCAATACTGTCGTAATAAATGTGCCGATAAGGATCGTTAAATTACTGGCTCGCCCGGCTACCGCTAAAATCAACATTCCCAAGAGCAATAAGATCTCAAAGCTTAAAAACATTAGTGCTAATTTGAGTATCTGCATGAGTGACGATTTGCCCGCCCGAATTCCGTACCGCCGTAATCGTAAACTAAAATAAGATAAGCCTGTTACTCCCCCGCTTGGGAATAGATGATTGACCATATTAAGTTCTAATGCGACCCGATACAATATTTTGTAACTTATCGTAGTCCCCGTTGTTGCAAACATACGCTGATACAAACGCGCTTGTCCGTGGTAATTGAGCGCCTCCACTGGCACCAATAGTAAAAGAATCCACCAATCGATATGGAGTAGCTGGTGCCACGTTTGATCTAATTGGTGTCGTATCGCATATACCAGCACGACGAGTGCCAGAATAGTAACAAGATTAACAATAAGCTTCCAATTTCGCTTCCAGAAAGATGATTGTTCAGTCATATGGCCTTATTATACGTGACCACTCTTACAACAAAACAGCATTCTGAAATAAACTTACATTTGTTATGGGTTACATAGTCTCGATTCATACCCATACGATTGATAGAAATCATACTTCCGGCAACTAGACTATTCGCATTATTGCCTACAAGTTATAGAGTTCGCTCCAACACTGTATACTTGAATGATGCAAAGCGTATTAATTCTAGGGCGACAGCCCAAGCTAGGGCTTGCCGAGCTAGAAAGTTTGTATGGAAGCGCTAAAATTAGGCGCGCCGGTACCTCAGCAGCAGTCGTAGATATAGACCCATGTTTACTAGCATTCGATCGTTTAGGGGGCTCTGTTAAATTCTGTAAAGTACTTGCGGAACTCGACACTACCCAATGGAAAGAAATAGAAAAATTTCTCCTCACCGCTGCACCAGACCATGCCAAGCAAATGCCTGAAGGAAAAATGCATCTTGGGCTAAGCCTTTATGATTTCAAAGAATCCGTGCGACACATTGAGGCCACTGGGCTAACGCTCAAAAAAGCTATTCGTAAAACTGGTCGCAGCGTTCGACTGGTGCCAAACAAAGAAGCAGCGTTATCCAGTGCGCAAGTGTTGCACAATCGTCTAACGAGCACGCATGGCTGGGAACTCGTGTTTATTCGTGATAACGGAAAAACAATTATCGCTCAAACTGTAAACATACAAGATATTGACAGCTATACCATTCGCGACCGATCCCGACCAAAACGGGACGCGCGCGTTGGCATGCTCCCACCTAAACTTGCCCAAATCATAATTAATTTAGCAGCTGGCGAATTACCTGAAGATAAGCTAAAGAGCATTTGCGACATACCTGAAGGCGGCATAGTCACCCGCCCGCATTTACAACAAACAATTCTCGATCCATTTTGTGGTACCGGAGTAGTGCTACAGGAGTCTGCACTTATGGGCTACGATGTATACGGTACTGACCTCGAACCACGCATGGTTGAATACACCAAAACCAATCTTGTCTGGCTTAACTCGACCTATAAACTGGAAGGCAGCTATGACTTTCGTTTTGCAAACGCTGACGCGACCATCGCACAATGGGAATTGCCAATTGATTTTATCGCCTGCGAAACCTACTTGGGGCGACCCTTTACGGTTAGACCTACGGCAGAAGTCTTGGCACAAACAGTAGCTGACTGCAATTTGATACTGAAACGTTTTTTGCAAAACATACATGGTCAAATACAGTCAGGTACACGTTTATGTTTAGCTGTTCCTGCGTGGCATATGAGCACTACTGAATTTAAGCATCTGCCCCTTATTGACCAGATACAAGATTTGGGCTATAATCGAACAAGTTTTGAGCACGTTGGAGCTGAATCACTTCTTTACTATCGAGAAGATCAGATTGTTGCCCGCGAGCTTCTAGTAATCACAAGGAAGTAGCATGTCACACGTAAAAGCCGGCGGTACAGCCAAAAATATTCACGACAGCCCAGGTCAACGTCTTGGTGTTAAATTGTTTGGTGGTCAAAAAGTTAAGACCGGTCAAGTAATTGTACGTCAGACCGGTACTACCAAGCGCGGAGGTATCGGCACCTTCACTACAAGTGACTTTACTATCCATGCGGCTCGTGATGGCGTTGTCACGTTTAAGACCCGCAAGGTCAGACTCTTCACAGGTCGCTCTGTGCGCCGCACCGAAGTTACTGTACTGTAAACCAGTGTACTTGACTAGTGTATTTGGTCTGCCAGCGAGTTAGCGTGCCGCAAGAAACTTGTCGTCATCTCAACATCTTGGGCAAGCTGTTGCATTAAGGTGGCCACATGTCGAAGCTGCGCCGGGTCGTATCTGCCTCGCATAAGCTCTTCGCCCATTAGCTGATATTCGTTTTTAACTCGTGTGATGGAACGACCTGAGTCACCAAACAGGAAGTTTGCACCGTTTGTCATAACGACTGCCTCCTGGATAGCTTGTTGGCGACGACGCCAAATTCCATTATCTTCAGGTAGATTTCTCTTCAAGGTAGTGACAATTTCATCGAGACTCTGACCTGCCTCTATCATAGGAGTAACCTGCTGAACCAAGCGTTCACTCTCGTCTTCACGCAATGGCGCATATAGATTATTACCTGTTACCATTCGCAAGCGCTCATCGGATTCTATATCGGCTGAAGTAAGCATATTCGTGGCTTGCTGCATCTCGTTCTGTGTACTGCTTTGCTGAAGGACAATAGGTGAATTATTAAACATTTCACTAGCTGGAGCCATATAATTCATGTATGCTCCAAAGCTTTCTATGTCCCCTTCTTCTAGCGCTTGTGCCGCATAATGCATGTTCTGTGCTAAATTATTTGTTGCTTCAAGCAGGTTCTGATTAGTATGGACGAGGTTCGGCAGACTTTCTCGATATAAGCGCAAGCGTGGCTCGACTATGTCAGCCCATACTTCGTCCGTAGTAGCTGCTAATTGTACCTCTTTCCATGCAATAGCTACCTCACGCAAACTTGGCATTATTTCTGCATTGGCAGGGTCTTGCATCGCAATATCGAAATTGTGACCACTGCTGAAGATAGCAGCCAAGTCAGGTTTGGTTATCTCGGTTTCTACCGGTTTATCAGAATCGTTTGTTGTCGCTTCATTCGTCCCTTTGGCAACCGCTTCACCAACGGCAGGAACTTCATCAGCGTGCTGTTGAGACTGCTCTAAATTTTCAGCGCTTTTTTCTGACTGCCCCGTTGTATCACTTACCTCATCCATGGTAAAGCTGTTGCCTTTTTCGCCAACGATTTGCCCCAGCTTTAACTCGATAGCTTTTTTGTTCGCACTTTCTTGAGTATGGTCTTCCTCGACAAGCACACGAGAACCATTGGTCGAAAATAGATCTTTTAACGTAAGCATATTCCCTTGCAATTCAATAGCCATGTGATTGCGTGAAACTAAGCCGGATAAATTAAAGCGCCTGCCGCTTTCATGCTCTGAGCTTCGACCAATAACTTCACTCTGTCCCTGACCGACTCGTATCAGCTTTTTGATACTATCTTCTGTTGACAATTTACTCGGGTCAAAACCGTCTTCTGTCACAATTAGACCTTTGGCAGTGTCTATTTTACCCGCATGATCAACTAATCCCCAGATCTCTACTGATTCGGCTCCGCCTAATTGCACTGAGGTCACTAAGCCAATATTGCCAACCGTGTCCAATGGCTTAACTTTAGCGATATCGATAGGCTGCTCACCACCGTCTTTCAGGTCTATTGGCGTCAGATCTTGCCTACTTGCAAGCATCTCATGACGATGCTGTACATCTGGAGCTAATCCTTGGGCTAAGCTGGGATCAACTGCACCAGGGCTAAAGGGTGGTAATGTAGGAAGAATTTCTTTCATTTTTTGTTTTAGATAACTATAAGTATAGTAGCATAAGCTTTATATAATGTCAATTAAATTTTTAATGAAGGTTAGCGAGTTTTGCGAAAAGCTAGGGAGCCAAGCAAACTACGAACTTTTGGGTTAACTTTTTTCTCGGTCTTGTTTGTCTGTTGCGATTCGAGATATGCAGAGTGCACATCTGTAGCCCTTGTTACAACTTGAGTTGGAGAATTTTCTGAACGTTGTTTAATGAATAAGCCAACGTCAGTATTAGAGATAATAATTTGATCACGAGAAATTGTTCTATTGTATGCAAAAGGTGTAATTGGTGTACCGTCACTATCAACTTTTGCAGGCATACCATCCTTTTGAAACCAACCAATATTTGATCGGCGACCAATTTGACCATATCCGGTGCTAGGGCGAATAAGCGCGTAGCCCTCAATCCAATCACTTCCTTTATGTTGCACTACCAGTAAGTAGTCGTCATCGCCAACTGCAGCCATTAGACTGCCATGTTTGTTACCATAAGAGTCACGTATATTTTTTTTAATCCCATCGTTAACGCTAAACACACGGGTTTCGAAAGGGCCTGTTTGCGGATTTTTGTCGGTATAGCTGCCGAATTCTATGGTAGCGATGGGCGCTTCTCCTCCCCACGTACCTAACGCAGGGTTTGGTGGTTGGACAGGAATAAATACATCATCACCATCGTGCCTTAAAGTTGCGGTTAACATCTGCACTGTAATGTAATCACCGGTTTCCTGCACTGGCACGGTTACGTCTCTAATAACACCTTCAAATTGCTGGTGCGGCTGATTTGGATGTTGAGATCGTTCGTGTGTCATGGTGTGTAGATTATGTAACTAATAATAGTTATGCATAAGCTGTGACATTTGTCAATGTAATCGTAATGGTTCAATACCTTTGCATCACTTTCATGCAAAGATAGAACCATGGCATATACTTCTAATCCCAAGCTCCCTCGCGTGCGCATGCAAGCCGTCCTCATGG
>DASTAH010000003.1:0-12752 GCA_035712845.1 Saccharimonadales bacterium (SeqCode)
TACAAGACGCCTACGACTGACGTACAAAAGAAACTCGATACCTACCTAGCGTTCTACAATACCAAGCGCGTACACTTGAGCTTACAGTACAAGACCCCACTAGAAATGTTGCAAAGGTCTTGAGGGGTATACGCCCTTGACTTAGTACTTAAGCACATAAGTGTAGGCGGTATTTCGATGGCGAGCTGTGTAATATCTAATATAAGGTGCTGCACCATTGCCCGCGTATGCGTGCGGAGATCACGCATTTTAAATATATCTACTGTGCATCGTTTAACACCCATTGCTGAAGGCGAAGGAAAAAGTGTAGATTTTTTTTACATTTCATTCCTCTTTGGCGCTTACTATACTGAGCGTATAGCTAAAAAGGACACATCCATGACGAAATATATATTTGTATACAAATCTAAGAATGATTGGACCACGTTACCGCGCGAACAAGTGATCAAAATGATGGAAGCGTGGGGCGAGTGGCTTGGGTCAATGGGTTCTGCGGTTGTTGATAGTGGTCAAGCCTTTAAAGCTGGTGGCAAACAAGTGACGCGCACCGGTATCGCTCCAACTGACGATCTGTTAAGCGGCTATACAATCGTTGAAGCAGACGACTTTGATACCGCCCTTGCACTAGCTCAAGGGAGTCCAACATTAACAGACGGTGGTACCGTAGAGGTATACGAGGCATTTGGACTCTAGCACTGGGGGCGCAGATTTAGCGAGCCATCTCGGCAAGGGTGCGCACTGTATTACAATTGCGCGCAGTCATATGTCGGTATACTTCAGTGCCAATAAGTTTGCGTAGCCCGCTGCGCGTGATGTCTTTACGCGGCACGCACCAGAGCACTGCACCATCGACGTACTTGACGGTATCGACACCGTTCACTGCGGGTAGCATGTCAAGAACGGCAGCAGTATTCTTGTCTTTCCACAAAAATAACACATCGCAGCGCATGGTATCGTCATTGCGCCACGACTGCGGTAACGCTGCGGCCACGTGGTCAAATGTTTGCTTCGGTATAACAAGCGTTTTAATTTCAAAACCAAATGCCGTATGCAGCGCAGATTCAATCGCTTCATGCAGCGCCTCAACGTCTCTGTTGTCCTGAAGAATAACGTTCCCCGAATTTATGTAGGTCGTCACCTGTTCACATCCCATGCCCAGTAATACTTCTTTCAGTGTAGCCATGGAAACTGAATTTTTGCCACCGACATTTATACCGCGCAGCAAAATAATGTAGGTCATTGCTTCACTATACCAATTTAATGCCGTCGCATTAAGCAGTCCGGCAGGTCGGACTATCTGCCGGTGACCCATTTTTGGGTCGGGCTTAAGGCTTTATCCGGACGATGCGTGCACCCAACCCAGCAGCACGGACGGCGCATACCTTTGTTTAGTTTCGAAATAGCTTGCACCACATGGGCATCCCGTGTTTTCTGCTGTTTTACTGAGATTGTCCAGCAAATCCACTCGTTACGAGCCAGTGGTGTAATACTCTTCCATGCGCCAAGTGCCTTAGTATCAGCAACTAAGGCTGCGCGCAAATCCGTCGGCAGGGCGTGGACAACACCGCCAGGTATGGTTTGTTGTTGTGTCGACATATATACATTGTAGTATGAGTTATATAAAGGCGCTATAAAACGCACGCCAACGGGTTAACTCGTCGGTTCATGTGAACGCTTGGACTTCATATCGATGCCATAGGTACGCTTATGACCGCCCTTTTGTCGTTGCTGCTCTAAAAGCTGGATTTTATGCTCAAGCTCGGGCGTAAACGGCTGGCGGTGTGCTAGCACCCATGGTATACCCGGTATCGTCATAATGAGGCCTTGCAGCAAAATCCGGTTTTTAGGGGTTGATCGTATGATGTGCCATGTCCACGCCAGCGCGCTGCGTAGTGGTCGGTGCAGCCATGCTGTCCACAGTGTATTACGGATTCCGTAGTGACGGATGTTGTCTGCATTGTTATTGCTTGGATAGTGATGCACTACGACTTCCGGCACATACCGCATTTCCCAACCTTTTTTAGCTAATTGCCAGGCCGTATGTTCTTCTTCGCCGCCAATAAAAAAACGTCGTTCATAGCCGCCGACATCTTGCCAAGCGGTTTTACGTGCAATCGACGCACCACCCATAAAACTCAAGAGGACAGAACCTGGTATGTGGACGTCGTTGGGCAACGGACTGTCAGCCATTTGCTCGGATATTGCATCAAGCCGTTGCTGCTGACCGACTAAGATACGTCCCGTGATAAGTCCCAGCCGAGGATAGACATCAAACATATCTGCCGCTTTTTGCAGACCATCTATCTCCCACGCCGTATCATCGTCACAAAAGGCGATGTAGGGAGTCGTTGCATGCTGTACCCCAACATTACGGGCAGCGGCGCCAATATTTTTAGTCAGCGATAATACCTCTACCTGCGAGAATCGTTGCAATAACGATACGGTGTTATCGGTAGACGCATTGTCAACTGCAATGATTGGAATATTCAAAGCGGCCAATCGATGCACGGTATCAAGGATATGGTCTTCACAGTTGTAGGTTAGCAACACAATAGTTACACGCTGGGCTACAGTAAGGATTGCCATAGCACTACGGTACTGAACAATAAGTTCCCAAGCAGTGAATTACCTTACACCGCTTTGTACTTACGGCGCAGGCTGGTCAAGTGCACCATAGCGTAGCTGGAAAGAGTCGCCTTTGTCTTTGCTCGCGATAAGCAGTAAATTTTGTGGCAGCTGTAACGTAAACAACGTGCGGCCAGCAGGATGAATTGCCACTGACGGAAAAACGCTTTGGTAATACGCCGTAAGTTCACGAATGAGTCCCGCGTTGGGTCCCATAAACGGCGATATGACGTTCATGGCGACAACACCATGGGCCGTCAAGCGCTTGCTCACGAGTGCCGGCACTTCGGCGTCACGCAACGCAGACGGTACTGTAGTGTGCGTAAAGGCATCGATGAGAATTGCATCGTATGTATTGTGGCTCTGCTCCAAATAATATCGGCCATCACTATGAAAGATGCGTAGCCGCGGATCTGACTGCAATCCAAAAAAGCGCCGGGCAATGTCATCAAGTCCGGGGTCAAGCTCAACAACATCAATATGCAGACTCGGAAACAATTTCAAAAGTGCACTTGGCAAGGTATAGGCGCCGCCCCCAATAAGCAGCACGCGTCGTGGCATCCGGCTTTCAATGAGCTCAAGATAGCGTTGGTTGTAGTCAAATAACAAATCTGGATTGTCGTCTGTGGCAATACCTGATTGGGCCGCACCGCGCTGGCCACTAAACAAGACGCGCGCCGGTCGTCCTTCATATATGGTATCAACTACCTGGTAGTGCTGAATTTCGGTACTACCCTCATACACTAATGTATCAGCCATTAGTCTAAGTATACGTTACTGGGGTTGAGGGCATACTGCCCATACACAAGTGTTAAGAAGTACCACTATACTGCGAGCACAAGCTGCATAAACGATATGTGGAGATACTTGGCGAGCAATGTGGGCGTTTGGCGCTTAGCTAGCTCTGGGTTCGGCAATGCAAAATGGAGATCTAAACTATGCATGTCATGACCTGCCGTTTTCTGGCGATAGGCGTCTCGTAAGTTGGTAGTCAATGGTACGGTTGCACCGTGTGCAATTGAATTAAGTCGCACCACGGGAGTCACGTTGTCTGGTGTATTGCTTGTAACCTCCATAATGTCGCCGTGCCCATCAACAACGATAAAGCGCATAGGCGGAACAACGCCGCGAATATGTATTTCTTGTGACACGGCTACTGCCTGTGCACTGACAGGAGCAGCTACACATGGTAACAGCGCAAATATAAGAGCGAGCACACGTCCAAATCTTTTCATGAAAGGCGATTATACACCAAAAGTTTGACTTAGCCAGTGAAATATTTTTTAACATAAGCTGTATACACTGGTACAGAGACACCAAAAAAGAGGCGCTTTTACGCCTCTTTCGCTGTTCACATAAAAAATAAGTTACTGTTTTTTAAGCGGCCTTGGTGCTGCACTCGGCAGCGATTTACTAGCCGCAGCATTCATCTGGGCTAACATTTTTTCAATTGTCATAGGCGGTGCCTCCTGTCTGTTTTACTCACATCACGAACCCAATAATATACCGCTCATGCTAGGTAAGCTGTAAGAATTCTTACTGCTTGTTGGTGCAATCCATCACACTTACTTAGCGCATGGTATTACCTGTTAAATCGTAGACAAAACTACTGTAGTAGGCATATTGCACAACCCTACAGGTGGTGTACAATGCAGTTATGAAAGCACAAGAACTATCACTAGAACCGCCAAAACAAATACGGGCGTTCGGCGACATGCTGGACGCTTTTTTTAAAGTCAAAAAACGAGGCAGTACCTTATCTCGAGAGATTCGTGGCGGCTTCGTCACGTTCTTTGCAATGGGGTATATTATTGTCCTTAACCCCATAATTTTGGCGAGTGGTGCCGATAAATTTGGCCACCATTTGGGCATCGCCCAGCTCACAACCGCGACGGCACTCATCGCGGCAATCATGTGCGCACTGATGGGTCTCGGCGCTAACTTACCGCTCGCCATTGCCGCGGGCCTTGGCTTAAATGGCGTATTGGCGTTTCAGATAGCGCCACGCATGAGTTGGCCGGATGCCATGGGCTTAGTTGTCTTAGAAGGTATACTCATCTGTCTCCTCGTGGTCACCGGCCTTCGAAAAGCCATCATGGACGCGATACCACTGGCATTAAAACAGGCCATATCGGTAGGTATTGGGCTCTTCATTGCCTTTATTGGCCTGGTTGATTCAGGATTCGTCACTATACCCAAAAGCCTAGCGACCCCCGTACAATTGGGTGGCAGCGGGCAATTAAGTGGATGGCCCGTTGTCGTGTTCTGTTTTGGACTACTCATAACCGTGGTACTTATAGCAAAGAAGGTTAAGGGCGCTATTCTTGTCGGTATCGTATCGTCTACCGTGCTCGCAATCATCATTAACGCAATTTGGCACGTGACCAGCTGGGGCCTCGTTACCCCGACATTGCCACATCACCTGGTAGCCGCTCCTAACTTTGGTCTATTTGGTCACTTTAGTCTCTTTGGTGGCTTTGCAGAAGCCGGCATTGTCACGGCGATCGTATTTGTCTTTACCTTATTCCTATCAGACTTCTTTGACGCAATGGGAACCATTGTCGGAGTCTCAAACGAAGCAGGTTTGCTCGACAAAAAAGGTCGATTGGAAAACATTGGCCGGGCGCTGTTTATAGATGGTTTTGCAGCCATTGCTGGTGGCATTGGTTCCAGCTCGTCAAATACCGCCTTTATTGAATCAGCTTCAGGTGTCGGTGAAGGTGCACGGACGGGCCTTGCAAGTGTGGTCACTGCCCTGCTCTTCGTTGTCGCATTGTTGCTGACACCACTCACAACTATCGTTCCGAGCCAAGCTGCGACACCGGCGTTGATCATCGTGGGGTTCTTACTTGCGACCCAAGTCAAAAACATCCCGTGGGACAACTACGAACTTGCCATCCCCGCCTTCCTGGCCATCGTATTAATGCCGTTTACCTATTCCATCACTAATGGCATTGGGGCTGCCATAATTGCTTACGTGCTACTGCAAATCGCAAACCGAAAATGGCAAAAAACACATTGGCTGCTTAATGTTGTTGCCGTACTGTTCCTTGTATACTTCTGCTTAACACCTATTGAGCGTTTACTGAACGTCAGCTAATATACACGCCTACAACGATGCAATAAGAACCGCTTACTGGGCGGTTCTTATTCGTAGTAGCATTTCCGTGGATACTTAGACGTCGTGCTGGTGGTCAGCGTGCGGGCAATCACTGGCGGGAGGTAATTGCTTTGGCTGTCGTAAATATGCGCTCTTTTCCAAGCTGGAATAGAGTGCCCGAAGCACTTCTTGGGCTTGCTCATAACTCATGCCGACACGCGCTACCGGCATTGTGTCACTTTGTCCGGATACCTGCGTAAAGTTCATCGTAATGCCCGCGGGTGTCGCATCAATGACGACGCCATCAGTGTAAATCGTCCTGGTATCGAGAGCGAGCAGCATAACAATTGATTTACCGGTCGGTTGTGCGCCTTCCGGCCGCAATTGCTCAGGTACTTCTCCGTCATAGCCAGCAAGCTCCCACAACTGTACCGCTTCCTGGTCCGCCATATCAAAATGGCTGATGAGAAGGAGCAGAATCTCTTCGGCCGGCCGTTCTATACCTGCTTCAATACGTGACAGTTGCCCTTCATCGATCTCAACCGCGCCCGATACTTCTGCAAGGCTTTCCTTGAGTTGCTCGCGCAAGTACTTGAGGTGAGCGCCTAGGGTCTTAAACGGTGCTTTTGATTCATTCATACTCTTCCATACTACCCTCGCGCCGGATGCCGTGCAAGCACAAGCAAACCGTATAACAGCTGTATAATGGAGGGGTGAACCTATTTCAAAATGTCTTGCTTGCGGATTTTTCGACCATGCACCTCGGAGGAGCCGCAGCATTTTTAGCGGAAGTTCATACGCGGAACGAACTAGTAGAAGCGCTGGACTGGGCGACCGAGAAGCAGCTGCCGGTCATTATGATTGGCAGTGGCAGCAATATTGTATGGAAAGATGAAGGCTTTCCTGGCCTCGTCCTGGTGAATAAAATTGAGCGCTATGAAGTGTTTGAGGAAGATGAACATAATGTCTATGTCACCATTGGCGCGGGCGAAAATTGGGATAGTGTTGTTGAGCGCACCGTACAAGCTGGTCTAACTGGCATTGAAGCCTTAAGTCTTATCCCAGGTACCGCCGGCGCGACACCGGTGCAGAACGTGGGTGCCTATGGACAAGATATCTCCCAAACGTTGGTATCAATTGAAGCGTATGACGTGCAGCAAAAAACCACGCTCAATATTGCCGCCATGGATTGCGGGTTCGGCTATCGTACATCGCGCTTTAAAACGACCGACCGCGGTCGCTATTTTATTACCGCGCTCACATTGCACCTTACCAAGGGAAATCCGGTGCCGCCATTTTATCCGGCAGTACAAGCCTACTTTGATGAACACCCCATACAGCCGGTTACGCCTGGCGCCATCCGTGATGCGGTCATTGCTATACGAAGCAGTAAGTTACCGGACCCGGCACTGGTTGCGAATAATGGCTCGTTTTTTGCTAATCCCGTTCTTGACGCTTCCACGGCTGCATGTTTGTTGCTCGACTTTCCAGATGTTCCCCATTGGAAAACTGACGCGGACCACATCAAAGTGTCTGCCGCCTGGCTCATTGAACAGTGCGGCTTCAAAGATTTCCATGATCCAGAAACAGGCATGGCCACGTGGCCGAAACAGCCGTTAGTCTTTGTCAATGAGGCAGCAAAATCTACCACTGATTTACTCAAATTCCGCCAAAAAATTATTGATGCGGTGCAGCTTAAGTTCAATATAACTCTCACCCAGGAGCCTGAGCTTTTACCTTGACGTAAAAATGATTCTTAAACGCTTGCGTTAAGGCATATAATAGAGGACGTAGATACATGTCACTTCTGGGCATGCCTAATACAAACTACAGCAAACAAAGGGGGATTCATGGTAGTTGATAAATTGCGTACGGCGTATATTACGCATGCTTTTCCGGAGTTGCGTGACCCCCACATAAAAGAACTTCGCTTGGCAGCTGCCCGCGCCACCACTATTGCAGCCTTGTTTGAGGATGAATCAAAAATGCTTGCTCATGAAGGGCTGGTACTTGCCCATCCGAATTACACGGCTGCGCTTGTTACTGCATGGGAGGAAACCAAGAGCGATCTCATTGGTCCGGGATTTGTTGCCGACTTTGCAATAGCCGAACGTCTTTTGCGTACAGATGCGTATAAATCGCTGAGTAGTCGATGGGGCAATTTTGTACTTCGCAGTTACCAGGAAGAATCTCACGCACAGGACTGGGAAATAGGCAGCGCACCGACGATATGGAGCGATAGCGTACAGAATTTAGCACCTGAGATTACTTTGCTACCTGAGTTTGAAGAAGCAGCTGAAGCGCCACATGCAGAAGAATTAACTGAAGTACAAAATACTATAGAAATACGAGATGCAAAAATAGCTAAAATAACACTACGCGAGCTCACCATGCGTGGACTCCACCGTGAGCAACGGGCAATTTACCATGGAAGCATGGTCGCAGGTTTGGTCGCTTAATACCGTAAAAAGGAATCATACTACATGGCAACAAAGAAAGTTCCAAAAGCAAAGAAAGGCGCTTGGTTTGTGCCGGTGCGAGGGAGCTACCTGCCCGCAAGCTGGCAAGGATGGGCGTCGTACATACCATTTACTGCCTATCTTGTATTTACCTTGATCGCTGGCTGGCACGATACACACAAGACGAGTACTGCCATCTTATTCATTGTTCCAAACTGGGTTGCAGCAACTGCGGTTATGACGTGGGTTGCTAAGCGTACCAGTTAAGACATAGCATCAAAGGCGAAGTCGGAGTATGGCTGAGCTGCGACTCTCATTAAAAGCGCCTGCTTAACTTCAGGCACCATAGAATCAGGTAATGCGGTTATTGGTACCCATCGAAGTTCGTCGCACTTATCTGGCTCGCAGTTTGTTATTTCGGGATGCGACTTAGTCGTTTCAAAGTAGAGATCGATGCGCTCATGGTAGCGCGGATGTTCGGAGACACGGTGCATGGTATGGACCAGTGATAGCTCATCAACGGTAAGATTGGCGCCCACCTCTTCTTTTGCCTCCCGAATGGCTGCAGTCAGAGCCGATTCGTGTCCATCGATGTGACCGGCTGGCAAGCTGTACTGACCGTCGTAGTATCCGGTATTGGCGCGTCTGAGGAGTAATACTGTATCATCCTGCCGAAATAAAATGTAAACAGCCGGAACCACACAAAACCGATCATCTAGATGGGTGCTCATCGATCGCTCGGTAAGGGAAACTGTTTCGCAAAGGACTTTACTTCTTCCCTTAACGTGTTAAGTTTTCTTTCATCGTGCCGATTATCAATTGCCTGCTTCATCCACTCCGCAATGCGCTCCATGTGCTCTTCCTTAAGTCCTCGCGTTGTGATGGCAGGGGTGCCGAGACGTATACCACTTGGCTTAAAGGGTGGCAACGGATCATTGGCCACCGCATTTTTGTTGAGAGTCAATCCAATTTTATCGAGCGCCGTCTCTACTTCGCTCCCATCAATACCAAACGAAGTGTAGACATCAGCGAGTATGAGGTGATTTGAAGTACCGCCGGTGACCAGTGAGAAACCTCGTGCTAGTAATGCTTCAGCCAACGCCTGCGCGTTTTTTAGTATTTGGGCGGCATAGTCAGCAAATGCTGGCTGTAGGGCTTCGCCAAATGCCACCGCTTTTGCCGCGGTCACATGGTCGTGCGGACCTCCTTGCATGCCGGGGAATACGGCGCGGTCAATAAGCGTTGGTATATTCTCAAGTGATTTTTCCGGTGCCTTAAGCGGTGAAGAAACTATACCCTTAGATAAGATCAGGCCGCCTCGAGGACCGCGCAATGTTTTGTGTGTCGTAGTGGTTATGACATGAAAGCCGTGGTCAAATGGATTTTCAGCGACGCCTCCCGCAATTAAGCCAGCGATATGCGCCATATCTGCCATAAGTAAGCACTCGTCGCCGACTTCCTTGCCGATCGCTGCAAATTTGGCATAGTCTAACTCTCTGGGATAGGCACTGAAGCCGGCCAGGATAATTTTCGGCTTATGGGCGAGGGCTAACTGGCGTAGTTCCTCGTAATCAATCTCACCGGTAGCTGGGTCTTTCATTTTGTAGCGGACAAAGTTATATAACTGGGCACTGCGTGTAACTGGCGCGCCGTGCGTTAAGTGACCGCCATGCCCGAGGTCCATAGCCAGCACCGTATCGCCCGGCTTGAGCCACGCAAAGTAGACCGCTTCATTGGCGGGCGCGCCGCTGTGGGGCTGGACGTTGGCGTGGTCGGCTCTAAATAACTGCTTTGCCCGATCAATCGCGAGCTGTTCAATCTTATCGACATTTTCATTACCACCGTAGTAGCGTTTTGTCGGGTAGCCTTCACTATATTTGTTTGTAAATACACTGCCGACTGCCTCAAGTACGGCTCGGCTGACATAGTTTTCACTGGGAATTAACTCAAGGCCTTCGCGTTGTCGCTGTTCTTCGGCCTTAATTAGCTGGGCTACTGCGTCGTCTTTCATGTTGCTACTCCTTGCACCACCATATTAGTATTTGTTGCTGGATCTCGATGATGAAGGGTTGTTATACCATACCCTCTATTGTACCAGGCACGGAAACTGTCGTAAAAAGCACTAGCGTATTTTATTGTTGTTTAACACCATATATGATATGATTCCAAGCACTATGGAAGCAAGCAACGAAAAAATTGGTCAACTTATTGCTCAGGTTCGTCAAGAACGCGGGCTTACTCAGGCAGCATTTGCTGAACGGCTCAACACCAGCCAGTCGGCGGTGAACCGCATCGAACATGGCAAACAAAATTTAAGTTTAGAAACGCTCGCACGTATTAGCGACGTCTTAAACAAGCAACTGATTAGTCTCAGCGGCAACGCAGTCAACTTACGTATTGAAGGTGGTCGCCCCTTACACGGCAGCATTCAACTAAAGACCAGTAAAAATGCGGCTGTCGCCCTGCTCTGTGCCAGCTTGCTCAATTACGGTGTCACCCGCTTTAAATCATTTCCGAAAATTGAAGAAGTCTTTCGTATTATTGAGGTACTGGAGAGTATCGGCGTACAAACCAAGTGGCTGCCCGGCAACGATCTAGAAATTCGTCGTCCTGAACAATTACACCTCGAAAAATTAAATGCCGCGTCAGCCCGTAAAACGCGTTCCGTTCTCATGCTTATCGGTTCGCTGATGCATGACTACCAGGACTTTAAAATACCTTATGCTGGTGGCTGCAAATTAGGTACCCGTACCGTGGAACCTCATTTGTTTGCATTGGAAGAATTTGGTGTGAACATTGTCGCTACGAAAGGCAACTATAACGTAACCGTTAATAAAAAAGCGCCCCAGGAGCTTACTCTTTATGAAGCGGGCAATACGGTGACCAATAATGTACTCATGGCTGCGGCACGAACGTCTGAGGTAACGCGCGTTCAGTCAGCAAGCGGTGACTATATGGTGCAAGATCTGTGCTTCTTCTTGCAAAAACTCGGTGTTGAAATCGATGGTATTGGTACCCAGTTCTTAACCATTAAAGGGGTAGACCACATTAAGAAGAATGTAACGTACGCCCCGACCGAAGATCCTATCGAAGCTATGTTCTTTATCTCTGCAGCTGTCACTACAAATTCCAAAATTACCATCACCCGTGTTCCTTACCGTTGGATCGCCCTCGAACTCTTAAAGCTTAAAAAGATGGGTCTTAATTACTCGTGCAGCGCATCGTACAAAGCTGAAAATGGCAAGATAGACCTTACCGATTTAACAATTGAGCAGCACAACGGCAGCCTTATCGCCCTGCCAGAAAAACTTCACCCGAATCTCTATCCTGGCCTAAACCCCGACAACCTACCGTATTTTGTACCTGTAGCTTGCGTCGCCAAGGGCCGCACACTCATCCATGACTGGATGTACGAGAACCGGGCCATTTACTACACCGAGATGACGAAAATTGGCGCTAATGTAGAACTTGCCGATCCCCATCGTATTTACATTACGGGACCAACTAAGTTTAGTGCCGCCGATGTCGTCTGTCCGCCGGCGCTTCGACCGGCAAGTCTACTTCTTATTGGCATGCTTGCCGCAAACGGCAGTAGCATGCTGCGTAATGTGTACACCATCAATCGTGGCTATGAAGATCTAGCGGAGCGGCTAAACAGTCTTGGTGCGCACATTAATGTGCTGCACGAAATGTAGCGATGCTTAGCGCTTTTTTACGACTGGCTCACTGACCACATAGCGTGCCGGGCTAAGCCAGTTGGCGAGCGCCGCAAACGCCAAGGCCACCAAACCGTAGACGACCATTGCAAAGAGTGCTGAAAAGTCTATGACATGGTTATGTGCTATCACGGCTGGCTGAAAAATGCCGCGAAATGGCTCCATGAGAACATTGGTTGAGTTGTATACCCACTGCACAAACCCATTGTCCGGGTTAGCTGCAAAAAAGCGTAATAGAACACGTACGCCTAGGAACGCTTCTACCAGTACAAGAAAGAAGTTAATAAGTCCTGCTACTACTCTCGTTACCCACATAAGAACCTCCTTAGTGTTAACAACAGTCCTAGCATACTGTTCCGTTTAACAGCAGTAAGTAATAATTTTAACTAAGCTGCTTAGATACTTACTGATGCAACTTTTCGTTCTGGTGAACGCCACGTTGTATGCTTTTGTGTCAGACTTCGTTTGATCTTGTACGTGCGTAATAATGTGGCAGTTAGTGCGTAGTAGTCAGCGAACGTGGTTAAATATATCAACACATACATGGGCGCAGCGTAGTAAGTAAGTCGCACCTTATCTTTTAATTTCAGAGCCTCGGCGGACCAGATACTAATAGACAAATACAGGGCAATTGCCGCTATGCCGCTTGTAAGAAGACCTAGATCTCCAAACCGCAACGCAAAATAGAGCAAATACACAACAACAACTGGCGCAAACAGGAACGTGATATCTTGTACTACCGCGTATGGTAATACAAACCATGTAATGCGCCGACTATACTGCCTATTTCTTATAAAGAAAAAGTCCGAATGTTTCGCAAATACCTGCACTCGACCATACATCCAACGATAG
>DASTAH010000004.1:0-4571 GCA_035712845.1 Saccharimonadales bacterium (SeqCode)
GAGATAATAAAAGAACAGCATCCATTATTTCCTAATAATGCAGTTCCGTTATTTATTGCTCCAGGTGTATTAAAATATCCTGCCCAATTGAACCCATTTATGGATATTGATGATCCTATGCTCGTGCCTACGCTCGGTATAGGCGGATTTACACATGCATCATGGAAGGGTAATTCAAAAGTAAGTGGTGATGATTTTGTGTATTACCCAAAACGTCGTATGGCCGGAAATTCGCGTGGTTTACCAAATCCCGGTCGTGAAGGTATTCTCGCGCTTCGTGACCCTATACGCCGATTAACGGAACTAGGAATTAAATCAATAGTGCAAGTGACAAATCTACCGCATGAAACTCCTATAGATGTTATACCAATGTTAGTGTCAACAGCAGCTGAAATACATCCGACTGCAATTGAAGTTAATCTTAGCTGCCCTAATGGTGTACGTGACGATGGCGGCCTTCATGCACCACTGTGTAACGACCCGGAAAGCAGCGGTAGAGTTATGGAAGCAGCTCGTTTAGAAGTTGGGGGAAGATTTTGCCTCGGGGCAAAAGATTCACCGCACGTGCACTCCTTGGATGAAGATGTTCGTGAAGAAGAAGTCAGCTCTCTTTTGGCTGCAATTATTAATTCAATAGATTATGTGGCGGGTATTAATACTATTGGCAATCAAGCGTTTTCTGAACTCACAAGTACAAACGGACGAGGAGGTATGAGTGGACCAGTGGTAGCGCCCATAGCGCACCAACATTTGCAAATTTGTAAATCGTTTGCACCAGACCTCGCTTACTTATCATGTGGAGGAGTAGATTATCAGAATGCAGATGTAGAAGTGCCATCACGATTAGCGCAAGGAGCAATGCTTGTTGGGGGCGCTCAGGATTTTTATCGAGCTAAACAGCCACATGTACAAGCATTGCGCTGGTGCCAAGCTGTTTTATAGCAGTTATCGGTAATTCGTAAAACTTATAGGAAAATCAAAATTTTGCTGCCGAAGTAATTGCATAACACCTTGTAAATCATCTTTGCTAGTGCTTATAACGCGCACCGCTTCGCCTTGAATTTGGGTCTTTACTTTAGGATAGGTATCCCGAATACGTGCTGTAATGTGTTTAGCTTTGTCTTGATTAAGTCCTTGTAGGAATGGAACATCCTTAACTGTTTTGAGATTGCTCATAATCAACTCTTGCGATGTATCAAGAGCTTTTTGATCGACGTTTCGTGCGGCTAATTTTTTGCGCACAATATCGAGAATTGCATCAATTTGCCATTCTCCACTACCCGTAATTTTTAGCCCTGTTTTTTCAGCATTAAGCCATTCCACTGCTGCAGGTGTGCCTTTAAAGTCGTAACGACTGGCTATTTCTCGCTGAGTTTGATCAAAAACATTGTTCATCTCAGCTTTGTCGTATTCACTTACCACGTCAAATGAAAATGTTGCCATGTGAATATTGTAACGCACATACCAGCTGCCACTATATGCACGGTAGTTGTTTATATTACGTAGTTTGCTTACGCTTATTTTAGCATTACAATTATGGCAAATGGCGGGAGAACAAAAACCAGCTGAAATAAGTGCGGTTACTGAATTTGCTGCGCTTGCTGCCATTGAACGTGAAGATAGACCAGAGGATAAATGTGGGGTCGTTGGTGTATTTGCCCCTGGTCAACCAGTGCTACAGCTAACAATAGCCGGTATGGAGGGAGTGCAACATCGAGGCCATAGTGGCGCAGGCATCGCCTATGTGCTTGACAATGAACCGCTGCGTAATGATCCCAGCTGTCGACAAGTTATTGTTCACAAAGGGCATGGAAAGGTACGGGAAGCGATTCCAGAAATTTACCAGCCCGAAAATGACACGTGGGACTTTGATATTGCTCGCTTTGAAGAATTGATTGGCACTTCGGCTGCTATTGGCCACACGCGTTATAGCACTGCAGAAACAGAAGACTTTAACGCGCTTCACCCCCACCTTGGTCGACGAACGGGTCTGGTATTAGCTCATAATGGCAATATCGACAATATGCTAGAAATTGCATGGCTCAATGGCTATGACCCATATGAACATGCTGAGGGTGATCGTGAGCCAACTGATAGCGAGTTGTTAACGCACGTGCTCGATCATGTTGCCGCCAATCTCGGTAGTTTGGAAGAAGCTCTTAAGATTGTTTTGCCACAATTGAACGGTGCCTACTGCCTAACAATGATTTATAAAGGTGAACTGTATGCGGCACGTGACGCTTGGGGCTTTCATCCACTTGTGCGCGGAAAACTGAAGGACAAGGGTTGGATGGTGGCATCCGAACAAGTTGTCCTTGAACAATTAGAAGTGCAAGACATTGAAGATATCGCGCCAGGCGAAGTCTATAGATTTGGTAAGGATGGCTATGATAGTTTCTTTATAGACCGCCGAGAAGAGCCTCAGCTATGTGCATTCGAAGGAATTTATACTGCTCGTGAAGACGGAATAATAGACCGCATCAATGTACGTCAGATGCGATATAACCTTGGGGTGCACTTAGGTGAAGATCAACCGGTTGATGCTGATGTTGTAATACCCGTACCAGCTTCAGGACGCCCGTGTGCAGAAGGATATGCTGCCGCCACAGCTTTGCCATTAATACCTGTACTTGAAAAAGTAAAAGACATACGCACATTTCTATTGCGTGGTGATGAACGGGATGACGCTATACGAGAGAAGTATGGCATTAACCCAAAACTTGCAGAATTAGTTCGCGGCAAACGAGTAGTTCTTTGTGACGATTCTATGATTAAAGGGCATACCATGCGCGCGTTAGTGAAATATATACGTAAAGAATGCGGTGCAGCTGAAGTTCATGTCCGTCTTTCATCGGCGCAATACCGTAAAGCCTGCTTAATGGGTATGGACACCCACGATGAAAACCGATTGATAGCCTCCCGGATGAATCTTGTTGAAATGGCTGAATATATAGGAGCTGATTCGGTTGCCTTCAACACCCCGGAGCGGTTGCAGCAAGCAGCAGAGGAAGCCATGATACGATCTTCGCGTGGTGCCAGAGCTGGTAAGCTATGTACGAGTTGCGTTACCGGAAAGTATCCGTTTCCTTTGCCGTCCACACCAGACGTATTTCTTGGTATACCGGCGGTACGCGAAAACGCCATTTTGATTACTGACTAATAGCTAATCACGTACCCAAAGATACGTACTACTGTTATACTTGGTTACGATATGCAATACCACAATCAACAGATAGCTGAAGTTGCTGAATTGCTCAAAGCGCGGCTGAATGAAGCTGCGCACAAAGCTGATATTATGCGATCAGTTGAGCTTCGTGCACTTTTCGATGAAATTAAAACGTTACCTGCTGATCAGCGACGTCAATTTGGTCAAGAAGTAAATGCCTTGCGGCAGGAACTTGAGGCTTTGATATCAGCTGCGCACGATGACTCTGAAACGCTGCCTCCAATTGATGTAACAGCGCCGTTTGATACGAATGTGCCGGTTGAAAAACGACCACATTTATTAACAAGTGATTGCGGTAGCAAGCATCCATTGATGACTGAACTTGCTACGGTGCTGGACATTTTTTATCGCATGGGCTTTACGGCAATAGAAAGTCGTCAGTTGGATGATGACTACCATATGTTTACCAGCCTAAATTTTCCAGAGGATCACCCTGCGCGTGACGACTATGATACGTTCATGACAACTGAAGGTCTCATCGCGCCAGCTCAAACCTCCACGATGCAGCATCGCGTTCTGTCATCCCATATACAAGAATTAGAGGCAGGTAGACCAATCGCTGCTGTTATACCGGGTCGTGTGTTCCGAAATGAAGATTTAGATGCACGCCATGAGCATACGTTCTATCAGTTTGAAGGAATATATGTGAATAGAGGCGTGAACGCCGGACATTTAATTGCCACCCTTAAAACTTTTCTACAAGAATATTACGGCAAAGAATTAAAAGTAAAAACACAGCCGTTTTATTTTCCATTTACGGAACCAAGTTTTGAGTTTGCTATAAGCTGTCCGTTTTGCGAGGGCAAAGGGTGTCATATTTGTAGTCAGTCTGGATGGATAGAACTACTCGGTTGTGGCATGATACATCCTAATGTTTTACATGAGGCGGGCATAGACACGAACATTTATACTGGCTTTGCATGGGGATGTGGGCTTGAGCGACTCGTGATGATGAAATACGGGATTGAAGACATTCGCCATTTTGAATCGGGTAACCTAAACTTTTTGCGGCAATTTAAATGACACGATATCACACTTGTATTAGCCTATTTGTTTTGAAGGAGCACTATGAAGATTAGTTTAAGCGCCATTCGCGCACTTGGTTATGCCGATCTATTAGAAGTGTCAATAGAGCAATTAGTAGAAAAAATTGGCGCACAGCTTGGAGCGCTTGAAGCTGAGCCCGAGTATCTTGGTTCTTTGTATGAAGGTGTTACGGTCGTGAAGATCGTTCGCTGCGCCGACCATCCAAACGCAGACAAGCTTCATATATGTCTAATCGATGACGGTGGAGTAACCGCAAACGTAGCGCGTGATGATAATGGGCACATACAAGTGGTGTGTG
>DASTAH010000005.1:0-40365 GCA_035712845.1 Saccharimonadales bacterium (SeqCode)
AAACCGGTATAGTAGATTGGCATAACGGCTTCTTGGTATGTATAGTCAATGGTCAAGCTGTCGATACGGTACATTACTCGGCTCCAGATTATAATTGTCCCCAAAACACTGAACAATTTACTATAACTATTAACGTTACTGGGTTGCCTCCCGCCCAGCCGACATTTGTGAAGGTAAGTGGTCGTACCTATAACACACAAACTGGCGCAGGTATACCAGGTGGTCAGTACTATAGCTGTATGCAGAACGAAGCACGATATGACCCACAAACAAGTCCTGAGTATATTACTGATATGGCTACTACCCCGGATGGTAAAGGATATTGGCTTGTTGGGGCAGACGGAGGAGTGTTCACTTTTGGTGATGCGGGCTATTATAATTCTTTGCCAGCTCTTATGGCTAAAGCAGGTCAGACTGACCCATATGGAGTTAGTAGCCATGAGAGAATAACTGGCATCGCATCAACTCCAGACGGCAAGGGCTATTTACTCGTTGGATCCGACGGAGGAGTGTTCACTTTTGGTGATGCACAGTTCAGGGGCAGTATGTATAAGGATTCGCAAGGCGCGCAGATATCATTTAGTGGTATGATTACTGGAATTTCGGTTGACGATAGTAATGGTGGTTATGCGTTAGTTGCTTCAGATGGTGGTGTGTTCAATTTTGGAATTCCAAGTTCGCATTTTTATGGGGCCGCAACTAGTCATGGTCTTGGTGGCTCTCAACCAGTACATGCCCCGGGAGTATATCAAGACTCAAAAGGCAACAATATTTACGGCGCTAGTTACAATAATCCGCCAACCTCGTCATATGCAACGGGTATTGCATATAACAATCGGTATAACTTTACTACGGGTACTACAAGTGCTCCTGATGGATATTGGATCGTTACTAGTTCGGGTACCGTGTACCCATATGGCAGTGCAACCAACTACCATAATGCTTATCCTGAATCAGCGCCCGTCTCTGGTATTGCCTCGACACCTACCGGCAATGGTTACTATTTTGTCTATAGCGACGGAAATGTGAATTTCCCGGGCTATAAGCAGTCTAATCCATACGATACTGCATCATGGGGCGATGCATTCTACTATTATGCGAACTCGAGTGGTGACTACCAATTCCCAATAGGATCTACTCAGGTGTATTGTGTGCGCCAAACACAGGGTGCCCCTTCAACTTTCATAGGTCCAACACTTAACTCGCAATATCACTGTGGCGTATCTTACGAGTGGCAATATGCAGATACTTACAGTAGTAGCCACACTTGTAGCAGTGGAGGAAATACCTACTACTATGACCTGAATACAGACAGTGGATTGGATTTTGGGTGGACGCCTGCCGCAACGCTTTCGTGCGGGAGCGCTTTATCTGGTCCCAGCCCTGGAATATACGGTCAGCCGTTTGTTGTAACGGTCTCGTTTACAGCCAATAACGGAGCTACAAGTGGTTCCGCAATACAAATATCAAGTACCCCAAGCTTAGGTGGACTACCTACAAGTGGCACAATAAGCGCAAATGGTAGTGCGTCCTATAGTGTTCCCAATGTCAGTGCTACAGCGGCTGGAAGGTACACCATATACTGGACTGTTAGCGGAGGAGGAGCGGCAAACTCTATCAGTTGCCAAGGGTCAATATATGTTGGGTATCAGCCGTTCATAAGTGTTCTAGGTGGTGATATAGCGGCAGGCATGGGGTACGGAAGTAGTTGCACACCGAGTAGTAATTCTGGATTATATGGCAATAATTATCCCCATGCATATCCCACAGCAGTTGGCAGTGGGGGACAGATGGCTTCTTTATCTGATGGTGCAATTAAAGGCTTTATGACGGCACTAAATGCTGACGGTACCAGTTCGCTCACTGGCGCTCCTATGGTGTATCCCTTTGGTCCATCCGGCTTGGCATTTGCCAACAGTCCTAACAATAGCGGTGGCTATGGAGGTGATCTCAATTTGACGGGGTATTGGTCTTGCTTACCAGATTATTACGGTCAAACCGCTACGACCACCTCTACGCCAACGTTTACTAGTGGCTCAACAGTACCCAGTGCAAGTAACACCTATACTGCATCGGCAGCTCCCGGTTCAGCTGTATCTATAGCGGGCGGTACATTAGCAAATGGCTCGCATATAACGCTTAAAGTAAATGGAAACGTGTATATCTCGGGCAATATCTCGTATGCAAGTTATACAAATGTGACCGAAATTCCACGATTTGAGCTAGTCACAAACGGAAACATTTATATCGACGCTTCTGTTACGAACCTGGAAGGAGCATTTATTGCTCAAGGCGGCAATGTATATACGTGTGCAAGCATATCTGCGGGCGTTCCTTCAGAAATTAGAGACTATACAAGTTGTAAAAATCCATTGAAAGTCGTCGGCGCGCTATCCGCGAGTACGCTCCACTTTGACCGTACATATGGTCATCCAATTTCAAATCCTGCAGATGGTACGCCAGCCAGTGCTGCGGAAATTATTCAATCAAGTCCAGAACTGTGGCTCAATGGCGGCAGCCCTTCGAGCAGTCCAGTTGACCAGTACATAACAAGTTTGCCGCCAGTGTTGTAATGCTCGTGCTTAGTGTATATAGTAGGTGAGGTAAACGTTAACCGGTGGGAAATGAACAATAACAAACACATAATTTACTCCGGCACACCTCATAACTTTGCAGTGTTACAACTACAGGAGAAGTTACGATGGCTCTTTTAAGCGGTGGCGCGACAGACTTTTTTGGCTTAGATATTGGCACGACGGCTATTCGACTTGTTCAGCTCAGTGGGCACGACAAAATGAAAGCATTATTGCGGTATGCCTATGTGCCATTAGACGCAAAAACATCCCTCAGCGATGCAAAGACTGACCAACAGACTGTTGCGCAGACCATTAAGAGTCTCGTGTCAAAAGCTGGCGTTACTACAAGAAACGTGGCAGTAGGTCTCCCGTCCCAACGCGTGTTCACGACGGTTGTCGATATAGAGCGTCTTAGTAATGACGAACTTGGTAAAAGTATTCAATATCAGGCTGATTCGCTTATCCCCACTCCGTTAGCGGAATCTAAAATTGACTGGCAAACCTTGGGTGATTCACCTACTGACAAGACTAAAGTCGAGGTGCTCTTGAGTAGTGTGCCAAATGATTTTGTTGAAAACCGATTGGATATGCTTGAAGGTATAGGCTTAAACGTAATAGCGTTTGAGCCTGAAAGTATGGCATTGGCACGGGCAGTCGTACCAGCCGAAGCTGTGTTACCACAAATGATCCTCGATATTGGTAATATAGCTACTGATTTAGTTATTATCATGAACGGTGCTCCACGATTGACCCGGGCAATTCCTACTGGGTTTGAAGCTATCGTAAAAGCCACAATGCAAAACTTAAACGTTGACGAAGCTCAGGCACGTCAATTTGTTGGTAAGTTCGGCCTTAATCAACAGAAGTTGGAAGGGCAGGTGTACCACGCAATTAGCGGTACGGTAGATTTGTTGATGAGTGAAATTGAAAAGTCTATTAAGTTCTTTAGTACGCGCTATGCTGATCAAAAACTAGATCGCATTGTCGTTACGGGTGGGGCTGCGGTATTACCGGAATTTCCGGTGTACGTCGCAAACCGCTTTAATATTAACGTCGAAATCGGCAATGCTTGGCGCAATGTTTCGTTCCCCGCCTCTAAACAAAATGAATTGCTCACTGTATCAAATCAGTTCGGTGTCGCAGCAGGATTAGCGGAGCGACAGGCATGATTCAATTTAATCTGTTGCCCGACGTTAAGCTCCAATACTTAAAAGCTGAGCGAACAAAACGGTTAGTGATGGCGACCAGCATACTCGTAAGTGTCGCAGCCTTAGGTATTTTGATCTTACTTTTGGCAGTCACTCAATTGCAGAAAAAACACCTTAACGATGTTGATAGGGATATCAAGTCGTACAGCGCAAAGCTAGAAGGTCAGCCTAATTTAAGCAAGATCTTAACTGTTCAAAATCAACTGAGTAGTTTAACGAATTTACATAATGGTAAACCCGCTGCAAACCGTTTATTTGATTATTTAGGTCAACTCGTACCTAATCAAGTAAACATCAGCAATATGACGATAGATTTCAATCAGCATGTCATCACCTTAACTGGTAGCGCCAACGCGCTCAGTACCGTAAATACGTTTGCAGACACGCTTAAATTCACGAATTATTCAGTCAGCGGCACGCAAGGCACGAAACCAGCTTTTAGTAATGTAGTGCTAACGAACTTTGCGTTATCGAATAATAGTGCGAGCTATACACTTACGTTTAATTACGACCCAACAATCTTTGATATCACACAAAAAGTGACGCTATCAGTACCAAAACTTATTACGACGCGTTCTGAGCTTGATAAACCATCTGATTTGTTTGTACAGGGGACGACTAGTACCCCAAGTGCTCCCGCAAACACTAACTCGACAACAGGACAATAGTTATGAAGAAGACCGCAATATCAAGCAAACATCTGGCCATCGATAAGGCTAGTGCCCAGATGGTGACGACAGTTGCCATAGCAGCGTTTATTACTGTATTTTCACTCATAGCAGCAAGTTCACTGTGGAGCGAAAGAGGGTATCTTAGCCGGGTTACGTCAGCCAAAGAAAAAGCCCGTAATCAGTTACAAGCTAATATAACGGCAGTAAATAGCCTCACGTCGCATTACCAAGCATTTATAAGTACGCCAACTAATGTTATCGGTGGTAATCCAAACGGTACAGGTGATAATGATGGCGACAACGCGAAGATAGTGCTTGACGCCTTGCCGCCCCAATATGATTTTCCAGCACTGGCGTCTAGCCTTGAGAAAATTTTAACTGATCGAAATCTTAGCATCAGTAATATCACCGGCACTGACGACGAATTATCACAACAGAATAATACAAGCAGCCCTAATCCACAGCCTGTGAGTATGCCGTTTACGTTCGGCATTGGTAATGCGAGCTATTCGTCCATTCAAAATCTTATCGGCGTGCTGCAGTCATCAATACGCCCCATCCAAATAGATACCATGACTTTGTCGGGCGGGGTCAATAACATGCAATTGACCGTGTCGGCGCACACGTACTATCAACCTGGGAAAAGTCTACAAATAGGCAGCGAGGTAATCAAGTGAAACAAAAAGACATCCTATTGATCGTAGTCGTGGTGTTTATAAGTGCTCTGGTTTCTCTTTTTGTGAGTAAAGCCTTGTTTGCGCCGCACAAGGGGAGACAGCAACAAGTGGAAGTGGTTACCCCCATATCGGATAGTTTTCCAGAGCCTGACAGCCGGTATTTTAATACTCAAGCGTTTGACCCGACCAAGCTTATTACAATTGGTGGCAATACTAACCCAACGCCATTTAACGCAAAGCAGTAGGGAAGATCGGCATGAGTGTTCTCTCTGCCACTACCGAACAGCAGGTCGAAGACCTGCTCGTTAAAAATGGTCTGGTAACTGCAGATAACTTAGCTGATTTTAAGAAAGAGGCAAAAGCAAAACTAACCCCTCTTTTTTCCTATTTAGTCAGCAATGGTCATATTACTGAAGAAGATTTGACGAAAACAATAGCCACCGCGACGAAAGTTCCATATGTGAATTTAACTGGTGCCAAAGTAAACGCTGAGGTACTGAAACTACTGCCGCAAGAAGTTGCTGAGCGATATATGGCTGTTCCACTTGGTGAAATGCAGCACCGACTGGTCGTGGCAATGCTCGATGCAGATAACATTCAAGCGGTCGATTTCCTCAGTAATAAAATTGGACGTCCCCTGAAGGTCTATACGGCAAGTGAAGGTGGCATCAAGCAGGTACTGAAGCAGTATGGCTCCACATTAGATACTCAGATGTCCAAGATCTTACCGGGCGAATTAGTTCCTGAAGATTCCATAGAGCAGCCTACAGAGTCCAAAGATGCCAAAGCAGCGCCCCCAAAGAGCAAAGATACAATCGCTACCCTGGTACAAGATTCACCGATTAGCAAAGCGCTCAGTGCCGTGCTGGAATTTGCCGGTCGTAACCGCGCAAGTGATATTCACATTGAGCCACTTGAAACTGAACTCAAAATCCGCTGTCGAATTGACGGCATACTGCGCGAAGTAATGCGTCTACCAAAAAGCACAGAAGCTGCCTTGGTCAGTCGTATAAAAATATTATCGAACCTCAAAATTGATGAGCACCGTATTCCTCAGGATGGTCAGTTTTCTGTAGTTGTTGATAAGAAACAAATAGATTTACGTATTGCGATTGCCCCAACTGTATGGGGAGAGCAAGTTGTAATACGTTTGCTTGATAAGTCAGGCACCTCCTTAAAGCTGGAAGATATGGGTTACGCAGGTCGGGCACTGCGCGCCATTCGTGAGGGTATTAAACAATCCAATGGGATGATCTTAACCTCCGGTCCAACAGGATCCGGTAAATCAACCTCACTATATGCGCTCATTCAGGAAATCAAGAGCGATGCGATCAATATTGTAACCCTTGAAGATCCGGTTGAGTATAAGATGAGTGGTATCAACCAAATGCAAGTTAATCCTGATGTTGGATTAACCTTTGCATCCGGCTTGCGTTCCATACTTCGACAGGACCCAAATGTCGTTATGGTTGGGGAAATTCGTGACTCAGAAACTGCGCAGCTTGCCGTCCAAGCGGCGCTTACTGGGCACCTCGTGTTTAGTACCCTGCACACTAATTCTGCAGCCGGCATCTTGCCACGACTGCTCGACATGGGAATTGAACCGTTCCTGATTGCCTCTACGGTTCGCGTGGTTATTGGTCAACGGCTAGTACGACGCATCGCTGATGATGGGAAAGAGACGTATCAATCTTCAGATATTGAAGCCGCTGCCGTTAAAGAGGCAATTGGATCATTATTACCTAAAACTGAATCTGAACAGCAGAAAGTAAGTGATGATTTAGGGTATAAAAGCTTGCCCTTGGCAAACCAAAACGCTTATACTTTATTTAAGGGAAAAGATACCGCTGAAAGCCCGGGAGGCTATAAGGGTCGGATGGGTTTATACGAAGTCTTCCCGGTCAGCAATGGAATACAGCAGCTTATTATGAAACGAGCAACCAGTGCCGAAATTCAAGCAGCTGCAGTTAAAGAAGGTATGGTAAGCATGCGCCAGGATGGCTACTTGAAGGCCCTCGATGGAAGAACGACGTTAGCTGAAGTTGACCGAGTTGCATCGGCGGAAAGTGCATAAATGAAAGAGGTGGAATAAAACTATGCAGGGACAACCGAGAATTGAAGTACTACTAGAAGAAGTCATAAAAAAGAAGGCTTCAGACCTGCACATCCAAGTAGGCTTGCCGCCAATGCTTCGTATCGATGGCGCGTTAGTCGCAGTTAATGGTGCTGACCCCTTAAACGAAGAGGCAGTAGAAGCGCTCGTATTTGCAGTGCTTGATGAGGACCAGAAGCAAATCCTCCTGAAAGATAAGGAATTTGACTTCAGCTTTGCCTTTGGTGACTTAGGACGTTTTCGTGTAAACGCCTTCCATGAACGAGGTAACTTAGCCGCTGCATTGCGCTTGATTCCAAATGAAATCCTAACCATAGAGCAACTAGGGCTGCCCGACATTGTAAACAAATTCGCGGACTACCCCCGAGGGTTGGTATTGGTGACTGGTCCAACGGGATCGGGTAAGTCAACTACGTTAGCCGCACTGGTACATAAGATCAACTCTGAACGACCGGTCCATATTGTGACCATTGAAGACCCAATCGAGTTTACGCACAAGAGCCTAAAATCTGTTATCGTTCAGCGAGAAGTACACTACGACACCTATTCATTTAGTGCAGCTCTTCGCTCCGCTCTCCGTGAAGACCCTGACGTAGTTTTAGTCGGCGAGATGCGAGATCTTGAAACAATAGCAAGTGCTATTACGATTGCAGAAACGGGCCACCTCGTGTTTGCAACACTTCACACAAACAGCGCCGCACAAAGTATTGACCGCATGATCGATGTGTTTCCGCCACATCAACAGCCGCAAATACGTGCCCAGCTCTCTAACATACTCATGGCTATCTGTTCTCAACGGCTGATCCCAGCAATAGGCGGTGGACGCTTAGCTGCCGCAGAGATCCTTGTGGCCACACCCGCCGTTCGCAACATTATTCGAGAAGGTAAAAGTCACCAGCTAGAAGCAGTTATTCAGACTGGCGCTGAATTTGGCATGTCATCAATGGATAAAACGCTTGTCGGCATGATACACAACGGCTCGATTAGTTATGATGAAGCCCGCAATTATGCTGTAGATCTTGATGAGCTTGATCGCTTAATGAGAGGCTAACGAGATGTTGACATATACGTACGAAGCTCGCAACGCTGCCACTGGTGAAAAAGTTAAGTCAATGGTGCAGGCTGAAAGCGAAGCCGCCGCCGCTAAACTTATACGTGGTCAAGGTCTTGCCCCATTAACCATTAAAGCTGAAAAAGCAGCAAGCAGTGGACGCTTCCACAAGGTTCGTACGAAAGATCGTGTGTTGTTTAGCCGTCAATTGAGTACCCTTATTAACGCCGGATTACCACTTGTACAGTCATTACGAAGTGTCGCTGAGCAGACTACGGCCAAACCGTTGAAAGCTATTATTATTCAAGTTATTAGTGATGTAGAAGGTGGCATGTCGTTCTCAGCTGCCTTAGAGCAACATCCCGAAGCATTTAACAGGGTATATATCAGCTTGATAGCTGCGGGTGAAGCATCGGGGACGCTCGATCAGGGATTGGAACGTCTTGCTGACCAACAGGAAAAAGATGCTGACATAATTAGTAAAGTGAGAGGGGCGATGATCTATCCTCTTATCGTTTTGCTCGTAATGCTTGGCGTTGTCGGCTTCATGATTGTCAAAGTGTTGCCGCAAGTGCAAAGCATATACGCGGGGCTTAAGGGTGTGTCCTTACCATTAGTTACGCGGGTACTGCTTGGCTTATCGCACTTCATTATTCATTTTTGGTGGATTGTGCTTATCGCGGTCGCGCTCGCAGGATTTTTTGGTACTCGATGGGCGAAAACACTCGGTGGGCGCCGGGTTGTCGATACGTTCAAAATGAAAGCATGGCCAACGGGACCTTTGTTTATGAAAATGTATATGGCGCGATTTGCTCGTACTGGGACTACCCTTGTCGCGAGCGGCGTACCATTAATTCAAATGCTGCAAATAACGGCTGAAGCGGTTGACAATGTGCACATTACAAAATCAATAAATAGTGCCATAGAAAAAGTTAAAGGTGGTAAAGCGCTGTCTGCATCGCTAAAAGGGGATCCAAACTTCTTGGACCTTGTCCCGAATATGTTACAAATTGGCGAGCAATCGGGGGCGCTCGAAACAATGCTGGCCAAGGTGGCTGATTACTATGAAAAAGAAGTGGATAACCAGATTAAAAACATCTCCACCATTATTGAACCCGTCATGATGGTTATTATGGGCATCGTTGCGATAACAATTGTTGCGGCAATTTTGCTGCCAATATATGGTCTGGTAAATCAATCTGGCTTTACAAATGCGGGATAACCACAGAGTAGTAGATTTCGACATCAAATCGTTAAGTAAACTATTGCTTTTTTAGCCATAAGCAGTTACTATCCAACCATAAGCATTTAACTAACAATCTGCAAAGGGGGCATTTGCAATGCTTAAATCAAAGAAAAATAATCAGGGGTTCACAATCATCGAAGTTATGATCGTGCTTGCTATCGCAGGTTTGATCCTACTCATTGTATTCCTAGCCGTACCAGCTTTACAGCGTAACAGTCGTAACACACAGCGCAAGAACGACGTATCGGCATTACTAGGTGCTGTTAATGAATATACGTCCAATAACGGCGGTGCTCTACCGACAAATGTTGGTCAGGTTGTATCACTAGCCAAGACCGGGTATTACTCGGGTGACGGTACGTCTCAAGGCAACATAGATCTTGTACCTGAAAGCTCAGCACCCACTCTAGATACTACCTCTGCAAGTGACAGGGTAGTCATCGTAACAGGTGCTACATGTAGCGGTTCTGCTGCAGCCGCAGGGGCGTCACGCCAGGTGGCTGTATTATACGACATAGAAGCTTCTAGTGGCTTTACTCCCACTTGCCAAAGTAACTAAACGTAGTTCATTGCATAAAAAAGGCCTCTTCCTGAGGTCTTTTTTATTGTCTATAAAGAGAATCGGAGATATGGTACCAAAATGAACGTTTTACGTGCCGTGTCTTTTGGTATTTTGGAGACACCGAGCGAACGATCCTTAAAAATTATGGGTAGTTCAGCAGTTCTGCTGGTAATTAACGCCACTCTATATTTCAGCTCGATTTGGAAGCTATATCCATCTGAGTGCATTTCATCTAGGGGTATCTGCCGCATAATGGATGTGGCATATAGATTATAGCCGCTGGTATAGTCTGATATGCCTTTACCTAAGACAAGACGGGCATAAAGATTTGCCCCACGACTCAGCAGGCGCCTATCTCTTGACCAGCCTGGCGTCCCGCCGCCTCTGATGTAGCGTGATCCTATAACAAGGTCGAGGTGCTGACTTTCGGCCCGTTCAACGAATTCAGGAATATACTTTGGGTTATGCGATAAGTCTGCGTCCATTTCTATCACATACTTCGCATGGGGTATGCGATCTAGTACATAAGTAAAACCGTGTAAGTACGCCCGTCCTAGTCCATCTTTAGCCGGTCGAGATAATACGCTAACGCTGAATGTACTACCACGGAGTTCGCGGGCTGTTTGTTTTGCTATTCTGCCTGTCCCGTCTGGAGAAGAGTCGTCAACAATAATTATATGCGCACTGAGCCAAGGATGGTCGCCTATTACCGTAGCAAGTTGGCATAATAGTGCTTTAACATTTTCAGCTTCATTATAGGTCGGGATAACGACGACGAACTCTACACGCTTGACTTGCTTCGTAAGAGATTTCATTTGTTGTACAGTATACGTATGCATAAGCATTTTGCCCACCAAAAAGTCCGATTTGCGCTCGCGGGTTTAAGCAATACAATCCTGGATTTTTTTCTTTTTAACATGTTTGTAAGAATATTTAAGCTACCAATATTTTTTGCTAATTGTTTTTCTGTGATTATTTGTATTAGCTTATCGTATTTGTTGAATCACTACTTTGTTTTCAAGCAGACGCAAAGGGCAAATTTAAAAGACCTGGGACTTTTTATGGTCATAACTTCATTTAGTGCTGTCGTGCTTCAAGGCATTGTAATATCTGGCATGCTTGAAGTAGTGCATACGTCCATTAATCACTCATTTTTCATTACCCAGTATATTAATAGCCATAGTTTCGTAGAACTTAATGTCGCGAAAGCTGCTGGCGTTGGGGTAGGGATGGTATGGAACTTTCTTCTATATAGGTACGTGGTTTTTGATCGACGAAATACTGCACAAAGATCAGTTGTCACAGACGTATCATTGGAAACAACAGCCGTTTAGTTGGATTAACGATCTAGTATGTTTACTCCATCGTGGGGTTGATTCATTACTTCTCGCTTTTCAAGCAGAGCCGGTATGGCACCATGCTCTCGGGCGACTTCAGCCTCATGGAGCGAATTTTGCACATGATGGTTAAGTAATGTATAGCCGAGGCTGTGAGGAGGGTAGTGGTACACAACAAAATTCGTACAGTAAGAAACGCTGCTATAGGATGGGGGTACAACAATATTCAGAGGGTATAATGAGACATTATAAGTGGGAATTCTTTGCTCCACGTAAAATGTAAACGTTTTACCCTGATAGGCGCCTAAATTATTGAGCCACGGATAGACGTCTGCTCCTAGGACCTGTAATACCCGCTCGTGATTGGAATTATAGACATCAAGTGGTCGAGCGACCCAGTAGTCGGCTAGACCATTGGCAGGTTCATAGTGCAGGGACTGAGCTAAGCATGCCTCATCGCTGTTGAATGTTCCCCAGAACGGGTGAAGCTGCGAGACGTCGCTTGTCCCCCCTACGATGACAACACAAGCGAGGCTTATCGTGCTGTACGCGATAGCTCGGGTGTAGCGTTGTAAAAACGAGAAGTCAGCAAGAAGGGGTATGCTCAAAAATAACAAAATATATGAGCTTATTAGGTAACGCTCCGGAACCGTTGATCCCGTATAGAGGCTACCAATCAGGACTATAGGCTCAAATACAATGAATGTGAGGCTAAATAACTGCTCTGGACGTAGTAATTTCTGTCTTCTCTTTTGCTGGACATTAAGAATAAATAAGAGCGCAATGAGGCAGCCGAAATATATAAATACTGAAATAAATATGCGAATGTGAGTGCCGGTGCTTTCAAGCACAGGTGCGATTGATTTGATGACAAAATCAAATGACGTTTTCCACTTGAATAGGCTCGCGGGCGTTGTGAGATGCGAAGTAGTAGATTGACCGATAAAACTTTGTAAGAATAATTGACGTATGCCCAAACCGATAATTACTGGCACGAGCTGCGGAATACCCAGGCGCAAAACATTACGTCGAGTTATCGCATATAATCTCCATATTATGGCGATGCAACATAGAAATGGTAGCGAAAATTGCAGGATGTAGAGTGGGTTAGACGATATGGCGAGCGTAGTTATTATACCCACGCCGATAACGAACAATTTTTGACGCCTATGCAGCGTCTCATGCTTAATCTGTACGATAAGCGAACACAATGCAAGCATGCCTACGAAAAGTGGACCTGTGTAGTACGTATTAAAGAGAAGGTAGGTTACCATGGTTTGACCGAATACAAATGACGACTCTAATACCATGCACAAAATGAGCAACAGCATTGTGAGTAGTCCCAAAATTTGTCGGACTCGTAGAGATGCGTGCGTAACCGTTTTTAGAAACAGTCGAATTAGCAGATAGAAGATCAAGACATTGACTGCAGCATTGATGAATAGCGCAATTTTTGTGGAATGTGTGAACGGCAAGCCGAGTGCATAAAGTATTGCTTCTGGGAATAAATTAAGTTGCGACGAAAATACCCATTGTATAGGTTCGTGATATTGTAGTGATTTAAATATGATAGGCAAGGTGAGGGAGTCACCGTTATACAGGAAAAGCTGGAGCCACTTTGTTGTTGCTATGTGGGCCATTTCTATCACAAAGGATGCTGCGATAGTGACGACAATCAAAAGTTCGATCGCCGCAGTTTTGAAGGCGGGACGGACTAGCTTTCTGCCCATGTGCGCAAAGCTGTTTTTTACGGTATCCATTAGCTCCGGACGTATACCAAATTGATTGTTTCATGGTACCATACACCCGATGATAATACTTGTGCTTTTAGTGTTAGGTCTTATATTTGGCAGTTTCATAAACGCGTTCGTATGGCGTATACACGAAGGTCGCGATTGGGTACGTGAGCGTTCTGAATGTGTGCAATGTCATCATGAACTCGCGGCTCGTGATCTTGTGCCGGTCGTAAGTTGGGTAAGCCTACGGGGCAAATGTCGCTACTGTAAGAAACCCATTTCTGTTCAGTATCCGATAGTAGAAGTGGTTACTGCCGCACTTTTTGTACTTTCATATGTCAGCTGGCCACACCTCCTGGTTGGGGTACAGCGGGTTATTTTTGGCATTTGGCTCGTAGAACTCATTGGTCTTATGGCGTTGTTGGTCTACGATGTGCGCTGGATGTTGCTGCCAAATAAAATCGTCTTCCCCTGTACAGGACTTGCTCTCATACAAGCAGGGCTGCTACTCGCAACTTCACATTCCCTTACGAGTAGTCTTATAGCGCTAAGCCTCGCGACACTTGTTGGTGGCGGAATATTTTATATCATCTTTCAAGTGTCCTCAGGCAAATGGATAGGAGGAGGAGACGTAAAACTAGGCTTTTTAATGGGAATACTAGCAGGCGCTCCCTCTAAGAGTCTCCTATTTATATTTGTGGCGGCAGTCCTGGGGAGTATTGTGTCCTTACCGTTACTAGCAACAAAACGTTTAGATCGCAAAAGCACTATACCCTTTGGTCCATTTCTCATAGTAGGCGGAGTAATTAGCGTGTTATTTGGGAGCGCACTGCTCAATTGGTATACGCACGTGTTCTTAGGTGTCTGAAGCAAGAAGCTTATGCTATACTTGTTGCCATGAAGGGTGGTAAGCAGCCGCACGGTTTCACCATTGTGGAAACGATGATTGTTTTGGCAGTTACCGGTCTCCTTCTTATTAGTGCCATGCAACTTATTTCGGGAAAACAAGCAGAGTCACAGTTTCAAGTAGGCATTAATAACTTACAGCAACAGTTGCAACAGATTATTAATGAAACGGCGAGCGGGTATTACCCGAACAATTCAGACTTTAGCTGTACGGGAAGTACGAATGGGTTTAATCCAGATATTGTCAGTGTTGCTAATGGCGGTGGCAGTAGTCAGCAGGGGACAAACGATGATTGTATGTTTCTTGGCAAAGCGCTGCGATTTGGCTGGGCAACCCCAGGTGGAAACGGTAAGTATTCGGGCGATATGACCGTATATCCGTTAGCAGGTAATCGACTTAACCAAAGTCAGCAACCCGTCACGAGTCTCACTGAAGCCTGGCCTACTGCGATTGCACCAGGGTGTGGCTGTCAGGGTGTAGCTAACGATGGGCAAGCTCCCGATGACAGTACGCTATATTCCTATGAGAGCGGATTAACATTTTACGGTGAGAAAGATTCAGTTAATGGGAGCGGTCACACTACGTATGGGAATGCGCGGCCCACAATTATTGCTTTCATAAGTGATCTTGGGACATTTAATAATCAGCTCCCAACCAGTGGCACAGTACAACTTCACATGTATCTCGTTAATGAAAACGGACCATGGACGCAAGCAAATACAAGCTCGAATTACGTAGACTTAATCGATAATGCCACCCAAAACGGTCAGCCAACTCACTTTGACGATCTCGCTTCAATCGAATTGTGTTTCTCTAGCGGCACAACCAGCCAATCCGGCCTCATCACCATTGGTTCGTCAGGTAGTTCAGGGTCGGGTTTGGGCGTTAGCACACAAATTTATAACGGGACAACCTGTAATAACTTATAACGAATGCAAATTATGAAACGACGAAAGCAAGCTGGTGACACTATCGTAGAAGTCCTTATTGCATCCGCGGTTATCGGTTTAGTTTTAACTGCAGCTTATGCAATTGTGAACCGGAGCGTATTATCGGTGCAAGATGCTGAAGAGCACAGTCAAGCGTTGCAGTATACCCAAGGACAGGTTGAGCTATTGAGAGCCTACGTTACTAACTTGAGTTCGCCCCCGACTGCAAATACGTTTACAGGGAATGAATGCTTGTTGCCACCTGCCAGTGGCTCCGGGGGATCAATTACCGTTGGCTCTGGGGCGCAACTCAGTTCATGCCCAGGAGCGACTGATCCTGCAGCCTACGCAATTAGACTCACTGGTCCCGATCCAAGTAGTGGCGTATACACAGTCACGGCTTCATGGACAAGTCTTATAGCCGGTACAAATAACGTAACAATGTACTATAGACCATAATATGTTGCGCCATCACTCAAACACGCATCGTCTTTCCCTCACTGCCCAAAAAGGCTTTACGGTGATAGAAGTTCTCATTGCGACTGTTATATTTTCAGTATTACTACTCATTATTACGTATGGCGTCATGTCATTTACCAATGACTACTACAAAGGGGTCAATAGCTCGACAGCGCAGAATACCGCACGTTCAGTTGTGGATGCTGTATCTCAGGCAATTCAGTTCGGGGGCGTCCCAGTTAGTCAGCCAATGTCAGGCGGATTACCGTGTCACGGCAGTACAACGTGCACCTTTTGTATAAACAGTAAGCAGTTTGATTTCACCTTATATAAAGAAGTAGGAACTGCTCCAGGACAAATTTCTGACGCTCTGTGGGAGTCGCCGCTCAATCAAGTAGGCGGCGCAAGCTGTAGTAGTGTGGCAGCTGGTCCGAACAGTCAGTCGCTTATAGGTCCCCATATGCGTCTGCAAAAATTTACTATTACACCTGGAGCTAGTGGCACAAACACGTATTACATTGATGTAGAAGTAGTGTACGGCGACGATGATCTGCTTTGTGATACCAATTTATCAGGTGATTGCGACTCTAACAGCGTAAGCCCACACTTAACGAGTCCGACTGCAAACATAGCGTGTAAATTGCATGCTGGCTCGCAATACTGCTATGTAGCTAATCTCTCAACTGCTATACAAATGCGAGTGCAGCCTGTACTATAAACGTAACCATAATGAGTGTGAAATGGTGACGAATACACGTCTCAGTAATAACCAACAAGGCATGGCGGCCATAATTGTAACGATGGTCTTAACCATTGTTATTACATTAATTGTGCTGGGCTTTGCGCAAGTAACGCGTCACAACCAACGCGAAGCATTGGATAGGCAGCTCAGTACACAAGCATACTATGCAGCCGAAACAGGTATTAACGACGCATACGCGGCAATATTGGCAGGCAATATCACCAATGCGAATACACAATGTAATAATCTCACCACAGGGGGTGGACCGCTTACTGGCAAAGACACCTTATCGCCGGATGGAAGCGTGAAGTATACCTGCGTACTCGTAGATCCAACCCCAACATCAATTGGCCTCAGTAACTTAAGTGCTGGATCGGCTACGACAGAGCCACTCATACCCGTAGGTGGTACGGCGGTTAATAGCATAACGGTAACTTGGACCAAAGATCCGGGAATAACGTTTAACTCTGCTAGCTATTGCACGAGCGGTATTGGCAATTTCTTATCGAAGACAAGCTGGGATGCAAATTGTGCGTATGCTCTTGTACAGCTTGACGTTGTGCCGGCTGACACGATAAGCCAAGCGAGCTTAATATCGTCGCAGCAAACCTTCTATTTTCAGCCCAGTAACACCAGTACGAGTGGCTTAGTGTCGGCTGTCAGCGCACATCCGGCTACTATTACTTTGGCGAATTGCTCAGCTGTGAGCTGCAGTGCCTCGATTAATAGTGGCTTAGGGGCTGGAAAGTACTATGTTCGCATCCACTCCTTATACGAAGGTATTTCTGACCTAGCGATGTGTGTCAATGTGGCGGTTGGTGCAACGTCCTCGCCTAATTGTAATAGTGCAACAACAAAATTGAGTGGGGCACAAGCCATGATTGACGTCACGGGTCGTGATCAAGATCAGTTGCGAAGGGTGCAGGTTCGGGTACCACTTACAGGAGTCAACCAAAGTAACATTCCAAGCAATGCGCTTGAATCAACAGGTTCAATTTGTAAACTCTTAACAGTCGGTCCTAACGGCGTTCCGTATACGACGGGTAATTGCCCATAGCCCTAGCGTACTTTGTGATGAAACTTTTCGTGCACGGCTTTTAAGTGCGGATCGGTAACGTGCGTATAAATCTGTGTAGTCGCAATGTTTGAGTGTCCAAGCATAGCTTGTACACTGCGAAGATCAGCGCCGTTCATGAGTAGATCGGTTGCAAAACTATGGCGCATGGTATGCGGGCTGACGTGTTTTGTTATACCAGCAAGAAGGGCATAGCGCGCGACAGATCGTTGTACGCTGCGTACAGTTAAGCGATGGAAATTGCCAGTTAGATCTACTTTTTTGCTACCACTGTAGCGCACAAACAGGGGACGTGCATTATCCTGGCGTTTACTAAGATAGAGCTGAATCCATGACGCGGCTTCTTCGCTGATGAATATAGGTCGGTCTTTTTGTCCTTTACCTCTCACCATAAATTCTCGGCGCTTGAGGTTTATGTGATCTTTATCCAAGCCAACGAGCTCGCTCACCCGGAGACCACTACTGAACAGTAGCTCGAGAATTGCGCGGTCGCGTAAGCCAGGAAGTGTGTCCAACTTAGGTTGTTTGAACATGCGCTCTAACTCATCTTCGTTTAAAAATGTCACTTGTTTCCGCTTTGTACGCCCCAGCTCTATTTTGTCTGCTGACAGGGCAGGGATATCTCGTTTGGCGCAAAACTTTAAAAAACTTCGTAGTGCAATAAGGTGGTAATTTAACGTCGTCTTACTGAGTTCATCGCTGACATTGGTGCCTAGCCGGTTCAGCCACAGGCGCCATTTACGTACTAGTTCAGCATCAATATCTTCTACGGTGATATCTCCTGCAAAGTCGAGGAGGCGAGTTAAGTAATGGTCGTAGTTTTGGATTGTTTTTTGTGACCGGTTTTGCTCGATTTCTAAATACTCGAGAAAGTCGGTCTTAGCGTTCGCAAATAGCATGTGCTTATTGTATCATTGTGCGACCCCGTCAGGGATCATAGCTCAGGCATTTTATATCTGATATAATGCAGAAAATTAAGCAAGGAAACTTGATGGAACGAACACTCATTATTGCAAAGCCTGATGCGGTACAGCGCGGACTTATTGGTGAAATAATTTCGCGGTTAGAACGAAAAGGTCTCAAGCTTATAGGCATGAAAATGGCGAGCCTTGATGAGACGTTATTACGCACCCACTATGCCGAGCACCTGGAAAAGCCGTTTTACGCTGGTCTCGAGTCATTTATGAAAAGTTCACCCGTAGTCTTGATGGCATGGGAAGGCTTTGAGTGTGTGAACTCGGTTCGCTTACTTGTTGGGTCGACGAACCCCCGCGAGGCAGCTCCTGGCAGCATACGAGGCGATTTTGCAATTGGTGTCGGCCGAAATCTTATTCATGCGTCAGATAGCAAAACAAGCGGTGAACGTGAAGTGAACAACTTCTTTAACGCTAATGAGCTCTTTGACTATGATAAAAGTGAGTACTTACACCTCTACGAAGAATTCGAACGCTAGTACAGTCACAATTGGTGCCCCTACCAGGATTCGAACCTAGAGCTTCTCCTTAGGACGGAGCTATTTTATCCATTGAACTATAGGGGCGCCTCAACAGTATACCAACATAGAGTTTACTTCGGTAATGCGGTACAATAACGCTTATGGCAGAAGCATTTGCTGCGCAAAAGCCAAAATATTTTGAAGACCAATTCGATGACGAAGAAGTGCTGTATGTATTTCGTCGGCACCCCGTTGTTATGCGCAAGGGTCTCATCTTCGGTATGCTTGGACCACTTATTGGGGTCATACCCGCTGCCCTTAAGCCTGACTTAGGGATGATCGCGTTCTTCGGTGGTTTAGCACTTGGTTGTCTGCTCGGCTTGCTTATATTCTTTCCCTCCTGGATTGGTTGGCACTTCAGTGTGTTTATCGTGACCGATCAACGGTTTATTCAAATTACGCAAAAAGGGTTATTCCACCGTGCAGTCGCCGACATAGGTCTTCAGCAAATACAGTCGGTTAATTATGAAATTGCCGGTCTGCAAGAAACGCTGCTGGGGTTTGGTACAATTAAACTGCAGACCTATGTGGGGGACATGGTGATCCATAACGTGCATCACCCCGCCAAAATCCAGAAGAAAATACTCTCCATCCTGCGCGATGAAGGAATTACGACCAATGCATACCCAGCTAATGCGCACGGTACCGAGCTAAGCGAAATCAATGAAGAAGCCTAAATTACCACACAAATTAAAACAGCCCCTCAAACGGCGCATGAAGCCAGAGGAACGCACAGCTGAAGCGTTAGCTGATGTTCCGCGCATTACCAATGAAACGGTTGCCGAGCACAGGGAAGAAGTACTAAGCAGTGCCCGTAAGTATATATATCCCCTGCAACACTCTCGACGCCGTATAGTAAGCGTATCCGCCATGCTGCTTTCAGCGGCAATTGCTATTTTTATAGTGTACTGCGTACTTGCTTTGTACCGCTTTCAGTCTACCTCAGGCTTTATATATGATGTAACCCGTGTCGTGCCATTCCCAGTCGCCAAAGCTGGTCCTTCGTGGGTTAGTTATGAAAGTTATTTATTCGAATTACGGCGTACGTTGCACTACTATGAAAACCAGAACAAACAAGTTAACTTTAGTGACGCATCCGGTAAACGTGCATTGGCTCGCTACAAAGAGCAGTCATTACAGCGGGTTACAGATGATGCGTACGTAAAACGGTTAGCGGCTCAAAATCATGTAACGGTTACCGATCAAGAAGTCACGAATGAAGTGAATCTGCTTCGTCAGCAAAACCGTTTAGGCATGAATAATAAAGTGCTTGAAACTGTGCTGAGTGAGTATTGGGGGTGGAGCCTTGACGATTTTAAGAGGGAACTCAGGCAGCAACTTTTGGCACAAAAAGTAGTTGCCAAGCTTGATACTGCAACGCAGTCAAGAGCACAGCAGGCACTCAAACAATTGCAAGGTGGCGCTGACTTTGGTCAGCTTGCCGGTCAGGTTAGTGACGACATCACCACAAAGGCAAACGGTGGGCAGTACGCGGGGCTTATAAGTCAGTCAGATCCTAGCGTCCCACCGCAAGTTGCGAATGCGCTGTTCCAGCTAAAGCCTGGCCAATACTCAAGCATCATTAATACTGGCGCAGGACTAGAAATTGTAAAGCTCATCGATCAACAGGGAGATAAAGTGCACGCGGCTCACATTGAGTTTAAGTTCGCTGATATTGCTACATATATCCAGCCACTGGAAAAGAAAAATCCTCCGCACGACTATATCAAAGTGTAGCTTGGTTGCTTTTTGCCGCTTATCTTGCTATGATTTCCCCTGTTGCGTGCATCTGTATAGTATCTCGCAGCTGCGCGGGCTCGTAGTGAAGAGGCCTATCACGCCTCCCTGTCACGGAGGAGATCGCCGGTTCGAATCCGGTCGGGCCCGCCAATCCGAATGACGGTTGCTTTTATGCAACATACTAAGTGGCTCTCTAGGTGTTAGGGCCACTTTTTTATTGCTCAAAGTCCAGTTCAAACCTAAGTTAAGCATTAATTTTCGCTTTTCTTCTTCGTCAGCCATTTCAAAAACTTCACCAATGTCAGTAACGCTAGTAAACAGCTCATCAGCTAGTTCTAACCACCTCTCGGCTTCTTTGCCAGAAGATTCAAGCTGTTGCGTGGTTCTAGCCAGTATCTGTTCATGCTTGGCGCTACGGGCCATGTATCGCTCGTCAGTGATTACGCCCGTTTCTAGTTTCTGGTCTAGGACGTTCAAGGCTTTCTTGGCTTGTTGTTGGTCGTGCTGCCAGACTTCAATGTAACGGTTCTGGTGGCTCTGGTAGTCGTCAAACAGATTGTGAAGCATGGTTTTGCATTGCTCCGCCGTTTCGCCACTAATTTCATAGTCGCTAATCTCCGCTTTTATAGCAGTTGTTAGTTCTTCATTAGGTAATTGCGGTTCACCACACTTCACGGACTTGGATTTCTTAGTGCAGGTGTAAAAAACATATGATTCTTCAATGCCACTAGCCAGCAGCTTATCTTTGGTATAGGCAGTTATGTTAAAGCCACAGGTAGCGCAGATAAGCACACCCTTAAATGGATAGAAGCGGCCTCTAGTAGTGTGGCCTGTACGTTGCTTGGCCCAACCCATTGCGACCTGCACTCGGTCATACAGGTCAGGGCTGATGATAAGCGGGTAGTCGCCAACGTGCCAAGTGCCGCCATGCTTAAACACACCTTTGTACATCTGGTTTTGTAGCATATCAGACAGGGTTGTTTTGCTAATAGGGTTACCCGTCCTGCTGGTTAGGCCCAAGTCATTACGGGCAAACTTCCATAGAGAGTCAAGGTTGTACCTGCCACTAGCCGCCGCCTCGGCAACTTGTAAAATCAGCGGCGCACGTTCAGGGTCTAAGTCAATGTTCCTGAAATGGCCAACCTTTACGTTGATGTAACCTGTCGGTGCGTAGCTGGGGTACTCTTTACGCTCGTACTTGGTTTCGTAGCCCCGCTTTACGCCAGCGCTGGTATCGTCTGATTCTTTTTTGCTCAAGCCCAACATCAGGGTCAGCGTAAACATATCGTCAGGGGTATTATGGTAAATTGCTGTACTAGTAATGATAGCCAGCAACTTACCCTCGCTCATAAGTTGAATAATCGTGCCAGCGTCTTTAGGGTTTCGGGCTACCCGCTTTGCGTCCCAAACAACAATGTACCGAGCCTCGCCTAGTTCAATGCGCCTAATCATATCGTCAAAAATGGGTCGACCAGGGCGATAGGCAGTTTGTTCCTCGCCAGGCAAGTAAATTGGCACAAGATTGTGAAATGCAACTGTTTTCTTATTGGCCTTACCTTGACCTGGTATTGAAAGCACTTGGCGGTCAGCTCGGTCTTGCGACTTACGAGAATACACAAAACACTTTGACCTGGGGGTAATAGTTCCGTAGCTCATTCTAGGTCTGCCTCATCATTCATGCCTGTTGCGTAGCCCTTACCGTCTTTGTGTTCAAATGTCTTGCCATATTTGTGCTTGTACTTGATGTCTACTATAAGGCATAACAGGTCAAGAAACGTCTGACCCTCTGTTGGAAGCTCACTTATTTTATGCGCTTTTAACCAGCCCTCGTCAAAAACTGAGGGAGCTGGTCGCTTTGTCCATGCGGGCAGCAACAATAAGCTGCGCTTAAGGCCGCTTGGCAATAGTTTAACTGGTGTGTCAGATAATTGCTGCACACAACGGCAGGGAGCTGTGTAGCAATGTGCGTAAGACAGGAATGTGTAGAGCTGCCTAATCTAAGCGGTAGTGAAGACCACCGCTAGTCCTAATCTCTACTTCCCCTACTAATCCTAACGAACTTTGTTTTTAGTGGCTCTGTCCAGCCATAAACTCAAATGTACTACCTATTGTAGGCCAATTAAATTGGCAGTCAAGCCCTTTAAGTGCTAACTTATGTCGTCTGAGCTGCCTTTTCTTTAGCACTAGCTTCCTTTAAGGCTTTGACGTTTTGTTCCATGAAGTCTAGGAACTTATCATTATCGCCACCAAAGTATTTACCAACAAAATCGTCTTCTGCTTCTTCTTTAATTGAGGGTGGATTAGGGCTAAACTCTTGCCGCAGCTTCCGTTCTAGCCACCATACTGCTATTTTTAGATTGCCTTGGTCTATAGCCTGAATAACCACCTGCTTAGCCCGTTCCGTTGCCCAGCTTTGTGCCAAGGTAATTTTGTCTACAAAGTCGGGGTCGGACTGTAAGTGGGCATAGAAGGTGCTACGGCCAACACCAGATAGCTGACAGGCTCTTTCTACGGTAAAGCCTTCATGAAAAGCGTGTTCCAATTTTTGGACAGTAGCCTGGGTTATTACAGTTGGTCTGCCAGTAGATTTTACTTTTATAGCCATGTATTTATTGTGAATGATAATAAACTACATGAAAAGTTAAATTGACTAAAATACAAACTTGTGCTAATATAATGTCATGTCAGAACAGAACAAAAATCAATCTACATACGAACAAGCAAACCAGTTAGCTGCTGAGCAAAATACATTCTACACACAACACGACAATGGCAGTCATGAGCTTGGGATTGTAAAAGTTGATGACGGTGGTGCACGTATCGCCTACTCCCTTGAAAGAAAGGGTGAAAGCGAACACCCGATTGCTGCTAATGTACGAGCATTACCCAATGGTAGCTCGGTAGCAACAGTTGCTAGATTTAATAATAACGGCGAGATTGGAACTCAGCGAGAGTTTACTGGCCCAATAGCTGAACGTGTTGGCAAAGCCGTTATAGATAGAATAAGCAAACTGGATAACCCTAGCTAGGTTGCGGCTCTAAACTTTGTTGATACCTGTAGTTACCCAGTAAAGCAGCCATACCAAAGTGCAGTTTTTGCTGGTACTGTGCGTCCTCTAGAGCATGATGAGTAAAATCGCCTTCAGGGATAATAATTTCTGGCAGTCTATTTTTAGATGTTAAGTCCCAGTCCCATTGACCTGTAAGTGGGACAGCGAGTGATTTTAGGTCAAAAGGTGCAATCCCAAAAGGATTGTTTATATCCGCTTTCAACAGATATAAATCAACAAAGCCCCAGTCAAAGGCAGCGTTGAAGGCCGTAAAAACAGGTTTTTTACCAGTTTCTTGCCTGAGTCCATTAAGCCAGGTGCTAAAGTTTGCCATTACTTCCCGAAAATCTGGTGCTTCAGCCAGTAGCCGTTCACGATTAAGCCCATGATTTTCACAAAACTCTCTGTTGCCCCGCTTATATTCTTCAAATGCTGGTTTAATTTCACTATAAAACGACTGCCCAGTAGGGCTTTGAGCACCCAGTGAAAGCATAGAGCCATGCCCAGCTATGCCGTCAGCCTCAACATCAACGTCTACATATAGCTGCGGTGCGCCCAGGACTATTTCATGCCCGATACGATAAACTTCTAATTTATCTGTCGGCAGTTTTACATCTTGTGGAATTGGTGTTTCTGACATAGCTAAATAGTAACATAATCGGGGCTGTGCGGCGGGTTTTCAGTTATAGCGTTCGTTGCAAAATAGTTCCATATTGCTTCCGTTAAGGCCCGCCAAGCATAAGCAGTATAAAGCACTCAGTAAATAGAGTGCTTTTCTATTAGATTGACAAATAATCAAGCTTATGCTAGTATGTATACATAAGTCCAAAAATAAATACGCAACAAAGGAAAATAAAATGACAGAATTTACCCCCCGTAGAGCAGCAGAGCAGTCCATGCAAGACTACGCACAGTACAAGAAAGATGTAGACATTCGTGATAGCCATATTAAAGGTGCGCTCCATGACCAGCAGCGGCTTGAAGACAATAAGGCAGAGGTTGAAAAATTAAATGACGACGCCTATTTCAAGTCATTACAAGAAGATGCCAAACGCAAGGGCTATAAACTAGATGGCGATACGCGGGAAGAGCTGCAGCAAAACATTGCGAACCAGCAACCATACGAACAAAAAAGTATTGATGACCATAACAAAAAAGCTCGATTATATGGGCGTATGTCTCAAGAAGGTGACATACAACGTGCTCAAGAGCATGTTAGCGAGCATCCAAGTGAGTATTTTCTGGCGGCTATGGGTGACGCAGCAATGCACGGTGTAGCCGTTAACATTGGCTCGGTTGAGCAACAGCAGGCAAGTGTAGAAGCTGACCAGTCTCGCCACCAAGCTGCATAAATTTACCCCTAGAATTAATATATGTTTGAAAAACCAGCGTTTACTTCGCAAGACCCAAGCCTCATTGCAGGCAACACGGCCGAACAAAAACTAGCAACTATGATGGAGCAGGACGCTCATCAGTGGCATGAGCGTATGGATGCTCTCATGGCAGACGGTGCGCACATTATCACTTTCCGTGGGGCTGGCACTGTTAATGGCATTGACCCAGCGGCAGCTACGGCAGCAACTGAAGCTATCACAAACTATGTTTCAAGCTTGGCTGAAGATGGTATGACTGTAGCAATTATGTTTGATGGTGATGAAGACAACCGAGAAAAACCAGATGTAGGGGTCGTTTTTGGTGTAGTGGCAGACGCTCTTAAAGACAAGCCTAACGTAGTCCCAATAGCTGCACAAACTAAGAGCTGGTATTATCCCAAATCAGAAGGTGCAGCTTTAGAGAGTGCAACCGGAACTCCATATGAAACATTCGTGTTCCCAGATGATATGCCAGGTAGCCACGCTGCTTTAACTCAGTCAGAGGCACTTGCACGATATTCTGGCTATGAGCAAGTTTTCGTTGGGCCAGCGGGACCTATAGCTTTCAATCAACTTCAAGACGTCAATGATAAGGCTGCTGGACGTGAAGCTGGCCCAATGCGGGTTACCGTACTCGAGACCCCGCTAAATCATCAGCTAGACCAAGTATTCCAGGGTCAGTTAGAGGCCTCTAGTGATGATGAGGCGCGCGCAAAGGTGCAAGCTAAGATAGACCAGCGCGCTGCCCAACCATACGGTGCGCTATTCAGCCCAGAAGGTGAACTCGCTGTTCAGCCAGACCAGTATCCAAACCTGGATATTCAAGTAAATCGCGTTTAGAATTACTGGCAAAATAGTTCCATATTTCCAAAGCTACGGCCCGCCATAAAGCATGAGATTAATTTTCTAGATGTAGTTTAATGCCTTCATAACCCAAGTGCTTGAAGTCTTTATCAAATGTTACTAATGTAACGTCCCATTGTTCGGTTAAGGCAGCTATCCATAAATCATGTGTAGATAGCTGGACCCCCTTTTTGTGAGCAAAAACCGCAATGCTAGCAAAATAGTCGGTAGTGGCATTATCTGGTAAGGTAACACGTATCTTTTTGTTGGCAATAAATCTATTAAGAAGCTGCTCGTTTTCTTCTCGCCTAGAACCTAACATAAAGCCATATTTCAGCTCAGCAATAACAATGTTAGGGAACAGTATAGTTTCAGCACCTCTGAGTATGTCCGCTACGTTTTGATTTCCTTTAAGTAAATGGCTATATGTTGTTGTGTCAAAAAGGTACTTCATAAACGAGACTTTATTTTGTCGGCGGCTTTAAGCTCTGCAATAGCTTGTAAGGAGTCATTGTCCATAGTATCTGCGCCGATAATCCAATCGAAGTCTTCATCTGATTGCTGTAAATCAAGCTTTGTAGCTTGTTGTATATAGTCCAAAACAGTCTGATTTAAACTTTTGCCTTGCAGCTTGGCTTGTCTGCGTAAAAAATTGTCCAGATTCTTTGGTATAGCCCTAATAGTGTATTGAATAGTTGACATGCCTACATTGTAGGCACTATGCGTTCACATGTCAAATACATTTTTGCACCACCGCTAACTCTTTAATAGTTCTGAAGTCCGACTCGATACCCCGCCATTAAGCTTATGCCGTAATTAGTTCAAGACCTTTGCAACATCTCGCGCGGAGTTCTGCACTGTACACCTAAGTGTAGTCGTTCCTCATTGTAGTAGGCAAGGTACGTCAGTACCTTGCTGTTTAGATCTTTAGTAAGGGAGCTTGTAGTGCCAGTGCACTCTTCCTGGATAGTGCGGTTAAACCGCTCAATGTGGGCATTGTCATTGGGGCGCCTGACTCTGCTGTGACGGACAATGGTGCTCCTGGCTTGTAACAGCTCCTCAAAGTACCTGCCATACTCCGGGCCATTGTCAGCTTGCACGGTTTGGAAGTGAAAGCCAGCGTAGGCCTCACCACGCTGAATCACCTGAGCTGCCAGCTTTTGGCTGAGCACCGTATGGTGCTCGCTGTAGCTCCAGCGGGAGTAGACATCCACGAGCGTATACAGGTAGGTTCGCTGCTTGGTGGTGTGGTCGTAGAGATGCACGGTGTCGGTTTGTATCAAGTCACCAGGCTTCATGGCAACTGGGCGTGCGATGGATGGTCGGTAGCCGCGTTTCCATTTGCGCTTAGCTAGCAAACCGAGCCGGTCAAGTACCCGCCGCACCGTGCTCAGTGACACCAGCGTGCCTTCCCGCACACAGTATGCGTGCACCACGACGGCACAGCGGCCGTACTTGTGTCGGTAGAAGCGAATGCGGTCAACAACCGCTTCACTCACAGCGTGCTTGCAGCGGTGTGGCCGGCTGCTGGTGGTGGGAATCTTCCACGTACAAGCCGTTAGCCTAAACTTGCTGCCAGCTAGTCGGTTTGGTTGGTTGTAGTTCTCGAGCTGGACATGTGTATTGATCTGTAACCAGCGTTGTTTCCAACGCCACAGCGTGCTACGGTGTATACCGCTCCTGCGAGCAGCCACCGTTACGGGCATTTTATGCTCGACCACGAGGCGTACCGCCTCGGCTCTCGCCTTAGGTAGTAAAGGGTTGCTAGAATAGCTCATACCGGCTGTTCTCCTGTTTAGATGTAGTAGTCCTTACAGTGTAGAACAGCCGGTCTTTATGTGTTGCAGAGGTAGTGAGTCATTACGTGGGTATTGAAATAATTAACGTTTCAGTATTTAATAATGTTAATGAAGAGATCAACTGAAGCATATAACGACGTTATTAAAGAATGCTATGTTCGAGCTGATAAAAAATGGTGGCAGGCGATTGGATCTTTTGTGGTTAGTTCGACGTTTGTTGGTATTACTGCATACGATGCCGCTAAGGGTGCGAATGCTGCGTATATAGGTATATGTAGTGCATTTGCGTCACTAAGTGTCGGAAACGGAATAGCAAGTCTCGTGTCGTCAATGCGGAACAGTAACGAAGCTGCGGCTTTGCAGAGTGCGTTGGCTACATATTTGCTTGAAAATCCGTATTCGCAAAACTCGGTAGAGTAGGGAGTTGGGTGCGAATACCCAGCCTTCCGCTATAATCGTTAGTATGCAAATTGTTGTAAACCAGCTGATGACCCGCTATGACATAGCTGGTAAGGGCAAGACTGTGCTGCTATTGCATGGTTGGGGAGATAATTTAGACGGCTTGCGAGGCTTACAAAACGCGCTGGCTACACACTACAAAGTTATCTCGCTTGATTTGCCCGGTTTTGGTCATACGCAGGCACCCCCAAGCGTTTGGAACTTGGATGACTATGCAACATTTGTTGCCGCGTTTTTGCAGAAAATAGGGTTAACCTCGCTTGCAGGGCTCGTTGGGCACAGCAATGGTGGTGCTTTGGCAATACGAGCCGTGAGTCTCGGAGTGCTGTCGCCCCAGAAATTGGTGTTGCTGGCAGCTTCAGGCATTCGCACTACTCAGAGTAGTCGCCGCATGCTGCTCAGTGCTACCGCCAAAATTGGAAAAGGTACAACTTTCTGGCTGCCCGAACGGTACCGTCGAATATTGCGCCAGCGGCTGTATACGGCGGCAGGCTCTGATATGCTTGTTGTTCCGCACTTACAAGAAACCTTTAAAGTTACGGTTCGCCAAGACGTTCAAGCCGACGCCGCCACGATTACGTTGCCCACATTGCTTGTGTATGCCAAGGATGACCGCGCCGTGCCTGTAGCGGATGGCGAAACATACCACAAATTAATTACGAATTCCGAATTACATACACTGCCTGGCGGTCACTTCGTGCATCTCGAGCACGCTGATACGGTAGCCAAGGCAATTACGGAGTTCCTACGATGAAATATGCTCGCTACATATGGAGTATGTATCGTCCAGCATTTGCCGCGACACTGGTATACATGCTCCAGAGCACTGAATACCAGGTAGGTCCATATGTGCGTTGGCTACATCGTACAAAAGACTTTAGCCAAGTGATGCATCGGCGACAATTAGTACCGACCAAGGCTGCACGCCTACTGCTCCTTGCACTGCGTCTCGGAATCATACTACAGTTGGCAGTTGGGGCAGTTCTTATCTACCTGGGCGTACAAGGGTCGCTGCCTGGCGGGGTGCTTTTTGGTATTGCTATCGTGCTGTTGTATCCGTACGTATGGGCGTATGCAGTAGCAATTCCGCTGTTTATTGGGCGGGAGTTTATTGCGAAACCGAAAGAACAAGCACTTATCCAGCAATCAGAAAAAAATTTTTCAGAACATCCGGGAATTCGTGTGGCGATCGCGGGTAGCTATGGCAAAACAAGCATGAAGGAACTGCTGCTGACGGTACTCAGTCAGGGCAAGACCGTGGCGGCAACCCCGGCAAATAAAAACGTAGCCATTAGTCATGCGCAGTTTGCACGATCACTGACTGGAAAGGAAGACATATTATTGCTGGAATATGGTGAAGGCGCCCCCGGCGATGTCGCTCGCTTTGCCCAAACTACCCATCCGACACATGGCGTTATTACGGGTGTAGCTCCCGCTCACCTTGACCACTACCCGACCCTCGAAGCCGCAGCAAAAGATATATTTAGTTTGGCGCACTATCTAGGTAACCACAACGTCTATGTCAACAGTGAGTTTACTGATGCTAAACGCTTTATCACTCCTGACATGACCGTATATAACCGCACTGGTGCGTTGGGCTGGAAGGCGGGGGACGTTTCAGTCAGCGTTGAAGGAACTTCGTTTACCTTAACGAAGGGTAAAAAAAGCCTAGTGCTCAAGAGTGGTTTGCTAGGACGACACCAAGTTGGTCCACTGAGTCTCGTGGTAGCGTTAGCCAATGAGCTTGGTCTCACTGATGCACAAATTGTGCAGGGGATTGCCGCCACCCAACCGTTTGAGCACCGGATGCAACCGTACATGCTCGCCGGCGCGTGGGTAATCGATGATACCTATAACGGCAATATTGAAGGTATTCGCGCCGGTACCGCATTACTTAAAGAGCTAAATGCTACGCGCAAAATATATGTGACGCCTGGTCTCGTTGACCAAGGGGCTGAAACGGAACGAGTCCACCGGCACATGGGAGAACTAATCGCCGCCGCCCAGCCGCATAAAGTTGTCCTTATGCAAAATTCGACGACACCGTGGATCCAACAAGGGCTCACGCAGGCAGGGTATGCTGGTGAGGTTGTTGTGGAATCAGATCCGCTCGGGTTTTATACAAACCTAAACGAATTTGTCGCCGTTGGTGACCTGATCATGCTCCAAAATGACTGGCCTGACAACTATGCGTAGCTGTACGTATCGCTACAGAGCTTATGACCGAGAAAGGGTATAACACTATACATGGTTGAACGCAGGGGCGTGCCCCCTCCCAATGATGGTTTCGAAACGAGACGTATTCCCTGTGATGAGGGGTTGCAATCGCTGTTTATTGAAGCACACAGAAACGGGTATTTTGTTTGTCCTTGGCAAAGTGATGAAGACGACAGCTTTTTTACCGGGGTATGTGATGCTGTTGAATTACAGCAGCATGCCAGCGATATAAATGATATACCGAACTTGTTTATCACGAACACGGTTGATTGTGTGGTCGTGAACAAACCGTCGCTGGAAGAATCGGTGCGCCATGCGTATCAGCAGTGGGACCGTCGAAAACGTGTCCAACGCATCGGGCTGCGGATTATTCCGGGAGACGAGCAGTGAGCCGCCTAACATTGTAATTGTAGTGTTTAATTGCATATACTAATTGCATGGAAACAGTCGCAGTAATATTCGGTGGTCGATCCGCCGAGCATGACGTATCAATCGTAACCGCACTTTCAAGTATCATTAAACCGCTGGAACTGACGCGTAAATATCGGGTGGAAGCAGTCTATATCGCTAAAGACGGCAGTTGGTATTGGGATGAAAAACTCAAAGATATTCGCTTGTTTTCAAGCGGCTCCATTTCCGATTTTCTGCATCGTAGCCACCCCGCAAGTGTTGAATTTAATGGTGGTATGACTTTGATAAAGTCCAGCGGTATCGCCGGGCGCAAGACCGCTCGAAAAATTGACATAGTATTTCCGGCGATGCACGGGACGTATGGAGAAGACGGCGCCTTGATGGGTCTGCTCGATATGGCCGGTATCCCCTATGTCGGCTGCGGTGTCGCTGCCAGCGCGGTGGCGATGGATAAAGTGCTAGCAAAACGCATCGCCATGGGTAGCGACATTCCCGTTGCCAAGTATGCATCGTTTTATAAGTCTGATTTTGAGCGTAACGCCAGTTCACTCCTGCAGTGGACGATGAAAAATCTTTCACTCCCGGTGTTTGTGAAGCCCGCACATCTGGGATCAAGCATTGGCATCAATCGTGCAACCACCGCCACTGAGCTGCGTAATGCAATTGAAGTAGCTGCGCATTACGATGAACAAATCTTAGTTGAGGAAGAAGTCCAAAATCTCATTGAAGTAACATTGCCAATTATCGGAAATGATCAGTTGCAGCCAGCGCTACTAGAACGTCCCCTGACCAAAGCCGAAGATTTCTTTGATTTTGCAACTAAGTATATGCAAGGTGGGAAAAAGGGGAGTGGCAAAAAAGGCGGCGCCAAGGGATCACAGGGATATAGCCAAATTCCAGCCGACATACCGAAAGATGTCTATGATGAAGCAGTGCAAATTGGGATAAAAGTTTACCAAGTGCTCGGCTGTAGCGGCATAGCCAGGGTAGATATGTTGATCGACAGCAAGCGCAAAGCAGTCTACTTTAATGAAGTAAACCCCCTCCCCGGTGGTCTCTATGCCCATAACTGGCGTGCCGCTGGTATAAGCAATGTGGAACTTGTTGAAAAGCTCATATCACTGGCAAAAGACCGGTTTGCTGAGCGGCAAGCACTGACAACAAGCTTTAGTACCAACTACTTACAACAGTTCTAAATGAAACTAGTCCCTGTTAAAAGTCAGCTACCGAGCATTATATGTGACCTACGATACAGCGGTGCCAATAACATTACGGGTCACCCGCTCTACGAGTCGGAATTTGAGTGTCAGCTTGATGCTTTGGTGCTTGAACACTTAGTGCAGGCTGCAAAAATACTTCAGGCACAGCAGCTGCAACTGGTCATATGGGACGCGTATCGGCCGGCAGCGGTACAGCAAGCATTGCGCGCAGTACAAGATAATCCCGCCTTTGTAGCGGTTGACTCTTTGCACGTCCAAGGTCGCGCGGTGGATGTGACTTTGGCGCATGACGATGGGCACTACCTTGATATGGGAACAGATTTTGATGAATTTTCTCCCCGCGCCCATGCCGATTATGACGCTTTATCGACCGAGCAATTTATGAACCGACGCCGATTACGACAGGCGATGGAAGCGGCAGGTTTTATTCAATGGCCGTATGAGTGGTGGCACTATAACTTTGGAGGCAGCTAATGGCTTTTGATTTCACCAAAACGAGTGCATACGTACGCGACACATTTGTCCCGTTTACTGACGCCTCACTTAGCATTGCCAGTTCGCCTATTCTGTATGGATTAAGTATTTACACAGTATTTGCCTTTAACTGGAACCCGGACACTCGCAGTGGTGTCATATTCCGATTGCGTGAGCACTATGACCGATTGGTAAATTCTGCTCGAATTATGGACTTTCATACGTTTGCAAACGAGTGGTCATTTGAGCGCTTTCAGGAAATGGCGTTAGAGCTTATACGGCGTAACAATATTCAAGAAGATGCCCTGGTGCGGGTCACGGTCTTTATTGATGAACTTATTGCCGGCACAAAAATTCATGGACTTAAGAATAGTTTGAGCGCGTATGTATATCCGATGGGTGAACTCCTAGCGTTAGACGGCATCCATGCCTGTATCTCAAGCTGGGTACGCAATGCCGATAACTCAATCCCAGCTAAAGCAAAAGTGAACGGGAGCTATGTGAACGCCAGCTTAATGAAGAACGAAGCACTGCTCAATGGGTACGACGAGGCCATAGCGCTTGACCATAACGGGCATGTAGCGGAAGCGACGGTCGCCAATATTTTCGTGGTGCGTAATGGCGTACTGGCAACCCCTGATACGTCAACAGATATTTTAGAAGGGATTACACGGGATAGCATTCTAAAGCTGGCACCGAGTCTGAATATTCCTGTTGAAGAGCGCAGCATTGACCGAACAGAGCTGTATAAAACGGATGAAATATTCTTATGTGGCAGTAGCGCCCGCATCACACCGGTGCTCTCAATCGACAAGCGGCCGATTGGAGACGGCACGCCCGGTCCTGTCACCACTAAACTGCAAGCTGCCTACCATGCCGCCAGTTATGGGCAAAATCCTGACTTTGCCAGCTGGTGCACGACGGTCCTGTGAATTAGGCTACGTCTTCGTGCGGCGGTCGGCGTCGAAGAATATAATTGCGCACTTCGTCAAATCCCGTCTCGTGGGCAGAGTTTGGCACGCTGTAGCCTTTGAAGAAACGATGCGGATTCATGAAAACTACGACCGCGTTTCGTTCTTCTCCTGGCGTGTCGTTTATAACACCATGAAGTAGCAGTGGCATAAACGCATTGGCATCACGATGTTCAGTTGGTAGATGCTGGTACCCGGCACCCAAAAATACTTTTGCCTGACCGCTGCGGTGCGCGATCGGTGTCGTCGTAGCGGTCGCAGCCATGTGATCTGCTTCGTGGATGTCGAGCGTGCGTAGGTGACCATTGTGTCCGGCAGCCCCAACGAGACCGGGTTTATTTTCCCATGCTGCCACCGTTGCAACTGAGCGATCAAAATGTAGCCCCGCCTTATATGTCGCCTGCGTGCCGAGATACCGAAGTACACGGACCATGTGGATGTCTTCAGTGCTATCTTTGGCGAGCAGGGCATCGGCAATGCCGAGGGCGCGAAACACGGGCTCGGCACTACGTTTGGCTTCTTCATGAAGCACCAGGCAGAGTTCAATGAATCGACGCATGACAATTGGCATTCGTCGACCAAGTTGACTGTGGGCATAGGCAAGGGTCAACGGACCAACGTGGGCCAGATACTTTTCATCGGTACCTGATATTCCAGTCTGATTGTACGGGTTTATATCACCCTTGATGCGGTGTGTTAAATAGTAGTCTGCGTCATTTGGACGCCCAGGAATCGTGTAATGGAAGGCGTCAATGAGTGCTTTGCCCGAGCCGTCAGGCTGAAAGGCAATATCGGTCAGTTCGTTAAACTGGGCGAAGAGCGGGTCGATGTCCGCGCCACTGATACCAAAATCGACTGATACAAAGCCGTTGGTCCGGAGCATGTCTTTGTAGTAATCTACTTCACTGTTCCGTGTTGTTGCCATGGTATCTTCTTGTTTAGTTTCCCAAAATTGTAGAGCTATTGTACGCCACTCACGTTGCTCCATTCAACTACACTCGAATCGTACTGCCGATGTACGGTATAATCTTGTTAAGAACAAGGAGTTATAATGCAGCGCTACAACCCGAAAGAGATTGAGCCGAAGTGGCAAGCTGAGTGGCAGCACACAAAACTGTATGCCGCTCAGGATTTTGATACGCGGGAAAAGTACGTCATGCTGACCGAATTTCCGTACCCCAGTGGCGCAGGGATGCACATCGGTCATATTCGCGAGTATACCTTAGGTGACATTATGGCCCGGCACAAGCGCATGCAAGGGTATAACGTGCTGTACCCGATGGGCTATGATGCCTTTGGTCTGCCGACGGAAAACTTTGCTATCAAGAATAAGGTAACGCCGCAAGCCGCGACCGCAACCAATGTCGAAAACTTCCGACAGCAGCTCGATAGTATGGGCTTTAGTTTCGATTGGGACCGCAGCTTTCGCACCTCCGACCCTGACTACTACAAGTGGACGCAATGGTTATTCTTGCAGTTTTACAAAGCCGGGCTTGCGTACCAGGCAGAAATTGCTATTAACTGGTGTCCGTTTTGTAAGACCGGTCTCGCCAATGAAGAAGTGGTGAACGGTCGGCACGAGCGGTGTGACACACTGGTTGAAAAGAAAACGCTCAAGCAGTGGTTGCTCAAAATTACGGCGTATGCCGATCGATTAATTGAAGGGCTGAAGACGGTCGATTATCCGAGCCGCATTGCTGATCAGCAAATAAACTGGATAGGTCGGAGCCGCGGCGCCGAAGTGGACTTTCCGGTTGAGGGTACCAGCGAAACGGTCCGGGTATTTACCACTCGTCCTGACACTATTTTTGGTGCCACATTCCTCGTATTGGCACCGGAGCATCCGCTCGTGGAAACTATTGTGGCGGATGACCACAAAGCCCGGGTTTTGTCGTATGTGAAAGAAGCGGCGGCAAAAAGTGATGTCGAGCGGCAAGAAACGAACCGGGAAAAGACCGGTGTGGCTACGGGCGCCCACGCTATAAACCCGGCTACCGGACAGGCTATCCCCATTTGGGTAGCCGATTATGTGTTGTATGGCTATGGTACGGGTGCCATTATGGCGGTACCTGCCCATGATGAACGAGACTGGGAATTTGCCCAGTCATACAATCTGCCTATTGTTCGGGTGGTTGCGAATAACGAACCCGATGACGCACACACCCATGCGCCTGGTACGCTGACCCACTCTGGTTCGTATGACGGGCTCAGCAGCGAAGAGGCCAAAAGCCGCATTGTTGCGGATTTAGCGGCCAAGGGTTCTGCTACGGAAAAAGTAAACTACCGGCTGCGCGACTGGATTTTTAGCCGTCAACATTATTGGGGCGAGCCGATACCCATTATCCACTGTCCGGATCATGGTGCGGTGGCGGTGCCTGATGATCAATTGCCGGTTACCTTACCAGACGTTGCCCAGTATGAGCCAACCGACACCGGCGAAAGTCCCCTGGCGGCAATCAGCGAGTGGGTGCTCACGACCTGTCCGGAGTGCGGCAAGCCCGCAAAGCGTGAAACCGATACCATGCCAAACTGGGCGGGCAGTAGTTGGTATTATCTGCGCTATTTTGACGCCCACAATGATGCGGCATTTGCGGACCGCAAAAAACTTGAGTATTGGGGAGCGGTCGATATGTACCTCGGGGGTATGGAACACACGACTCTCCACCTGCTGTACAGCCGCTTTTGGCACCAATTCTTCTATGAGCAGGGACTTGTCCCAACGCCCGAACCGTATGCGGCACGACGTGGCCAAGGTATTATCCTAGCTGCCGATGGTACCAAGATGAGCAAAAGTAAGGGTAATGTTGTTGACCCAACCGAGATTATTGCCAGTGGCTACGGGGCCGATGCGCTGCGGGTGGCCATTGCCTTTATTGCGCCGTATGATCAAACCACCCCCTGGTCACCAGAAGGCGTAGCCGGCACGTACCGCTTTTTGAGCCGGGTCTGGACACTCGTCCAGGAGTACGTTGCCAGCCAACCGGGAACGCAAGAATCGACCGATATAAAGCGGGTCATGCACAAGGCTATCCAAAAAGTCAGTGACGATGTCGCCACCATGAGTTTCAATACCGCAATCGCTGCCTTAATGGAATGCGTCAATGAGCTTTTTAAGCTTAAGGCTGTTGATTCGTACCAATCGCGGGAGTGGGTCTGGGCGCTCAAAACCTTGCTGCAACTGTTAGCACCATTTGCGCCGCACATGACAGAAGAGCTATGGCACCAGCTCGATGAAGCGGGCTCAATTCATACGTCTGAGTGGCCGGCGTATGACGCGCAGTACATAACCAGCGACACGATGACCATTGTCGTGCAAATTAACGGCAAGGTACGAGCCCAAGTGGTACTACCCGCTGATACCTCGGAAACAGAAGTACTACATGCAGTTCAGGCTGACCCTAAGGTACAGGAGTATGTCGCTGACAAGCCTATTAAGAAATCGATTTACGTGCCAGGTAAGATCGTGAGCCTGGTCGTCTAGTTTAAGATATATCTTCGTTCGATGATCTTACTTGGGCCTGGGGAAAGGTATAGATAATTGCTGATGATTCGGCGTCAGGTGTACGTTGCGCCGGTGCGCGGTGAAATTGTTCTGACGGCCAGGCTAATAGATGGGGTTGAGCGTAATGAGCTGATGGATAGATCTTTTGCATGTCGTCGAGGTGGACGGCAGCACTTTGGGCGATGCGTCCGAGCGCCTGACGCTTTTCGGTTTCTCTCATGACCGAGCGTTCAAGATTACGCTTCTCGGTTTGTCCTGGTCGTAACCAGTCAAAAAATTCGCCTATCACGGTCTGCCTCCTTGTTCGCTTTTTACACAGCGATTGGTGTATACGGACTTAACTATAACAAGTAGCGCAAGTGCGTACAGTAAAGATAGCTACAGTTTAAATGTGCACGTTCTAATCGAGCAGAGCTTACGCTGATGGTCGGATGGGAGTTGCCTGGGCGCTGAGCGGTATATTGTATTGCGCGGCGCGAAACGAGCCATCGGCTGATACGGTGCCGGGGTTCATGAGGGCAATACGGGCCATGAGGGATGCGACACTGCAATTTGTTTCGTTTCGCATGGCTAATACCACTTCTGTGTACATCGCCTCGGCGGGAATGCCATGGTGCCCATCGGGGGAGAGAACTGAAATAAGTTGCTGTCCGAACGGTGTGCACTGGCGTGCGGCGTGTGCAATAGCCATTGGTGTTGTGGGCATTGTTTCGGTGGATCGATTGGTTAACGTGGCGGCTGTAACGCCCGCCGCAATGACTGCCAGCGCACCGACAATCGGTCTAACGATTGTGCCCCGGCTGGAAGTCTGTTCGGCGGCAGAGCCACGCGGAGCGGGCGCCTGATAGGCAGAAGAGGTGTAACGCCGGCGCATAGTTAAAAATAGCATAAAACAATAGTAAAATAACGTCAATGATTTCCTATTGAGTTAGCAGCGGGCTTACGCTATAATTCTGAGTAAGTTTCAGAAGTAAACCCTACAAAAAGGAGCAATAAACTATGGGTAAGCCTAAAAAGCGTACCAGCCCCCGACGTACTGGTGCACGCCGTAGCCACTTAGTGTTAAAGCTAGCTCGTGCCGTCAATGCAAAGTCACCTGTCAAAGTTCGCACGACCAAACGTGAAACCGGTAAAGTAGCCAAAGTCTAAGTACGGCATCAACCCCGTATGGCTATTGTAAGTAAAGGAACGATTTAACAATATGGCATCAAACCGGCATCTTGGCCGCATCATAGCCCTGCAAACCCTGTACGAGCAGGAGTTTCGTCATGATGCCGGAGATGCGCAGCTTGACATCACCGAGATCTTGGAGCGCAACATTGGTCGCTACAAGGAGATGGTTGATGACGTCGAATTTATTAAGCATCTGGTTGAAGGTGTCAGTGCACATGAAGCAGCGCTCGATGCCACCCTGCAACCGGTAGCCCCTGAGTGGCCCATCGACCAGATTGCTCGTATGGACCGCATTGTCCTCCGTATCGGCTTGTACGAACTCGAAAATGAAGCGGACGTACCACCCAAGGTTGTCATCAACGAAGCAGTTGAACTGGCAAAAGCGTTTGGCGGTGAAAACTCGAGTAAGTTTGTCAACGGGGTACTCGGAACGGTACTGCGCCAACGTGACGGTAGTGCCGAGGCTGCACTGAAAGAGACGCTGGGTGAGCCAACAAAGAAAGAAGCACCAAAGCATGAAAAGACCTAAACCTATCCAAGGGCTGAAAAAAATTGTCGTTCGTCGACCGGTGATCGATGAGGCAGTTCATGAAACAACATCTGGCGGTATTGTATTTCGCCGCAACCAGCAGGGCGGTCTTGAACTATTGCTCATACAAGATGCAAAAAATCGATGGACGATACCAAAGGGACATGTCGAACCAGGCGAAGAACCGAAGGCAACGGCGGAGCGTGAAATTCGCGAAGAAACCGGTCTGCAAGAAATGAAAGTCATGAACTGGCTCGGTAAGGTAAACTTCCGCTATCGTCGAGGTCACACGCTCGTACTTATGACCATGCATATTTATTTAGTTGAAGCCAAAGGCAATACCGATAAAGTTATCCCTGAAGATTGGATGAACGATATTAAATGGTTGCCAGCCCACGATGCAATCGATAAAATTGCCTATGAAGATATTGGAAAGCTGATATTACTTGGCATGAAAAAAATTCGGGAGGCAAAACTGTAAGATCTACCGGTGCACGGTGACTTGTTGCGTGGAGGGCTATGCCCTTTAGGCGAGAAGCCACGGTCTGCCGCACTTTAATCACTATGGACACACACGCGTACCAACAATTTGCGAAAGATAAACTTGGGGTGACGTTTCAGGATATTGACATCCTCATCACGGCATTCACCCATCGCTCGTACCTGAACGAACATAAAAAAACAGTCAGCGAGCACAACGAACGTCTCGAATTCTTAGGTGATGCGGTACTGGAACTGGTCGTAACCGAATACCTGTATGCGAACTACTCAGAACCGGAGGGTATACTGACGAACTGGCGGAGCAGTTTGGTACGCACGGAAAGTATTGGGGCGGCTGGTGCGCGCTATGAGTTTGAGCCGATGCTGCGCTTAAGTCGCGGTGAAAAACGTGGCACAGATCGCGCCCGGGCTCAGATTCTTGCCAATGCCTATGAAGCTGTTGTCGGCGCCCTTTACCTTGATCAGGGCTATGAAACTGCTAAGCGTTTTATTACGGAAAGCATTCTCTCGACCTTCCAAGAGATTTTAGATACCGGCAGTTGGATGGATCCAAAAAGTCACTTGCAAGAATTGGTACAAAATAAAGAAGGCTTTACGCCGGTGTACAAAGTAATGAGCGAAGAAGGTCCGGACCATGATAAGACATTTACCGTTGGCGTCTTTGTTGATGGCACACTGAAAGGCAAAGGCAACGGTCCCAGTAAGCAGGCGGGTCAGCAAAAAGCAGCCGAAGCAGCGCTCAAAGCCTACCAGACCAAGTAGTACTTAGTTATGTGTCAACGTATGTGCGGTGATGACCGAGGATGTCGTATGCCGTACGTTGAGCAGCGCAATTACTAAACCAAAGAGAATGAGTACGGCAGCGCCCATAATGAGCCATTTTCGAGCCCGCTGCTCGCCGTATTTGCGCTGTAGATGGGCAATGATGGGACCACACAGTACGCTCGCTATAACTATCTTGGCGACCGTAAACGTTCGTGAATATGTTTGGACACTGGTATGTCCGGACCCTACCTGACGTGTCGATAGATAAAACAGCCATATACCGACACCTAAAATGAGAAAGCCAATAGTAATCGTGATTGCTTGAATAATAAATGCAATACGAGGGGTGACCGGGTTTTTTTGTGGCTGCATCAAATGTAGTGTAGAACAATTCGACAGAATAGGGAACGGAGAATAGTCAGACGTACCGCTTGGTAAGTGGTGGTTCCTAAGGCGCACCAATTGACAACAGAGGTAATAGTCGGTAAAATATCCAGGTTATTGATGTTCATTAATAGGGAAGGAAGTACAATAGAATGTTAGTCATTCGCATG
>DASTAH010000006.1:0-6304 GCA_035712845.1 Saccharimonadales bacterium (SeqCode)
TCCAGAAGAAGCAAAACGCGCCAAGCTAGATATTAAAATGATACCGAAGGACGAGTACGGTTCACTAATAAAAGATTTAACTAGTCAAATGGATCTAGCTGCAGCAAACTTGCAGTTCGAGCAAGCAGCTGAATTGCGCGATTTAATAGAAGAAATAAAATCAAAAATTTAAGCTATTGCTTTTGCTGTAGCTAATTTACCTAATTCAGCTAATTGTACATGGAGCGTAGCTGCAATCTCGGAGGTATGAGTTTGTGGAGCTAGATGACCCATGTCGCTTCCTAAGCATATAAAGCTGTCCAAATCAGAACTGACCATTCTTTTTGCAACGTCCCCCGGGAAGAACGCGTCATTATTAATGAATAACCCTCCTACTTTTATTCCCAATGCACGAGCTCGTTTAACATTTTTCATAGCATTACATTGTCCGACTGCAAGTGCTTCGCCACTAGTTCGTAACGGATTTGTAAAAGCATAATGTACTAAATCATGAACAGAATTAAGAAAAAAATACGCAGGTTCTTCACCAAGATTAGCTACTAAACGATCATGATTGCTTAGCCCTTCCCAAAGTACTATTGGTGCTTTGAGTGCGAGGGACAGAGCATTATGCCCAGTGACTCCTGCACTGGCAAGCAATATAACATTATGCACTATTAGAGATGAATGATTAGCAGCATTTAGTGCTCCCGGACCACCTGTTGAGTGACCAATAAGCGATACTTCTTCTATACCGCTGTGCGTTTTGGCGACATGCTCAGTGACCGCACGTGCCGACTGACCAAGCAATCGGTGTGGTACTAAAAGTGGAGAAACAAATTCTGAAGTCCATAACCCACGTTGTGGCTGGCACCTCAAAGGTTCAAACGTAGCAACTGCAAGTTCATCGTCAAGCTCGACTAAAAGTCTCGCAAGTGGCTTATATCCTCGTTCGATTCCAAAGTAACCCGGTACCAGCGTCGCAAGCTTTGAAAAACTACCACGATGTATTAATGTGCCATCAACAAATCCACCTTCAAGCGGCGCACTAAAATGTTCACTTGATAAGTTTGTGACTGCTGCACTATTTAAGGCTGATACACACGAGTCAGGTTTAACAATTGTTTCCATAGTGCTGCATTCGCCTTTGCAGCTATAGTATGCTTACGCTTATGCTTTGTAAAGCATAATGCTGTTACCTCGTTTTTTTTACCATACGTTTCTTGATGGGCTAACCATTTTTACTGCAATGAGCCGTGTTATTCCAGGCACCGGGACCAAATCCACCGTTTGCCGCATATATCTTAAGCGCAATAGCTGCCTGTGTTGCTGGCGAGTATTCTCCGGGCACTCCAGACATGCCGTAATAATGCCACGTACTTACAAGAATTCCGTACCCACCGCTTGTATCGTTAAAATTGCCGCTAGACTCCGGGTCGATCACACATCTATACCAATCAGCAGTAAACGCATTAGTAGCATCGTTTTGGCTCGTTTGTGATGTATTTGGTGATTGAGCCAAAGCAGTAGGGTTGGGCGTAGGAGTCGCTGCTATATGTTCAATTGTCGTAGATGTTGTAGAGGATGTAGACGTTGAAGCAGGTGTTGTTACGACTTTCTTTGCTTTTGCAAGTAGTGCATCATGTAGTGCTATGAAAGCTGCGTATTCGAAACGAGCATGTGCGGCAGCCGATTTCTCATTATCAATATTATCAGTTTGTGATTGAGTATATTCATAACTTAGATCTTTATAGTTGTATACAGAATCTATGCTTTTAGCATTATGTGATTCAGTTTGATTTGTTACCTCGATAACACCAGCAATTGGCGTACTTACTAATGCTAGCGCAAATAAGCCTCGCCGAATTGGCGTGCGCGTGCGCGACAAACTAGACCTTTCCATAGTCCTCCTAATCGTAATGTGATATTGCGATGTGCACGCCTAATAAATGCAATAGCTTACTAACGAGCGCTACTGTAGGAGTTGGTCATAGGCTAACCTAAGTGCTCAAAGTTGTGAGGTTTAAGAACTTGGGTTACAAAGCCTGGATACTCGCAACGCGTTGTGTTCGACTGTTAGTGCATTACATAGCATGGCACTTGTACGAGTATCCTCACCGTTATAGTAATTTACTATGAAAAATTTAACATTTTATAAATAGTATTCGTGAAATTAGTAGTTTCAACCCCTATAGTTTAAATGCTATACTTTTGTACAAATGACAAAACTAAGTACGGATGACATTGTAAAGCTAGCGCATCTAGCAAGACTAGATATAAGTAATGAAGAGATAGCTGAGTACCGTGAAGAACTCAGTGAAATATTAGCGTACGTAGAACAATTGCAAACAGTAGCAATTGATGGCTTATCGACCACTAACCAAGTAACTGGTTTAGTAAATGTAACTCGTGACGACGAAATACGTTCATACGGTTATGAACCACACGAATTACTGAAAAATGTAGCAAATGTAATTGATGATCAGATCCAAGTAAGGAGAATTCTTGGATGACAACTTGGCCTTTAATCTCTGAAATCAGTGCTGCTGTGCATAATGGTGAGATTAGTGCTGCAAGCAATGTTGAAAAATCACTTGATATTATTGCTAAAAACGACGAATACAGAGCTATTATCGCAGTTACTGCCGATCGTGCACGCGAAAGAGCCAAACAAATCGATGCAAATCCCCATGGTAAATTAGCGGGTGTTCCATTTATTGCGAAAGATAATTTTTTGGTATTTGGAGCAGATACTACTGCAGCTAGTAACATGTTGCGCGGTTTTGTTGCTCCCTACCAGGCTACAGCTATCGAACGTTTAGAGGCAGAAGGTGCGATATGTGTTGCGAAAGCTAATCTAGATGCATTTGCACATGGTGCTAGCACTGAAAATAGCGATTTCTATACTACGTTAAACCCTCGGGATAAAACGCGTGTTCCTGGTGGAAGCTCAGGCGGTTCTGCTGCGGCCGTAGCACTTGACATGGCTCCATTTGCACTCGGCACTGATACTGGAGGATCAATACGCCAACCCGCAAGTTTTTCAGGCGTAGTAGGATATAAGCCCACGTATGGATTGGTAAGTAGATCTGGTGTTGTCGCTATGGGTAGTAGCTTAGATTGCATTGGACCCCTCACAAATACGGTTGAAGACGCAGCTGCTATATTAGATGTCATTGCCGGGAAAGATGATCTTGATAGTACAACTATTGACCGTGAATCAAAATACGTTGATGTACCTATTGAAATCAAGGGTGCAAAAATTGGGATCATTAAAGAATACTTTGGAAATGGTTTAAGTTCAAATGTTGAAGCTGTTATCAAACAATCGGCAAAAACGTTACAATCTCATGGCGCGGAAATCAGCGAGGTAAGCCTTCCGTCGTTGCCCTTAGCCTTAGCGGTGTATTACATACTTTGCCCTGCAGAAGTAAGTAGCAATTTAAGTAGATACGATGGGCAACGTTATGGCTATTCTTACGCTGAGGCTACTGATCTTAATGAAAGTTATACAAAAAGCAGGGGCATTGGATTCGGGAAAGAAGCGAAGCGACGCATTATGATTGGAACCTATGTATTGTCCAGCGGATATTACGATGCGTTTTATAAAAGGGCGCAAACAGTTAGAACTAAAATAATAAACGAAATTACAAACGTATTTTCTTCAGTAGATTATTTGCTTGGTCCTGTCGCACCAACAACTGCTTTTAAAATTGGCGCCAATGCACACGACCCGCTTCAGATGTATCTGGCTGATGTTATGACTGTTGCAGCTAATTTAGCAGGAGTTCCAGCCATTAGTTTACCAGTAGGCGATGCATCCGATGGTTTGCCGGTTGGGCTACAGCTATTGGCGCCTCAAAAGCACGATGCAGCACTATTGGGACTAGCTAAATCAATAGAGAAAGTATTCGCATGAATGTACAAGCTGAATTTGCTAAAATGCAGCACCATATAGTAACACTTTCCGTTATTTTTTTTGGGTTAATTGTTTTCTTTATATTGTTTCGTTACATAAAAAACAAACGACCACAAAAACTAGATCATGAGGAATTTCATGAGCGCTGGCAAGAATTACAAAAGCAATGTTCATCAAAGAACACGTGGCCACTTGCAATTATAGACGCTGATAAATTATTGGATGACGCTCTAAAGAAAAAAAGATATAAGGGTAAAACAATGGGTGAGCGTCTTGTCTCAGCACAGCGTGTATTCAGTGATAATGAAATGTTGTGGTTCGGTCATAAATTGTGTAACAAACTTTTGAATGATGACTATAAATTAACTCGTAAAACGGATGTTAAGGATGCGCTACTCGGCTACTTGCAAGCTTTGAAAGACATTGGAGCACTTAAAAATGATAAATAACGATATACGAAAAAAATATAAGGCGACTATCGGTATTGAATGTCATGTACAGTTTAAATCACACACGAAATTATTTTCTGCTGTTAGCAATGATGCCCGCGAAGCAGCACCAAATACGTTGGTTAGCCACATTGACTTCGGTTTGCCTGGTGCGCTCCCCGTACTTAATAGTAAATGTGTAGAGCTTGCGATGCGTGCTGCATTTGCTTTAGGCACACAGCCGCAAACATTTAGTAAATTCGATCGCAAACACTATTTCTATCCCGATTTACCAATGGGATATCAAATTACACAATACGATGAACCAATTATTATAGGCGGAGAAGTTAAAATTGATATTGGTGGCGATCGAAAAACTATTCATATAACTCGCGCCCATATTGAGGCAGACGCTGGTAAAAGCACGCATCCTACAGGAAAGGACTTCAGCTTAGTTGACTTGAATAGAGCTGGCACTCCTCTTTTAGAAATTGTCAGCGAACCAGAAATGCACACTGCACAAGAGGCCAAAGCATACGCGAGAGAGCTATATCTGTTGATGCGTTACGCCGATGTAAGTGAAGCAAATCTGTATTACGGTAATATGCGTTTTGACGTCAATGTTTCCGTAAGCAAAACAAACGAACTTGGAACGCGATCAGAAACAAAAAATCTGAATAGCTTTCGTTCAATTGAAAAGGCCATAGATTATGAAATTAACCGTCAGATTGAAATTCTTGAAAACAAAGGTACAGTAGTCCAGGAAACGAGAGGCTGGGATGACACAAAACAGAAAACCTTCTCCCAGAGAACAAAAGAAAATGCTGATGATTATCGCTATATGCCTGATCCAGACTTGCCCCCATTACAATTAACGCAAGAATATATAAATAAAGTTAAAAATAACATGCCAGTTATGCCTGGTGAGTGGCGCAGTCGATTAGAAGGCTTAGGTTTAGAGAAATCGCAAATAGAAACTCTACTAGATGCCCAGGTAGAATTTGCGAGCGAAGGTTACTTGCCCTTACTTGAGCAAGCAATGTATGACAGCGTATTTGCAAAGCAATTAGCTAATTGGCTGCTGAATGTAGATATTCCGTATATGCGGGAATCACAAAAAAAAGTCAAAGTGCAACGATCTGAGTTCTATAAATCCATTGCACTCTTAATTACCAGCGGCAAACTTAATTCTACCAACGCTAAAACCCTTATAATTGAACTGTTAAGTGTAGACGCGCTACCAGCTAGCGTAGAGGCATACGCTGAATCTAAAGGATATGTTCAAGTTTCAGATGAAAATGAATTATTAGCTATTGTTGATCAAGTACTAAATGAAAACGCTCCTGCAGCCAATGATGTTCGTAATGGTGAAATGAAAGCAATTGGCTTCTTGGTAGGTCAAATAATGAAAAAATCTAATGGCAAAGCTAACCCACAACTAGCGCAATCTTTAATAAAGAGGCAACTAGGAATATAAAATTAAATCTCCCGCAACGGCACCACTTAATCAACTCCATAATCATAAATCGAATTAAATAATTATCCTGTGCTACACTCAATGTTATGGCAGTAAAACCAAAACATGTTACAAAAGCAGTGATAGCAGCAGCAGGCTTTGGAACGCGCTTTTTACCACAAACTAAAGCCATGCCGAAAGAAATGCTGCCTCTTGTTGATAAACCTATAATTCAATATATTGTTGAAGATTTGGTTGAAGCGGGCATAAAAGACATAATAATTGTAGGTAGTAGTAACAAACGTGCAATTGAAGATCATTTTGATGTTCCAAGTGAAGATTTGTTAACAAATTTACGAGCAGGTGGGGCAAAAAAGCAAAAATACATAGAGGAGATTGAAAATATAGCTAATCTTGCAAACTTTGTCTACATAAGACAGAAGGGACCATATGGCACTGCTACGCCAATAATGAATGCAGCACACCTTATTGGCGACGAGCCATTCATTTATGCTTTCGCTG
>DASTAH010000007.1:0-20149 GCA_035712845.1 Saccharimonadales bacterium (SeqCode)
TGATGTGGTCTCAATGTAACCCGTTGCGCTATCGGTTAGCGGCCATGGCAATGTTTTAGGTTCGGCTAGACCTAAAATATACTCTGTACTAATGTCATTGGTACGAAGTAATCTAGAAGCCCGTAAGACGCGCCGCATAACCGCACTTTCTTGCAGACCATAACCGACTACACGGCGCGATGCGGTGCCAGACCTTACGACACCTGGACTAGAAAAATTATTTCCCTTAAGGTTCAACGAGCTATATTTATGACCAAACTCGTCAACCCATATTTCGTCTAAGTCTTTATGCTTTACCTCAAATGACCGTAAATGATGTGGGCTAGGCCAAGATAACTGAATTTCGTCCAGACAATTAGTCTCATATGGATTAGGGTCACTAAATGGCAACGTATCTTGGACTCGTAAAGCCATTGGGTCAGCGATTATGCCTGGACAGTTTGTGAGCAGCTTACCAATAAAAGCAACACCCGGTTTAAAACCGGGTATTTCACTTGGAAGTGATTCGTCTTTGACCGCTGGTATAACAAATGACTCGACTGGATGCGGTCTCATAGTGAACCTAACACACTACTTTTTGGAATTATCTGTGGGAATGGCGTTAGTGTCGGTCGCTTTTTTCGTGGCACGTCTACCTTTAGGGGTAGAAGCTTCGCGTAGAGCGCTATACGTAGCTACTTTTCCGGCTATAGTTTTAAGTTGTTCTTCAGAGAGCGGCGGTTCGACTTCAACATCGGCAATCTTACTAAATACCGAATGCATTACTTCAGCAAATCGTGCCGGTTTAAGGTCGCCGCTGCCAAAGAGTTGCAGACCAGTTTGTTCTAGGTTTTCTGTACTCTCTAAAAAGAATCCTCTGTCAACAGGTTGTGTTTCAGTGAGCGCTTGTTGTGCTTGATAAGCTTGCTCAAATGTATCGTCTGGGATTGGTTCTGGAGTACTTCGTGTCGGCATAGAATTTCTTCCTATATTTGGCTATTATTATATACTAACAATCTGGAATTAGCAAAATTATATTAATACCCTCAACATAGGGAGTACCACGTAATAAATTCAAACGGCTCGCTGTTCTAATTCGATTTGGCTTGGTTCAACATACTTATGCATCGTCGTAGCCCGTTTCTTTCACTTTCCAGTCACTTTCAATAACCGCTTGCCGCCCATTAGAAGTTATTTTGATATCAATATAGGGCACAACTTCGTAGTCAAACTGATAGCCACCTTTAAAAGATGTAAATTCAGTTACTTCATTAAGTCTTTTAAGAACATGCTCTTGCGTGCCTTGACAACTTGAAAGACCAGCGGCGAGTGGCGGTCGAAAGAGAGGTGATGTATCAAAGTGATTGTTTTGGAAGCTTATATACGCATTGTGTAGGACAAGCTCGGCTGTCTTAGAAGCGAACATTACATGCATGCGTAGCGGTCTAATTATCGAGCAAAATAATCCATTACCAGCCAAACCCTTAGGCATTTTGTTGGGCGTCATATAAAGGCGCATTTCTTTACCCTCAGGCGTTGTGATACCTCGTACATTAGAAGTAACTAAGCTGTCCTCTGAGACAGGCAAATCAAAAGGCTCAATAAAGTTACGGGTTTGACCGGTTTTGTAATACTGCAAAAAGTGAATATTACCTTCTAGATCTTGTTGAAGTTCAAGTACCGGGTTTTGGGTATTGTCAAATAGCGGTAACTGTCGAATATGCTCGTATGCTTCAATAAATGGACGGGCTACAATTGGCTGCTTGTGTTTACGGAACATTTTTGGCTCGTCATACTCGCCAGCATCAAACGTAAAACCGCCAACACTACGAGAGTCGGGTGGGGTAGCGCCTAGATAATAGCGACCCTCAACATGAGGGTCGGCAAAAATACTTACATTAGTGCCTTTGATATAGCGCCAGCGACTGGCAGTTGGTTGTTGTAGCCAGATGTCCGCACCAAACAGCATGGCTTGTTCAAGTATGTGGGCATGCGTATCAGCCCAGCCCATAAAGCCACGTAAATACCGCATGTATTCTGTGCCGCCTAGCTCGCCACTACGTAGACCTAGCATTACCAACTTGCCAAGCTCGCCAGTAAAACCTGGTCGCTCCTCAGTCTGGCTCGGGTCTCTCACTATATGGCTAGAAAACAGACCTGACCAACCATCGTAATCCTGCTTCATTTCGCTACGCAACTTAGCAGTGCCATCATCAAAAGCGCTTTCCCATTCGGATTGGCTATTAATGAGCGGGACCCTGAATGCTTGTTCGGCAACATAAAGACCAATCGCCCTTTTGGGTTGCGATGGTCTACTTATGGCAAAATAGTCGTAGGATGGGTCACTATTGCCTCGACGTATATCGCGGTCGCTAGGCATTTCAACCTGGTCGTCTTCAAAGCCATCATTTAAAGCCGGACCGTATTCATTATATTCACCAAACATATTTGTCATTATGTCTATGCGTCTGAATAACAGCAAGCATTAGCATCACTAATATAGTAGAGGTTTTGACAGCGTACCATTTTTTATTACCTATCATGTAAGCGCCCCCAGGCTAGAGAACTACTCGTCACTGTCGACATACGCATACGTTTGCCTTTACTATCTCAAAAGGCGATAATAGCATTAGTATTTTGAATATTTAGTAGGGTGGACGAATACAGCATGAGTAAATTCCTGGGCATATTCGGAAAAGACCAACCAGGTAGCGGTGCCGCATCAAAACTGGCAAATAGTCTGCGGGACGAACGTCTTCGTTCTGAGATTATTCTTAATTCAATTGAAGATGGCGTTATCCTTATAGATAGTCAGCAAACTATCCAGCTCTTTAACCCCGGCGCTGCCACAATCACCGGCTGGCCAACAGCTGAAGCCCAAGGTTTAAGTTATAAATCAGTCATTAAGCTCGTTGATGAAAAGGGCCAGCCATACAGTGATGAGCAGGATCCGTTGCAGCGCGTATTTACGGAAAAGAAAACGATTCGCGACAACAATGCCGTGCTACTGTCGCGAAGTAAAAAGCAATTTCCAATATTTTTAAGTATTACGCCACTGCTTGACCAGAACCAATCAGTCACCGGCGCAGTCGCAACCTTTCGTGATGTTACCCAGGAACGGCAGGAAGAAAAGCAACGCGCCGAGTTTATAAGCACCGCCTCCCATGAAATGCGCACTCCAGTAGCTGCCATAGAGGGCTACTTGGCGCTCGCTCTAAACGATAAGGTCAGCACTATAGATAGTCGGGCACGCGACTACTTAGAGAAGGCACACGCATCGACCCAACACCTTGGTAAACTCTTCCAAGATCTGCTAACCAGCGCCAAAGCAGAAGACGGTCGCCTCAGTAATCACCCGGTTGTCGTCGAACTTGGCTCGTACTTGGAGCAGCTGGTAAACGACTTGCGGTTTGCGGCAGAGAAGAAGGGGCTGGCCATGGATTTTGTCGTCGGCTCCACGGGCATGATCGATGCCAGTCGCCATGCTGCCGGTACAAAAGTTGTGAAACCGTTGTACTACGTATATGCTGACCCGGACCGCATGCGCGAAGTTATCACCAACCTCTTCGATAACGCCGTCAAGTATACCGACCAAGGCAAGGTATCTATTGGGTTAACCGGTGATGAGCAGGTTGCGCAGCTCTACATCAAAGATACGGGTCCTGGCATCCCCGCAGAGGATGTACCGCACCTTTTCCAAAAATTTTACCGTGTCGACAATAGTGCTACCCGCACCATTGGTGGTACCGGTTTAGGTCTATTCATTTGCCGTAAAATTGTCGAGCTGTATCAAGGGCGCATTTGGGTTGAAAGTACACTTGGAAAAGGCAGCGCCTTCTTCATAAACTTACCACGATTAAGTACTGAAAAAGCGAGCGCCTTACAAGCCCAGGAAGCCAGTAAAAGTGAATTGCAGCCTATTACTTCTCTAGCATCCGGCGTGGTACAATAAGCCCAAACATAAGCATTATTAGCAAATAACGAGGCAACAATGGCAAAAATTCTACTGGTCGAAGACGACAATAACTTGCGGGAGATTTATGAAGCGCGTCTGCAAGCGGAAGGCTACCAAATTGTAGCTGCAAATGACGGCGAAGCTGCGCTCGTCATCGCGAAATCTGAAAAGCCAGATCTCATTATATCTGACGTCATGATGCCGAAGATAAGCGGCTTTGAAATGCTAGATATATTACGCAATACTGATGAGCTCAAAGCAACGAAAGTTATTATGTTGACTGCTCTCGGACAGGCCGATGATCAAAGTCGTGCCGATAAGCTGGGTGCTGATCGCTATCTTGTTAAGTCACAGGTAACGCTTGAAGATATCGTTCGCGTATCCCACGAACTGCTTGGTGATCTATCAATAGATGTACCAGCAGAACCCGCTCCATCAGTAGCGCCAACGCCCCCAGCACCGCCTGCTCCGACAGCAGTGCCCGTCACACCCGCACCAGAGGTGCCAACGCCGACTATTGCGGTCGCCACACCCCCTGACGCGGCACCACCCGCTCAAGAACCACCAGCCACTACCATTCCAGTATCGGTTGCCCCGGAAGCAATTGCGCCAACGCCTGCGCCAGCACCCGTGCCCGAACCAGTAACCGTACCAATTGAAACGTCTGCGCCAGTTGCCGTAGAACAACCAACTGCAGTGCCAGTCGCACCGGTTAGCACACCACCAACTGAACCAGCGACGCGCACTCTTACGATGCAGGGAGCTCAAAGTAGCGCCGATGAAGAGGCGACGGTTACCAAGCAAATTGAAGATTTCGTTGCTGCTTCTGCGGCTCCTGCTGCTGATCCTACTACGCCGGTTGCACCTGTAACCGCTATACCGGTCGCGACGCCAAGCACGGCGCCCACGACCGATGCCGTGAATGACGATAAAATGCTGGCTGATGCTGTCAGTGATCTAGTAACAAGCACGAGTGGTCCAGCACTCTCTGGGGTTGCCACGCCACCGTCTCCCGTTCAAGCTCCAGCCACCGATGCACCCGTCACCCCAAGTGCGCCGGTAACGCCAGTGCCTGAAGCAAGTGGTGATGCCGCACCCGTAGCCCACAAAAAAGTCATCCAGCCAATTGCCGGTGAGCCAAAACCAGATCTTGATGCACTGCTCGCAGCTGAAGAAGCAAAAGAACAGCCGGCAACGCAAATTGTTGTATCAAGCATCGAATCAACGCCACCACCGCCACCCGCACCAGCGACTTCCGGTCCTGTACCAGGTTCCTCCATCCCGCCAGCAAGCAATACGGGCATTGATCCAAACAGCATCGCCTTATAGCCACTTTACATAGTAGACAAAGACTTTACACTTTATACGTAGTGCGTATCAATAAATATATAGCGCTTGCTACCGGTTTGAGCCGTCGTGCGGCGGATGCTGCGATAGCACAGGGGAGTGTGACCGTTAATGGCATGGTTGCCGGTATGGGGCAAGATGTGACAGACAAAGACCAGGTTACGCTCAATAGCAAACCCGTTCAACCACCAGCGCACACGGCTACAATAATTCTGCATAAGCCTACGGGGTATGTCGTGAGTCGTCTTGGGCAGGGCAGCAAAACAATCTATGAGTTGCTGCCGCCAGAGTTTCATACCTTAAAACCAGTTGGGCGCCTCGATAAAGACTCATCAGGACTACTCCTCATGACGAATAACGGGGCACTCGCCAATCAGCTGACCCATCCAAGATATGCAAAGACTAAAATCTACGACGTCATGCTCAATAAGCCATTGGCACCGCTCCATAAACAGATGATAATTGACTACGGCGTGCAGCTTGAGGATGGTCTCAGCTCATTTCAACTTACAAAAAGAAGCGATGACCGGCAGTGGCGCGTTACCATGCAAGAAGGACGCAACCGGCAAATACGTCGCACGTTCGCCGCACTCGGCTACACGGTTATTAAATTGCACCGTACAAGATTTGGTAATTATCAATTAAATGACATAAAAAGTGGTAGCTGGCAAAAAGTAACAGAAAATGAGATACTGTAACAGATGAGTAAACTTCCTATCGTGGCAATTGTCGGCCGTGCAAATGTCGGCAAGTCCAGCTTGTTCAATGCGGTACTCGATCGCCGTGAAGCGATTGTGGCGCGTGAAGCAGGAACAACGCGAGACAGCATAACAGCCAAAGCAGAATACGAAGGTCGACACTTCTGGATTGTCGACACTGCTGGCGTTAAAGATCCCGAAGACGAATTCGAATACACAATTCAAGAACAAATAAGCCAAGCTGCTGATAGTGCGGACGTTATCTGGGTGGTAGTTGAAGCTGATGCGGCCATTGCCGATGAAGACCGGCGCGTGGCCAGAATGGCGCTCAAAAGCGGTAAGCCTGTCTTTTTAGTTGTTAATAAAGTAGATAAGGCACGGAAGGATGACCTTAGCCATTTTGCTCGCTTAGGTATCAAGTCAATAATCTACACGGCAGTCCCGCAAAGTGAGGGCATAGATTTCTTACTTGATCGCCTTATAGACGTCATACCAGAAGCTACCCTTCAAGAGGACGATGATCGCCTGCATATCGCCTTGTTAGGACGCCCAAACGTGGGTAAATCACAGTTATTTAATACCCTGGCGAAGAAACAGCAAGCTATTGTTGCCGATCGCGCTGGGACGACGCGAGATGTTAATCGCAGTACGGTTCGCTATCATGGGCGCGAAGTCGTACTCATGGACACTGCCGGTATTCGTCGGAGCGGCAAAATAGAGCGGGGTATCGAGCGGTTTAGTGTGCTCCGTGCCTTAGCCGCCATTGAACAAGCTGATGTCTGCCTACTGCTTATGGATGTCAATGAACTTAACGTGGCCCTCGATCAAAAAATAGCTGGCATGATTAAAGAAGCAGGGAAAGGCTTAATTCTGGTGGTGAGCAAGTGGGACGCCGCAGAAGGCAAAGACGCCTTTACGCGGGATGCATTAGCGCCTCAGATTGCCGCCACCTATGATTTCGTACCGTGGGCTCCCCTTATCTTTACAAGCGCAGTGAGCGGTCAAAACGTCACAAAACTGTTTGACTTGGCGTTCGACATCGACGAACAACGTCGTAAACGAATACCAACTACAGAACTGAATAAATGGTTGCGTCACGTTGTCGACAAACACCCGCCGGCTGGGCTTAAAAATAGAGCACCCAAGTTAAACTACATGGTGCAGGAAACAGACAATCCCATACCGGCATTTAAGATATTTGGTTCTCAGACTAAGTTTGTACACTGGAGCTACCGACGCTACCTCGAACGCGAACTACGCGCCGCCTATGGCTATGAGGGCACCCCTATACAGCTATGGTTTATCGAGAAACATATTGCTCATAAGCATGGAAATTCGCCGACACGTGCCGCGAGGAATAGCTAATGGGATGGCTCCAAAAACGACCACAAGTCAGTGAAAATATCCAATTTTATACGGTAGGTCAAAACAAAACGGTCCTGCTCGTTGGGCTTGGCAATCCGGGAACTGAATATGAGTTAACACGGCATAACATTGGCTTTCAATGCCTGGATAAGTTTGCACAGCAGTCTGATGGCTTTGACCAATGGGTAGATAAAAAAGATTTGTCGTGTTTGCAAACTACTGGGCGAGTAGGCGAAAACCGAGTTATTGCAATCAAACCCACCACATTCATGAATTTATCTGGCGAAGCCGTACAACGTGCCGCTGCATATTATAAAATTGCGACCCAAAATATTCTTGTTGTCCATGATGAACTTGACATCGATTTTGGTCACATCCGCACCAGAACTGGCGGAAGTAGCGCCGGTCATAATGGCATTAAATCAATCACGCACCACATGGGCGAGAGCTATGGTCGAATACGTATCGGTATTGGTCCAAAGAACCCACCAGAAATTGATAGTGCTGACTTTGTCCTACAGAAGTTTACGACCGATGAACAGTCACAACTTCCCAATCTCTTTCGTGAAGTAAATGCCGTCTTAACTGAGTACCTATTTGGTGGCACACTACCGACGGACACGCGTCAGTTTATTATATGAGCTACGCGGTAGTATCAGCTGGAGGGGGAGTAACACCTAAAAGCTTTCGCATTTCTACTGTATCTGCAGCTGAATAAATCAGCCAGTCTTCCAGCTCACCACTGGGTAAACGCGACTCGGTAGCACCGCTCACCATTTGTTTACCAAGATCTTTTATTTCGGCAGCAATGCACTCTGGATCACCGCCTAGTTGACAAATTAGACGTTCAGATTCAGGAGACATTGTATGACCTCAAGCCAATTTAATTTCTATAATTAGATTATAGGCTAGCGAGTCAATCTACAGAATAGTAATAAATAAAAAAGGCCTATGAGAGGGGGTGGGCACCGCTCATAGGCCTTTTTTAGGCCAAAACCGAAGTTTTGGCCACCCTTTAAGCCCACCCGGTGAAACATCAGCACCATAACTATAGACGGTCTGTGTCTCCAACTGCCGAAGCAGCCGGAACCATTTAGGCTCACACTAATTGGGAGGTCCCACCTAAACCTTGGGCCCTCATGGCGAACATGAGGTCTTAAAGGGGTTAGTATGCTTTAGAACGTTGTTCCTTACGGAACGGTGCTGAAAGAGTAAGTGGAGGGTAACAACTTGTTCTTTTGGCGCGCTCTAAAGCAATCTAACAATAATTACGTCATAATGACGATTTGTTAGAATTGGGGGTATAAGGTGCGTAAAATCTTCTTTCGAAGACTTACAAATTGCTATTTTAGCAAATACATTGACTTTATGTCAATACATGGTCATGTTTTGCTACTTTAGTCAACAAGCTTACGGTAATAGCGTATGCTCTAGTGGCGTGCTACACTAGTTCCATGAAGCTTATGATTATGATTGGCATTACGATAGGCGGCACCATTGGTGGCTGGCTCGGGGCGGCACTATTTGACCATGGCAACTGGCTCGGCGGCTGGAGCCTATTATTAAGTGCGGTCGGCTCATTTGCTGGTATATGGGCCGGGTATAAAGCCTCCCAATACGTCGGCTAATCAAGGTGCACGAAAGTAGGCTGATCCGTGTATATTAAGTTTGCATTGAACGCGTGTTTGCGCTTAAGATAGAGAGCATGCCAAAAAATTTAGTTATTGTAGAAAGCCCAGCAAAGGCTAAAACTATCGAGAAATTCCTCGGTAAAGATTTTAGTGTGAAGAGCAGTTTTGGGCACATTCGAGACCTTCCTAAAAAAGGTCTCAATATTGATATCGCAAACGGGTTCGAACCTAATTATGAAGTAAGCAGTGACAAAAAGAAGGTCGTCAGCGAACTAAAAAAAGCAGCCAAAGAAGCAGAAGTATGGCTGGCAAGCGATGAAGACCGGGAAGGGGAGGCTATTGCTTGGCACCTAACCCAAGCCTTAAAACTCGACCCCAAGAAAACGAAACGTATCGTTTTTCACGAGATTACCAAGCCCGCTATAGAAGCTGCTATCAAAAGCCCACGAACCGTCGATGAGCATTTAGTTGACGCTCAGCAAGCCAGGCGCATATTGGACCGATTAGTCGGCTATGAACTGAGTCCGGTGCTTTGGAAAAAAGTGCGTACAGGACTGTCTGCGGGGCGTGTTCAATCTGTTGCAGTTAGATTAATTGTAGACCGCGAACGAGAGATAAGAGATTTTACGGCTGAAAGCAGTTTTAAAGTTACAGCTGTCTTCGAATCAAAAGAACAGCAATTGCCAGCTGAACTAACTGCGAAGTTTAACTCTATTGAAACAGCACGCACTTGGCTGGGACAGGTAGCGCCCGCTACGTTCACCATTTCAGATATCGCTACCAAGCCAAGTGTACGAAACCCAGGAGCCCCGTTTACAACGAGTACCCTTCAGCAAGAAGCCTCACGCCGACTCGGTTTCAGCGTACGGCAAACTATGACACTGGCACAGCGTCTGTATGAAAGCGGTCACATAACCTACATGCGAACGGATAGCACTACATTATCTACACTGGCCCTAAGTGCTGCCGAGCAGTACATCACTACAGAGTTTGGCGCAAAGTACCATAAGCGTCGACAGTTTAAAACTAAGAGCGCCAGCGCTCAAGAAGCTCACGAAGCAATTCGACCAACTGATTTTACGAAAGTAACCGCCGGTAGCGATGAGCAACAACATAAACTCTACAAGTTGATCTGGCAACGCGCGCTAGCATCACAAATGGCTGAAGCCCAGTTAGAGCGTACCGAAGTTACCGTTACGATCAGCACGGCGCCTGAAGCGTTTATCGCCAAGGGAGAAGTACTGCGCTTTGATGGTTTTATGCGAGTGTATGGTGGCACTAAAGAGGACACATTACTACCTGAAGTGGCTGTAGGTGATCAGCTTACCCTACAAACCATTACTGCAAGCGAGACGTTTTCTCGAGCACCTGCTCGCTATAGTGAAGCAAGCTTGGTTCGCAAGCTTGAAGAATTAGGTATCGGACGACCGAGCACTTATGCACCTACCATCTCAACTATTCAATCGCGCGGCTATATCGAAAAAAAGGACCTTGAGGGTCAACCACGCACCGCTCGGGCTCTCGTACTAACCGCTGGCACAATATCCGAAGACAGTCGCGAAGAAGTATATGGGGCTGACCGAGCTAAATTAGTGCCGACTCCAATTGCCGAAGTAACGACAGATTTTCTGGTTAATCATTTTCCAAGTATTGTCGATTTTGACTTTACGGCGAGAGCTGAAGCCGACTTTGACAACATCGCCAACGGCCAACAACAGTGGCAACAGATGATTGCTGCATTTTACCAAGACTTCCATCCACTCGTAGAGCAATCGGCCGACATATCACGCCAAGAAGTTTCGCAAGCTCGATTAATTGGCACTGATCCGAAAAGCGGTCGACCAGTCTATGCACGGTTCGGACGCTACGGTCCTATGCTACAGATTGGTGAAGCTGAAGATGAGACAAAACCTGAATTTGCACCACTACCCAAAGATACCACCATGGATACGGTGACTCTTGATCAGGCACTAAAAATGTATGAGTTACCTCGACTCGTTGGCGCTACAGAAGATGGACAAGAGATAAAAGCTAATATTGGTCGCTTTGGCCCCTACATCCAGGTCGGGAAAACATTTGTGTCAATTAAACCCCTGGATCCTCATACGATTACCTTAGACGAAGCGCGCACAATGTACGCTGAGAAATTAGCAAAGGATCAAGCAAAAAACATACAAGAATTTGCAAGTGGCATAAAGATACTGAACGGTCCCTATGGGCCATACGTCACCGATGGAAAAAAGAACGCTCGCATCGCCAAATCCCAAGATCCAGCTGCGCTTACGGAAGCTGAAGCAAAAGCACTCCTCGAAGCTGCTCCCGCTAAAAAACGTGGATTTCGCAAACGAAAATAACCTTATCCACAGTTGCCCCTTAGGACAGGGCATTTTATAGTAACATTTCACAACAATAAATAGGCTAGATAGTCTACTAAGTGCTACAATATATATAGTTCCTAAAATATTTGACTTTAAAAATGTAAAGTTTTATAATTATATAAAATATAACGCGTAAGTAGGGAACAATACAGATATGGCAGCACCCACCACCACGCAAGCCTCACAGTCCAGCGAGCAACTAGTCAGCGATGTACTAGCAACAATTGAGCGAGAACGTGAGCGGGAAATCATAGCCCGTCGCTTCGGTCTATTTGATCGTAAGGAAACCCTTGAGCAGATAGGTGAATTACTTGGCATTACCCGTGAGCGCGTTCGCCAACTCGAAAAATCTGTGGTAACCCGCCTCAAGGCAACTGCAGAGCAGGGAGCCCTACCTCATATTCCTGAATTCCAAGAGCGAGTTGTCGAATTACTCGCTGAAATTGGAAATGTTGGTCGGGTAAGCGATGTTACTGCTAAGCTGAACAGCGATGATAGTGGCCGGTTGGAACAGGCGCGCGTCGCTTTCTTAGCTCAACTGTGCCCTCTCCTCATTGTTGTTAATGAAGATGATAATTTCTACCAAAGTATCGGCCTTAAATCAGCCCACGACGAAAAAGCGCTTAAAGCGCAGGTCGCTACACTTATCGATGCTATCAAGAAGCTCGGAGAGCCTAAGACTGCCGAAGAAATTTCTAAGGCGGCCAACATAGACGATACAAAAGAAGTTGAGGCACTGGCCAGCACCTCTAAACTGCTTGCTACGCTTAACGGACGTTGGGGCCTCGTAAAATGGCCTATGGTCAATCCTAAGAATATACGCGACAAAATCTACGTCATCCTCAAAGAGCAGGGCAAACATATGCACTTTAACGAAATTGCTGAAGCCATCAAGGCAAGCGAATTCAAGCGCAAAGATGTAACAACCCAAGCTATCCATAACGAACTCATCAAAGATGGTCGGTTTGTCCTTATTGGTCGTGGAATCTACGCACTCAAAGAGTGGGGATACCAAAAGGGTACTGTCGCTGACATTATTATTGAAGTGCTGACTAAAGAAGGTGGTCCCCTGCATCGAGACGAAATCGTAAAGCGAGTTCTTAAGAGCCGTTACGTTAAAGAGACCACTATTCTACTTAATCTGCAGGGTAAACCTCAGTTCAAACGCGTCGCGAAAGCCACGTACGCATTAGCCGAATAACGCCATAACGTATGGCACATGAAAGCGACGGGCTTAAACGGCCAGCATGGCCATCTGTCCTAGATCCTGAGCAAATAAAATTAGTATCAATTGATGGTCAGCCAACGCCAATCACACAATTAGAGCATCTTCCACTTGATAGGGAAGAAACGTGCTTAGAAGAAGCGGCATATGCTGTCATAAACTACTTAAGCGAGCTTGGAGAAAACGACTATCCTGAAGTAGATGATGTACCGACGCCCGAAAAACATATATTAAGCGCACTGACTCAAACAGTATTTTCATTTTGTATTAAACAGCCTGACTTCTATGCGTTTCGTATGCCTTCCAGAGACAGCATAATCAAGCTCTACCAGTACGCTACACAAGTTGCCCTCAACCCATTTGCATATTTCAATGCAGTCCAAGCTGAAGCTACCGCCCATATTGATCGTATGACCAAATTAGCGCAATTAGATGACGGCGAGTATGTATGTGAACCCGATATACTGGTACGAGAAGTCATGAACTCACTTATAGTCGTTCACGAACAAACTATACATTTTGCGAACGTTTGATATAGCCAGTGAAAATAACGGGAACTATATTTCGAAACTACCAAACAGCAGTATATAACACGCAGGTTGATAAAAAGGGTAGACGAAATAAAATAATGTTGGCTGTGACATATAATTTAGCGGCACGCATGGCGTGAGGGCAGCAATATAAGAACCAAATCCGAACATAGCATAGTCGTCGTACAATGTATATTTTGCGACTCATTAATACCTATACACACTTGAATACTCATACCCCCCTAATAGGGAAGGATTTCATGTTATTGCCATATATCACAATTGTAGGTGTGTATTAATGTGATTCTGTACCTGCTGTTCAATCGTACTTCTATACATACGCTGTACGTTACACTATGAGCACTGCTTCAGTCTCAATGTCCTAGTGTTTGCATTGTGATATTTCACACAATTTGACTTTTCCACAGTTCGACCGTGAAATGTATGCTTTTTCTTGACTTATGGTGCTATTTATTGACATTCCCTGCTTTTCCCGTTTTTATATATAAATTTGACTTTTGCCCTTCCCGCTATGTTAATATATTTTTTAGTTCCAACAATTATGCTATTTAATATGAACATTTTACGAACTATCAGGGAAGAATAGTGGGGGATGTGGCATTTAATGCCTGTACGCTACCAATACATGATACGGCAAATATACGCAGTAGCGCACTGCTGGGCATACGGCACAGAGGTAGGAGCAGCACCGCTTTCTCCCTCCCCTCTCGTGCCCTGATTATTTGTAATATGCCCTACCATCAACCCGGACATCTATGTAGGAGGATGGGAGCACGTGGGCGCTTGCTAACTTATTTGCTACCGCTATAAACGTTCCCGCTTGCTGCCGTGCATCATTTGGCCCGGGTTGCATATTAAACTTTACAATATATGGTTGCCCCGTAAGCTGCACATCAAGTTCGCTTGCGGCTTTTGGTAATACAAGGTTACTGATGGCAATGTGATGGGTCGCCAGTTCCGTAACAATTATTTGCAAAAATTGGATATCAGCGGTGGTAAGAATTTGTTTGTGTACTTGTGCTTGGAGTCCAGTTTGATCAGTAATAATGGGTAGCGACAGGTGCGCGTTTGCTGGCAATTGGGTGGCAGACAAAACTATCTTACCGCTATCGCTGACGATGAAGCTTCCATTAACTGCATGCAACAAAAAAGCTGGTGGTGACGGTTCTATATAGACAATGGGTCGATGACTTACAAGAGGGAGTACGATAGATACATTCGAAAGCTCTGGAAATTTTGATTCAAGCTGATTACTGACGTTCGATGTATCAATGGTGAGTTTGTTATGATTCCACACAGAGCTACTAAGTATGTCATGCATAACTTGTTGGTATACAGCAGTGCTGTGCAGTAAGGATGCATTTGATGCTTCAGGCATGATGACTACCCGAGGTGTGGTGCTCAGGCTAATGCTGCTTATAAGGAATAGAGCGATCGCTGCTATTAATACTAATAAGCCGCCACGCTGTGCCGTATAGCGCAGTAAACTGCGCAATCGACTTTCTGCGGGCACTTCAGTACGTCCAGTTTGTCGACCGGTGTTTGGCAGATGTTCAGAACGACGGGTGTAGTACGAAAATGCAGGAGTAGAGGGTCGATCAGCAAATCTACTTTCTCGTCTCCGTGTTTGGGCTTGCTCAGATTGCTTACGTTTGAAGACCATGGGCTTTATTATCGATTGTTTTTGTATGTATATCTAATAATAGCATCGCGAGCTCACGTGCACTGCCTGGATGTGCGAAGGTTGAAAGCTCTGCTGCAAGCTTATCACGCGTCATTGGATTATCCAGTAACGTCGTGAGTACGGTAGCAACGCGTAATTCTTGTTCTGCCTGTTCTTCTGTCAATTGCATGACCGCTCCCCTGTTCACCAGCACCTGTGCATTTTTTACGTTCCATAGTAATTGCGGAGATGGAATAAGCAGACAGGCCTTGCCTTGGATCGCGAATTCCGCCAAATTCGTTGCCCCACCCCGTGCAACAATTACATCGGCTGCACCGCTGAATCGATATAAATCTTTGACGAAACCCTCTACCCGCACACGTGCACGTTCTTTCTTGGCAAGCACGGCATCATATGCCTCGTTCGTTTCGGCTTCAAGCGCACTGCCAGCAATGTGCAGCACCACGAGGTGAGGATAACGCTTTAATAAGTACGGCACATTGTCGATCATAATCTTATTAAGGTTCTGGGCTCCGTTGCCGCCGCCGGTAATAAAGAGAACCTGCTCATATTGTTGCACGTGCAGTAATGTACGGTAATGCTCCATAAGTCGAGCGTTTACTGGGACATAGTTATTACTTACTGGCACGCCTACATTGACGGTATGCTCAGGTGGATATGCGTATACTTCAGGCGGTAGAGCGACAGCATGCATCGCTGCCCAACGAGCAATAATACGATTCGCCAAGCTTGGTATGCTATCTGAATCATGCGTTATATACGGTATACGTGCAAGATGGCCTCCAAGCGCTACGGGGACGCTTACAAAACCGCCCCGCGTAAAGATAACATCCGGTCGTATCTTGCGCAGCAACCAATAGCTCTGCCAAATCCCTACCAGTACTAAAATCGCATCTCGGGCATTTTTTAACTGAGTAGCAACATCATATAGTTGACGCCAGCCTTCGCCATGATACCGTCTGAATTTTCCGGCTCGCACGGTAAAGACTTCATCAATATGTGGATCAGCTGCAACGACGTCACGGTAGCTATCACCATATTGACCAATAAATACAACTCTGGCATCTGGCTTGAGCTTTTTTAGCTCATCAGCGACCGCTAAAATCGGGGTGATATGCCCCCCGGATCCGCCGCCCGTTACGACTATTGTCATATCCAGACCTCCTGTTAGCTTCATTGCTGACTCGTGGGGATACAAATGCTGTATAGCGCGAAACTTGGAAGACAAGCCCAACAGCCGCCGCGACAAATACGACGCTCGTACCACCATAACTAATAAATGGTAATGTTATTCCCTTTAGTGGTAGAAGCCCAATCATGGCACCAATATTAATAAGCGCCTGCACACTTAACCATGCTAAAACACCAACGACTAACAGACGGCTAAAGTCATCTGGTGCGCGTTCTGCGATACGGGTGAAGCGTGCAAACAATCCCCCAAATAGTCCAAGTAATACCGCGCATCCTACAAAGCCAAATATCTCTGCATATATTGAAAAAATCGAGTCATTAGCTGCTTCAGGTACCCACCCATTCGCTTGCACACTTCTGCCTAGTCCGACTCCAAACATGCCGCCAGAACCTACGCCAATAATCGCTTGGCATTCCTGGTAGCCCGTCGTCTGGCAGTTTGTTTCTGGGTGTAAAAAGGTAGTAAGTCGATCTCGACGATAGCCAGATGGCAAAATGACAAGCACTGCGCCAATAGCTAAAACAGCAACCACTTGAAGCAGGCGCTTCATCGGTAGACCGGCGACGTAAGCCATTGCAGCAAGCATTGCGATAATAACGCCCATGGAACCAAGATCACTTTGGGCATGAATTTTTTGCGGTCCAGCAATAAATATGCCTAAAACAAGAACCGCGATTAATAATGGCTTAAAGGTTTTTGTGAAGTCAGCTAGCTCTAACTTCTGCATACGCTCCGCCAAGAAACCCGCTGCTGCGATAAGCACCGCAAACTTTACAAGCTCCACTGATTGAAATGACAAGCTACCAAGCCGTACCCATCGATGTGCTGGATATGCGGGATTAACGGGCATTACAAGTGCGAATAAAGTAGCTAACCCAGCAAGTATTAAGAGCGGCTTATACAAGCGTCGCCAATGTTCTAATGGGACTCTCGAGGTAAAGCCAAACGCTACCGCGCTGAGCGCAATTGCTAATAATTGCTTGCCGGCATAATAGTTACTGCTTACGTTTCCCGTTACGCTCAGGGCGGGTCCGATTGCATAAATGACGACAAGACCAACTGCGAGCAAGGACATACATAATGTTAATAAGACATAGTCAGGGCGGTGTTTTCTTCCGTAATTATCTGTACTCTGCCCTACCCGTGCGTGTCTGGACCGAACATTTTGCGGTCGCATAGGCTAATGGTACCTTCCAACTAAGAAGACAATGAGACCGATGACACCTGCAACTTGTCCTAATATCCAAAAACGCATGGTTACTTTTGTTTCTGGCCATCCTATGGCTTCAAAATGATGATGTAATGGCGATGAGCGAAATACTTTTTTCCCATGCCGCAATTTTTTAGATGTTCGATTAATAATGACCGATCCCGTTTCCACAACATACACTGCACCAATTATTGGGAGTACATATACTGTGTTTGTCTGCATCGCAATTATGCCAAGTGCTGTACCTAGCGCAAATGCTCCTACATCACCCATGAAAAAACGAGCAGGAAAAATATTGAACCAGGTGTAGCTCAAAAGCGCGCCGACGGTTGTTAAACAAAAAGCTGCAAGCGCATACTTCCCTTCTATACCTGCTATGAGCGCATAAATCGTGAAAGATGACGCTAAAAGTCCCCCTGCTAATCCATCAAGTCCATCGGTAATGTTAACTGAATTTGCTGTTGCTACTACAACGAACCAAAATAAAACAATCACCGCGATCCCAATGTGCCACATATGGACTCCCGGCACATAGATTGAGTGCACGCCTAATTTTTCATAAAACCACCAGCCACCAGCTAACGCGACTATGCTATAGAGACTGAATTTTACCGCCGCCCTCATGCCAGCGATTTTAGTAGTACCGCGAATGTTCATGACATCATCGGCAAGCCCAATTGCACCCGCTCCTAACATCCCCGCAAGCGGAAGCCAGGTTTGCCCGCGACTAAGATTAGTGAGGAGTGTTACGAGCGCTATGGCAACCACAAATATAAGTCCCGCCATATTAGGAATATGGCGTTTGTGTTTTGCGGCGTGTAGTTGGTTGTATACGGTTGCTGCGCCGCCCGACCAAGAGTCAGTACGCTGTTTTTTCCACCATTGACCGCGATACGCAAGCGTCGTGTAGATAGGCGTAAGCGCCATACCCACCACAAAGCCAATGAATCCTAGCAATAAAATGTGCAATAAGGTATTCGTGTGAAGCGCAATTGTGATTGTTTGCTGCATATTTTTGTCGTACAAAAGGTGCGTTACCGCACCGCTAACTATGCTATTATAACCCCATATCTTAACAAATGAAATGACACTGAAAAACATGACACTCTACACTGATGACGAACAATGGGACAATCTAGTTAAGAGCCTCGACGGCTCTTTTTTGCAATCAAGTGCGTGGGCAGCGTTTCAGGAAGCGTCCGGTGCGCAAGTACACCGAATAGGCGGTGACGGGTGGGCATGCTTACTTATAGCGCAGCGAACGAGACTGAGAAGCTATTTATTTGCCCCCTACGGTCCTGTTGTTGCTAATCCAGATGTCCTTCCTATTGCCCTAAAAGCTATTACTGAGTTTGGACGCAAACACAAGTTTCATTGGGTACGAATTGAACCAAATGGAGGCGTATCGACGGATACAAATTTTGATGCGCACATTGCATCATGTGGCGTCCGATATCGTGCCTCACATAAACAAGTTAATCCGCTATATACACGCATTTTGGATCTTACTCCCTCAGAAGATGAGCTTCTCGCATCATTATCATCATCTACCCGACGCACAATTAGACGTCATTTTGATAAGCAGCAGCTGTCGTTTCGCACTTCCACTACAGCCTCAGACATGCCCGTATTTCTGGATATGATGCACACTGTATCGCAACGCAACCAAGTTTTTTTTCATTCGGATGATCATTTCCTTACGGAAGCAAAGGTACTTATGCCACGTGGCGACATGCGTATCGAAATTGCTGAGTTTGAAGGTAAACCGATTGCATGCATTGTCATGCATGACTTTAACAACGTTACAAATTATACGTATGCCGCATCTTTACCGGAGGCACGTCAGTATGACGCGTCTGCAATCCTATTGTGGCATGTCATGTGTACGGCAAAAAGCGCCGGCATGACTCGCTTAGACTTATTTGGCGTTGTACCCGACGGGACTGATTCATCACACCCCTGGCATGGTTTTAGCGACTTTAAGCGTAAATTTGGTGGAACAGTAGTTCGCCGTGGTAAAACCTTAGATTTACCCTTGAGTCCTCGTTACTACGCCTATCGTAGTGCACTGAAAATAGCGAAATAGACTAGTGACTTTGCGGAGATACAAGTCCGCTCGTAATGAGCGAATTTGCTATTGATCCAAAAATTGGTGCTGCAGCTTGCGTACCTGCATACTCCCAGCCAGGAAGCTTCGGTGCTTTTGTTAAAACGGTAACGACATATTGTGGTTGATCTCCACCGATAAAGCCCAAGAACGTGCCGTTATAGCTGTTTGGGTCATAGCCGCCATTTATAGGAATTTGGGCGGTACCTGTTTTCGCTCCAATGATATAGCCTGGGTAAAGTTTAGATTTATACAATCCGTGGTTACTTGTATATACACCTTCCATAAGTTGTTCTACTTCTGGAGTAACCTCAGGCTTTACGACACCGGTACGCACAACTTTAGGCGCCTGAGATTGCACTGTTCCGTCAGCATTTACCGTGCCATCAACTAAATGAGGTTGGTAATACGTGCCACCATTTAAAATAGAGGACAAAGCAGCTGCCATTTGCAACATCGTTACTGATATACCCTGCCCAAATGCTGTATCTGCATAATGCAGCTCTAAGGCGTTCCCGTTATTAGGATCGGGCACATAGCCACTCGCTTCGTAGCTTTGCTCAATGCCTGTTGGCTTGCCAAATTGATAATGGTTTACTAAATAATCATGCCAGGTATTTCTTGCCTGCTCATTAATCTGACCGCCCCCAAGCGTCGAAAGTATATGTACCGCACCAGTGTTAAGGGAAAGCGTGAGCACCTGCTGAATCGATATCATGTCACTAGGAAGTGGCTCAACATTCGTAATTGTAAACCCGTCTTCTGTTACTTTTCCCGTGTCAGGATACGTGGTATCGACGTTTATAGTACCCTGATTGAGTGCCGCT
>DASTAH010000008.1:0-26070 GCA_035712845.1 Saccharimonadales bacterium (SeqCode)
GCATTGTTATTGAGCAGTCCAAACAGGTAAAGCTCGAGAAGCTATTCGATGCTCTCAAAGTGAAGTACTGGGGTACTTCAGATATAGTGCTACATTCGGAGGATATTGGTAAAAACATCAATGATTGTTCAATTTTTAAGAATAATTCTGGATTGAAAAGCAATTTCATTGATGACCTTATGAAATCACTTCATAAGGCACCCGTAATTTGCTTTCATGCTGTGGTCGATAAGAGTAAATTAGCGTCCAGTTGGCAAGAGACGACGGTAGTTCGAAAAACTGCGCAGGCAGTATTTTTTGATTTTCTAGCCTACTTGTTTACGCGACCACCTGATTCACGCGGAAAGATAATAATTGAAGCCTCCAGTCCATTTAAGGATTCTGAATATCTTAAAGCTTTTACATATTTCCTCAGTCCGGGTTGTAAACTTATCGATACTCATTTCCCATCGTATGAAGAAATCAAGAAAACATTAACTCAGATATCGTTTGTAACCAAGCTTAACCACGATACTGAAACCCAAATTGCTGACATACTAGCATTTGGAGCCTCATGCAAGCAGCAACAGAATAACGGCGCGAGCTTCTCTCCTAACTCGTACAAGGGAAAAATTTGCCAACTCATTGACGAGAAGCAAGTTTCAGTACCTATTGATGCCAGTGCTAAGGATAAGCGTTTCTACGCAAAAATAGAATCATTTAAGCTTATAAAGTAAAAACGCCCTCGAGCCACATGGTCTCTACGGCGTTTTAATACAGTATACATCATTGACAATGTGGTGTCAATATTAGTTAGTATATAATGTTTCTTCCTACGGATAACGAAAATCATCTGGGATGAGCATAGTGCTTATTGGTCATCTATGTTGGAATTACTTAAGGCTCAAACAATAACTGCTCATATATAAGATTCGTGCAGCCTTGAGCACTTAAAGTAGCTGAGATTTGATTATATTCACTCTCCAGCTGGTCGTTTAGCTGGATAGTGTAATTATCAATTTCGGTCTTTGAAGATGGGTACATTAAAAAATTTGGTAAAGTGTTTTCATAGTTTGTTTGCTCCTGCTGGGCAGTGCTCACATCCCCTCGATAAACGCTCTCTTCTGTACTTTGTAAACTTGGGCAAGCCGCTGCACGTGCTTGGGCTTGCTGCTCTTCTGCATTTAGCTCTGATTCCAAAGGCGAAATATAGTTATTCTGCTGTGCTGTATTCTGTTGAGTAGCCTGATTGGCTATATAAATTACAATGAGCTGGGTAGCTTTGCCACTAATTGTATCAGGCACAATGCCAACTCCAATATCACTGAATTTCGTAGAATCGCCGAAGCTTACAGCGTTACCAGTTGTTAGATTGGCAACCACTTGCTGGGGTGTGGAGTCACCCCACGTCACATCCATTTGCCAGGAGCTGTCGTTATAGTTTGCATTCGTTATATCTGCACCGGCATCACCGGCTGTCGCACTCGTAATATTGTTGGTGACCATATAATTTGCTCGTGCCGTAGCAGCATTATTGAGTTGCGTAATCCATTTGAACGCTGATAACCCTTTGCCAGTCCGTTGCTGATTTAGTAGCGAAACGATGTTTGCGGTTGTTAAAGGTGTGGTCTGAACTGGGCTAGTGCCCTTATTCTGAACCGATGATTTTGTAGCAGAGCTCGATTGAACATTACGCAAACTGGCTCTATGTGGTATCCAAGCTACCATGAACGTTGCCGCTATAAACGCCAGTGTCATGAAAGACAAAACCATATTGAGTTTGCTGCGGATAATTTTATAAATAAGTCCTTTCCAGGTGTGCATATCCGATTTACTTCGGTGCTTAGCGCTCATATTGCCGATTATACACCTAGTGTTGTTGGGGGTTAGTGTAGTTTTCCGTTACCTATACGCGCACGTATAAAGGGAGTTTTGAGAGCAGTACGCGCGGGCGCGCGCAATTATAGCACATATGTCGCCTAATCAATTCGCTTCACGCGAGTAGTTTTTCCCCACGTAAAAAAACGTAACAACTTTCTGGTATAATAGTAAGTAATTCTCCCAACCTCCCTGGAGGTTCTCTTTGGAAAAATATTCGCATACGAGTTAAGTACTAAGGAGTACTTACTTGCATAAAAATACTTTAACCGATGAGCCTCTTATCTCGGTAAATGAAGCACGTAAGCTTATAGGCATGGCAGGCGATGAGCTTACCAACGATGAGTTACTGCAATTAATATCTAGCACCGAAACAGTAGTACGCTCGTTGATTCGAACATATCTTCGTTCCAAAAGTGCTACTATTTAGCTATGACTGCTATTAAAAGAGCTGTTGTATATCTTCGAGTCTCGACTGGCAAACAAGTCGAAGGCGCTAGTTTAGAGACGCAAGAATTCATGTGTCAAAGCTGGGCGACTAGAAATAATATTCTAGTAGATAAGATATTCCATGATGATGGCACTTCGGCTAAAACCCTTAATAGACCAGCGATGAGGGATTTACTGTCATATATCACCCATAACAAAGGTCGTATTTCATACTTGGTAACCTACCAGACCGACAGATTAACAAGGAACGCTGCAGATTTTTATGCGTTGAAAATTCAACTATCGCGAGAAGGCATTGAGTATAAGAACGTAAACTCTAATGTGGGAGAAAACAGTGCGAACGACGACTTAATTCAGGGCATTGAAGCAGTACTTGCGCAGCATGATAATCGAATCAAGTCAGAGCGTGTTTCCGAGAATATGAAGCGCCACGCCAGTAATGGTTATCGCATGAGTAAAGCACCACTTGGATTAAGAAATGTTCGTGATGCATTAGGTCGAGCAACGGTAGAGCCAATTCCGGAAGTTGCCGACAAAATAGCAGCCGTGCTTGAAGCATACTCAACTGGAAGCTATACCATTGCAAGCCTACTTAAGCTAACGATTGCTAACAATTTGCGTAGTCCCAATGGCAAACCTCTCCAATACCAAACTCTAAGTAAATTACTACGACAGCCGCTATATGCCGGGCTAGATAAAAGTATCCATACAAATGGACAACTAGTTAAGAGTAGCTTTGAGGGAATTGTTACTCCAGCAGTGTTCTACCGTAATCAGGAAATACTCCGACAAAATAAAAATACAGCAGCACGCTACCGACAGTTAAACCCCCTCTTCCCTTTACGGCGTTTTGTTACGTGCAGTAACTGCAGTAATCCTTTGAGGGGCAGCGCCCCACGTAATGGCTCCGGTAACGCTTCACCACGCTATCACTGCACCGGATGCAAGTCACCCTCAATTGGCGTAGAAGAATTACATGAACAGTTCCTTTATTTACTAGGCGAGCTTAAGCCTGACGAAATAACACAAAAGCTCGTAAAGCAGCTTGTAATCCGTGTTTGGAAGCAAGAGATTAACAACCTTGATGTTACTCAGAAAAGGCTCCACAGACGCTTAGAAGATGTGAGAGAGCGAAAATCACTGGCAATTGATAAATTTTTGAGTGGACAACTTACCGAATCTGAAAAGGTAGAGTTTGTGCAGCGCCTTGATGAAGAGGCAGAGAGCATTAAAAATCAGCTTTCTAAAGTTAATCGAGTAACAAGCCTGAAAGAGGATGCGATTGATTATGCAATGCAGTTTATGGCAAACGCTCCAAAAATTTGGAACAGCTCTAGTATCGATGCAAAAATCATTTATCAAAAACTCATATTCCCAGAAGGTATTAGTTATGACCTTACTAATGCTACTTTTGGAACGGCTCAGTTAAGCCCGCTTTACACCTTAGTAACAACGCAAAAAGGCACCGAAGTGCCTTCTAATACTACTATGGTGATCCCAAGGGGAATCGAACCCCTGTTGCCGGGATGAAAACCCGGTGTCCTGACCGCTAGACGATGGGACCATGCGCCACATACGTGCATTGACCCTAGTGACTTGCCTGATTTTCTATCAAGCTTTTGTGCAACTAGGCATGTTGGCTTTTTCCTGTGCTGTATACGCACGGTGGAAATAGACCGCAATATAGTACCATAACAGAGAGAAAAAAGAAATCCCTTGCGCCAATCAAGGGATTTCAATATGAGGAGATTGTTTTGGTCTTACGAGCGGTCAGTCAATGCTCAAAAACTATCTATATGTATAGCACACATTTCACAACATGAACAGCAGTTATCCACAGTTCCTGATTAGCGAGTGAAACGGCGTCGCAGTAACCAATGGTACCCAGCAGCTCCCGCGACAGTAACGCCAGTAAAGATTCCTGCCACACCGGCTGCTCCGGTATTAGGTAATACAGTGGGCGCAGCTGGGGGAGGAGTTGTTACTTTTGTCACCACTGCTGGCGTAGCTTTTGGCGTACAAACTATACTGACCGTGGCAGTCGCGCTCTCGTTTGGCAAGTTGGTAGCCATGATATGCGAGACGTTAGGGAGGGTCTCTGGATTACAGTTATCGTTATTCTGATTTGCGCCAGCAAGGGCTTCAAACGTAAATGTGGTGGTCGTGCCGTGAGTCAATGTCCCGACCGTCAAGCCACCGCCAAAGAAGCTACCGGCATCAGCGACTGCCTGACCGTCACGCATCAAAGTTCCGGTCACATAGGTGTCATCGCTTGGCAGTGTGTCGCTTACGACAAGGTTAGTTACATCGGCACTACCGGTGCTGCTGACTACCACTTTGTAATCGACGTTGGTGTTTGGTGCGACCTGGATCTCAGCACCATAGTTGTTAGAACCATGAGCGGCCACCATTTTCTGAATTGTGTAGTTTGGAGATGTCGGTGCCGGTTTTGGAGCCGGTGCAGGTGCGGGGGCAGGTGCCGGAGCGGGAGCCGGTGGGGCTACTGCGGTAGCTTTCACCGCATTACCACAGCTGGCAATCACTGCATACTCGAACTGGTGGCTACTGCTCATGACGACAAACGCCGTAAGCGGGCTACTGGCAAATGAGACGCTTGGAGAGCGAACGTAAAACGTTGTCCCTCCAGATGTCACTGCAGTACTGCCCGCAATGTTCTCACGACCAGCCGTGACAGCGTTTGTGGCTACTTTGGTTGAGCCGACGTACACATCGTTACTGCTTGTAACCGTGCCAATGACAGCGGTAGTAGGTATAGCTTGAACTGCCGCACTACTAATCCCGAAATAGCTGTAGATTGCTTGGATGCTCGCCGCAGTATTATGACCGTCGCCACTATTGTATTTAGACACGAGTTCAGCACCAGAGCGAGCGCCACAATAGACAACCGCGTTACTATCACAATTGAGGGCACCGCTATAGGTCACGTCAGCCTGGGCGCCCTTCCCTGCAAAGATCCCGGCAGCTGCAACCATGACTGCGACAATTAGGGCAACTGCACTTCGCTTCCACACCCGCTTCTTCTTTATAAAATTGATTGTAGGCATACATCCTCCCTCTCTGTAGTTAATTGACTCCCAGTCAGTTTGTATTCTGCTCTGATGATTCCATGTCTGCCAGTAGAGGTCAGTAAGCAATTTTACAAGTGTACGATTTTGTGCCGTGCATACAAAAACCCCGGCTGCATAGTGCCGGGGTATTTTGTTGCTACACTAAGTGCTTTACTTAGCGGCTTAGGCGTCGGCCAAGGAGCCAGCGGTAGCCAGCAGCACCTGCAATGGTCACACCAGTGAAGATTCCTGCGATACTACCGGCGCCTGTGTTCGGCAATACCGTTGGAGGTGTCTGTGGAGGCGTTACTGGAGGAGTTCCAGGCGTAAATGATACCTGGCGCATACAATTCTGACCACCTTCAGTGTACGTTTGACCATTCGCAGTCGCGGTAAAGCTCGCCTGAATTGTTGCGTTGTTAACGGTTGAAGCATAGGTGTGCGTGTCGCTCTGCTTGTTGCTTGAGCTGTTATCGCCCCAGTTGATGCTGTAACCAGTGACGGTAGCATTTTGTACATTAGCCTGTACACCTACTGTTACCTTACGATCAGCCTGATCAACAGTAAACAGATTGAGGGTACATTGCAATACTGGTGGCGTAGGCGTTGGAGGAGTAACGACAACCTTCACTGCGAGTACTACGTAGACACGCTCGTTCCAACATCCCCATACATCACCCGCTACCTTTTCACTCTGGATTGGCACACCGCCATCAACGATAGCGTCACTTAAGCCAAGGACACCGCTGCCATTACTGAATTGGCTGGCTGAGCCCTTAATGTACTGCAAGCTGACTTGTGCGCCGTTGGCACAAGAAATGTTTAAGCCATCGCTTACCGTTGCAGCATTGGTTGCGCTGATTGTTGCGGTTGGATCAAAGCTCGATGCAGTGGTAGTTGGCAAGCCAACTTTTACCATAGTTCCGTGTGCAACGCTTGGACCAGTACCGTTATTGTTGTCGTACTGGCTGGCGCCGTTGTGTACATAAATGTGCATCTGTAGAATTTCACCATTAGTACAATTAGTAGAAACAGGATCTGTGAATGGAGTAGTACCATCATTTAGATCGCCATTAGCCGGTACACGACCTTGGAAAAAGTCATTTTCGCCGTCACTTGGCGCCGGAGCTGGCAAACTATTGCCCGGAGTGGGCGTATACACGTTAAAGGCTGGAACCGGTGATGGTTGTGTGGTTGGTCCAGTGTACGGGATGGCGTGCGCCACACCTGCAGTCAAAACGGCGCTACTCAAAAGGGCAACGAGGCTGACCGAAAATTTTGTGAAGATGCTTGTAGCTTTCATCGTAATATTCCTCTTCGATCCTTATTAATTAGTTGGGCAAATGACATAGGGAGGGTTCGGCACACACGTAGGCTCGGTTCCTTTAGGCTGCGTTGTTGTGGTGGTGCTAGGAGGCGCAGTTGAAGGAGTGGTCTCGGGTGGCGTCGTCTGTGGAGGTGTGGTCTCGGGAGGAGTAGTCTGAGGTGGAGCCGTATTAGGAGTGCCGCCACCTGTGCCACCGCCTGTTCCGCCGGCGCCAGGACCAGGCGTTTGACCGGGACCAGGAGCTGCTTCGGCAGGGCCACCGGGGGCACTTGGTCCTGTACCGGTAGGTCCAGTCAGTGGTCCGTTCGGGAGATTTTCTGGCGTTGTACCATTAGGTCCTACCTGTAGTCCAGTTCCTGAACCCGAAGGGCCGTTGTTAGCACGGCTGGATGTACCACCCTGCTCTGCAGTGCCTGCAGTTCCACCATGTGGCATTGTCGTTGTCGTGGTGTTCGGTGAGGTACCACCGCTCTTTGGAGTGGGGGATACACCCTTCAGATACTCTTCGCCAGAACTAGTGACAGCTGCTTCGGCATAGTCGTTTTCATTTTTAGTGGAGGGACCCATTTGAATAAGTAACCCGCTTATTCCATCTTTTGGTACAACGTAGTTGACTAAAGAAATACTGGAGATATCACCGTTTGCACCAAAATGAGGCACGACTTTTTCAACCGTTGCGCCTGCTTTTGCAAAAGTTCCGAAGCTAGAGTCCTGTTGTAACAAGGTAGCTTCCTGACGGCAGGCAGTGCTTGGGTCACGAGGGATGAGGTTAAGAGCGTCGTTGAACCACGCCTGATATTCAACGCCAGCTCGAACAGGTGCGCCTTTGGTTTGCATAGCAGGCTTAACCGTTGTCGCATACAGAACAGCGGAACGACCTGGATCCAGGTGTTTGCCTAAAGGTGCATTGCTAAACCAGCTGCTTTCAGTCTTAACGACTGCATCGCTGCTGCTCATATCACCAGCTGTCATAACTGATTCACTTCCAAGAGTTCCAGGAACAATTTGAATTGATGGGTTTTCGCAATTCTTAGGATCGATGTTCGCAGATATGGCAACCGCATTATTGCTGTGGTGAGAGCCATCTGACTTCACGAGCGCGTAAATGCCAGCAGCGCCAGCGAGGCTCAATGCTGCTATTCCAATACCAGCAATTTTTCTATAATTATGAGCATTTTCCTCGATAGGCTGTTCTATCGGTTGGGCATGTGCGTTTATAGTTTCCTCTCGTGCCATATAACCTCCTTACGTGTCAAAGCGTTAGCTGAGCGTTCAATCCCTCTTAGCGTTGTAGCACTTCTGGTACAACGGCAGTTAACAGCGCTATGATACCACTTGATTTATTTTTTGTCAATTATATATAGTAATATGCTTATGCTTACAATCGTTATTGGACTGTTGCTCTAATCGCTTTGGCAATCGTCGTATCAAGATCTTCAACAGAAACACCGAGCTTGCGGTGATCACCGCGCTCATAAAGGTCTGGGTTTAGCTCAATGGCTGCAGCCGAGAAACCGGCACGCGCCAATTGGTCCATCGTGTGGTGGTGACGGCTGCGTGAAATGTCGTTATATCGTCGTAGCTGTTTCGCACATCGAGTATCTACTTCATTTCCATTACCCGTATTCCATATACCGCGGTTACTGGGTAACGACACCTCATACTGGTGATTAATCTTTAGTGCTACGGTCCCCGCGAACTGGTTACGCTTTACCGCAGAAAAGTCTACGCGCTCGAAGTCACTAATTACGATACCAAGACCGCTGCTACATATGTCAGCCATAGTGCGGATTACTGCCGCATTGGTTTTTGGCTTTCGGTCAATGACATCAAAATCAGTTATTGTTTCTTCCAGATCACCTAATAAATAGGTGTGTATCCAATCCGTTGCACTGCCCTTTGACTCGATGAGAGACTCACGCAGGGTTTTAGCTAAAATTTGCTTTGCACCTTCTATGCCCGGATGATCGGCTGGATTAGGACGGTGCTCCACAACTACTGTTACGCTTAATGGTTGAGTTGGCAGTACTTGGCGAACATACGGCACCCCAACGGTATCTGCCATGAGCGACCTATGGTTAATACTTGCAACCGAATGACGACCCGGGTCAAACATAACTTCGCCCATAGGCAGTCCTTGCCGACCAGTTCGCACTTCGCCTGCCAGGTGGAGGCCATAATGCAGTTCAGAATTGGCTGCCATATCTGAAAATGCTGCATTTGTTTCTTTTAGGTACGCCATGTCGATACCGTATGCCCGTTACTACGTTATTCAACTATGTCGTTAAGGGCGCTGCGCAATTCGCCGTACTCTAGGCGAGCCCCCATTGCCAGCCGTGCACAGGATACGAGCAATGCAGCATCTCTGAGGTCTTGCGCTTCAACGCGTGGCATTGGATTGCGTAAAACGCCGAGACCCCGTGCTACACGGCTAAAATGAATTGCTGGACGACCTTTTGCTTCTGCCACTCCTGCATCACGCCACGTATTTAACATATTGTGCATGTAATGGCGAGCTAATTTACGGTGATTCTCGGCTATACGCGTACCCTTTACTTGCTCGCGCACTGCATCGAGTTCGCGTAAGCTCATGACGGGTTTAATTTTTTCTGGAGTTGGTTCCCAGTTATCCATAATGATGCTATCGATGATGAGATCTTCGTCATCATCACTTCCTGGCACTTCTTCATTGCCCATTATGACACCAAGTGCGTGACGGGATACGACAGCTGGGTCAAGTCGAAAGGTAGATTGGCTTTTATTATGTGGGTTCATAGTTGAAATTGACCACCGCAAACCATTTAATACCAACACACCGGCGTCAGTGGTAACTCGTCCATTTCCTAGAGCTCCTAATACGCCGTTTACGGCAAAGGGCGAAACACGGTTAATTTCATCTAACCATATAACTTGTGTATCTGGATGTAAGAGAGGACTAAGAACCGATTTGGTTTCTTCCCTTCGTTCAACACCATTAGCATTCACAGTCTTAACCGTAGCAGCTGTAGATCCAATTAAGCGCTCTGCCGTAAGATCTGCAGTGTGAGGAACAGCAGCTACATTACGCGGATCAATCCCGCCAATAATTCGATAGCTGTCGCTGGAGAGCACCGTTTTACCACCACCAGGTTCTCCAATGAGAGCCGCGTTCGAACCGGTTACCATTGCGACTAAAACAGCATCACTGGCGGTAACTTCGCCCACTATGCCTTCTTCCTTTTTTTCTAATACGAGGTGATCGTGGATTTCTTTAGTACCTTCGCTATATAAACGTGGTCCAAGATCATAATTGTACGTTTGAATAGGTGCTTCGTTATTTGTAACTATCATGGGGATACCTCCTTATCGGCCTAAATTACGGTCGAATCCTTTATTAATGGGCATGCGCTTTCTGATCCTATACGCCATACCTGCACCAGCAGCAAATACGGCTGACAGTGCACTGTAGACTGCGGTCAATTCAATATTGCTATTAGGACGTGAATAGCTTGAAACGGTCTTTTTAACACTCACCGCTGCATTGTCGACCGATGCTTGCGTAACATTCCAATACATACCGCCTGTTCGGCGTGCAATAGATTGTAAGTCTTTTACAGTCGTAGCTGACGAGTCGCCTTCCACGTTCACCACGTAAATTGGTGTTTTGTCTTGATCTTTCGATGCTTGGACAACGTCATTTGGCACACCTATTTCATTGCCGTTGGTAATGACGAAAAGGGCTGCATTACGAGATAAATGGTGCCCATCACTGAGCGGCAATACATTGGCCGTTTGACTCAGGGCAGATAAGGTAGCTTGATCCATATGGGATTGACCGAAAGGTTGATCAGCAAGCATTTCGCTGAGCGACATTTTAATCGCGTCCTGGTTGTGTCCACTAACAAGTACTTCCGGCTTGATGCCGCCGACATGGGCAAATTGGTTGGCTACTGTATTAATTTCATTGACAATTGGCTGGGCATTTGGCTGACCAGCAGGGGGAAGGCTCGTTGCGCCTGAGTGGTCAACAACTATTTCAAGTGAAGCAGGTATACTATCCGAAGCTGCAGATTGTTCGTATGCCAAGCCTGCGAATGTTCCTGCGGCTAATGCCGGCATCGCAACAACTGCCACTGCGTGGTGCCCCATCCATCGCTTGACCCTGGTAAATGTTGACTGATTCTCTATATGAGGCGCTTCAACAGAGTGAAGAGCGGTTTTAGCAAGTGCAGCAGCAATGGGCTGCTGATTTTGTGCAGCAGCATTTTGGGCGTGGTGCTCGTAATATGCGCCAACACCACCTCCAACTAATCCTGCTATAACAGGGACAATTTCAGGAGCCATGTGTGCAATGCCTCACATTAAATACATATTTATGCTACCACAAATTGGTATTTTAGTCAATCTTTAAGATATATATTTGTAATATTTTCAATACAAATATATAAAACTATTTTGCCGCTTTAGCAACTTCTACAGGATCAGGTAAGCCACTCGGCGCAAGTTTGGTTTTACTGAAAACAAAGCCGAAAGTGCTTCCTTTGTTTTCTTCACTAGTAAATATAACTGCACCGCCCTGTGCAGCAATAACTTTTTTCGCCATAAACAGCCCTAGTCCCGTTCCGTCCGGACGAGCTTTCCGAGCATTCTGAGCTCGATAAAACTTTGTGAACAGATGGTGCTGTTCAGCTTTTGGCACCCCAATACCGTCATCCACTACCTTTAGTTCAACACTTGCAGGAGTCTCATTAAGCTCTACCCGGATAGTGCCACCAGCTGGCGTGTAATAAATGGCATTATCTGCAAAGTTCATGACAACTTGTCTTGTCTTAGTTTCGTCGAGCATGAGTGTTGGGAAATTGTCTGGCTTGGCATAAGTAAATGTTACGCCCTTAGCTGCCGCAGTTTCCTTAAGCTGTTCCATTTCCTGCTCCACCATATCAGCTAGGTTCACCGGTGAGGGTTCTATAATAAACTTACCCGTTTTGAGGCGAGAAACATTTAGTAGGTCGGCAATAAGATAAACCATGCGCTGGCTTGAAAAGAACGACTGCTCAAGAAGTTTGCGTTGCTGGTCATTTATCTTCCCGGCGTCACCTTCAAGCACTAAACTTATATACCCCTTAACACTCGTTAAAGGCGTACGGAGCTGGTGGCTCGCCATACTAATAAAGTCATCTTTGGTTTCGTCTAGCTCTTTAAGTTTTTGATTAGTTTTGCGTAATTTTCTAGTGGCTTCATCGACGCGAGCTTGTAGAGTTACATTGAAGTTTTGAATTTCTTCAAAGCGAAGCGCATTTTGGATAGCAATAACTAATTCATTACTTACAATATCTATAATCCGTAAGTCTTGTTTATTATAAATGTTGCCACTTCTTTTGGGCCCTAAGATTAAATATCCGATGCCTTCCTCGCTTGCAGAAGAAGATAAACGAGAAATAATCGCAATATTATTACTTCGCAATACTTCTCTGAGCTGAGCATATTTATCCTCTAATTCATCAACAATGATAATTTTTCGTCTCAATTTAGGAGTTATCGAACGAACAAACGCAATATCATCAGCAGAAAAGCTTGGTACCCCAGCAGTACCTATAATTCTTCTTCCGGAATTTTCAGTTTCTTTAATTCCAAAAGCAGTAAAGGAAGGTTTTAGGCTTTGCTCAATAAGAGTGCCACTCTTTTTCAATAGTGGCGATAGTGTATATGTCATGACTAATAACTTGTTAAACTCGTCTAGAAACGTTTGGGCGTCATAAGCATCGCGGTAGAAAATATTGTTAGATACTTTGTCAAAAAAACGTTTTAATGGCGGGAGAATAAGACCGAACAACATTGCCAATAACGTATATACTAATGTAAGCTTTCCGCGGCTAACAGTTATGGATGAAAAGATGTATGCAGTAAATATGTACGCTGCGCTCGCTAAACCAACTCCTATAGTTGATAGTGACATTAAGTAAGCCACTGACCTTGCAACTATAAGCCTAATATCAAATAGACGGTGCCTTACAATTGCGTAGCCAGTTGATAAGATAAAAAAGATCGTGCCAATACTTCCAATCTTTGAAATTCCCCAGCTGTGGATAAGCGGTGGAATGACTGCACTTGTTAACACTATCCAAATAAATGCTAAAACAATACCACCTGCAGTAAAGATCACTTGCGCTCGCGAAGTAGCGTCTATTGACGACTTAAAAGAGTATCTAAAATTCCAAATAATGGCAGCTAAAATTACTAATAGCCCAAGAATGTACAATGCATAAAGTTGCCCTGTCTGAATTGCTGTCACTTGTCGTGAAACATTAAAACTGATGCTGCGTACAATAAACGGTGTAAATACAAGTAAGCTAAGCAACAACGTTACAGGGATTAGAACATATGACTGCAGTACTATATAGGGAGTACGACGAGGGAAATGTGCTGACATTAACCACACTGCAAGCATTAACAATAAACCTGCTACAAATGTTACTTGGTTAGTGAGTAACAGTAAATTATGCGAGCCGACATGGTTACTAGCGTAATTTATTATTGACCATAGTATGGCCGTGCCTACCATAAAAGCGTACAGAGTATTAATTTTAGATTTGATGTTTCTAAGTAATACTGTCAGTCCTAAGACACCATTAATACTGATTACAAAGAGTAACGCCCAACCGTCAAAAGCAATATGCATATTCTACGTTATATAGTAGAATACTCAGCTTATGCTTACAAATCTAGAAAACAATTACAGACTAATGCGCAGCTATTCTGACTCAAGACCTACGGTTACGTTTCCGTACAAATTAGGTAAACGATCTTTAATTTGATAGGTATCTTCATCAAGGCCTACACCTTCGATAAGTAATTTACCAATCATTGGCTGAAAACTGCGCACGCGTGCCATGCCTTCATCTAAAATGCAATATGCCGGCAATGTATCGTATGGTCCACCATAGGGTCTAGGGCTTAACCCATCAAACGTATCAAAAGGTTTCCCAAACTCTTGTACAAGCTCGAGAGGAGGTAAGTCTTGTATAGATACAAGATTTTTCTTACCTTGAGCCATAGCCAATCTTAAGCATGTATGGTACAAGCTTACGTATACACCGCTTAAACGATTTCGTCGTCCATATGCTGGATGTACTGAAAACGTAGCGACATCTACAGATGCAGATGGATCAAGGACTACGCCGGCCTTATCGCATAGTCTTTTCCATGCAAGGTCTGGGCTATATTGCTCATCATCTGAAAATACAAGATTTGCAATTTCGTCTCGCCAAGGATTTGAAGGATCATCTTTGATCATATCTTTTATGCTTTTGAGACCTTGAGGTGAATCATTAATGAGTCTAATTGCCCCTGCTGGACGTGCTCGACCAGTTTTTGGGTGGTTGCGATCAATAGCTACAATAAATGTACTAGCAGAGTCGTAATCTACGTAATCAAGGTACACATCTGACAATGTGCGCTTAAATGCTTTAGAGAATACAGTACACTCTACCGATTTACCAATGTCACCATAGATAGGGTCATCGCCCTGAATAAGAGTAATGACGTAACGCTTGTCATCAGGAATTTCTCCTGACATGTTTTGTAAGTAGCTTTCGCATAGATCTGCTTGATGATCTAACGAAAATCGTTCTTGCAGATCACTCTCCAAATCAATTGACTGATGTACTAATTCAGCAGACGGCATTACAGCGGTCATATCAACGGCTCCAGACCTGTAATGTGATCAGTGTTTGGTAGATCAATATCAACAGTATCAACAATTTTTTGAGCTTCATTGTCACTAGGATTTACTTCACCTTGCGTAATAGCTGCAGCGGGTGCAGATTGATCATCTTCTGCGTTATTACGTGCTCTATGTACATTACGCATGTGGCCAACTGCATTTAATCCAACAACAGTGATAAGTACTGACCAGCTAGTATAGGGCCATCGCACAGCTTCATTTACAATGTGAGTGGGAGTATCCGTTCCTAACAATTTACCTATCGGCCCCGCCTCAGCTAATCCTGCACCAATCGAGAAATTAATACCCATCAGTGCATTACGGGCGCGCGATCCGATTCTAACTGTTTGCTTAGGATCATTATCTGGATTCTTATGCATATTATTTGCAATTACACCAGGAGAACCAAGGCCAAATAACCACAGAACATTTTTTCCAGCATTAATAACTCTGCTTCTTGTTTGATGTGCCTGCTCACGCGTAGCTTTACTCGCCATATATATGTCAAAGAATTTTTGTGTAGCATTACTAAATTTTTGTGACGTGTGAGTTACACCATAAGTTAGTGACGTTTCTACTACACCGCTGAAGCCCATCATCGCAGCTCCAGTTACTAAAGGGTTACCTTTTGATGCTAGAAATGCAGCCGTTCCAACTTTTACTGCCCAGCCCTCATAGCTAGTTTCATGAAGCGCAACACCACCAAGAGTAGCTGCTGCAGTAATTTTGTCGAACGGCGTATTTTCATGCCAATCCTCAGCTGCTGCACTTTTAAGCTCTTGCATGTTATTTCGGAATTCAGACAGGGGCATTATATGTTCTCCTTAATGAAATGGGCACCATTTTCCCAGTCGCTTGCTTGATAAACCGCCACTACAAGTGCACAAACAGGAAGATGAGTACATGTTTTGCCTACAACTTGCATGTTGATTTCTCCAAAATCAGTATTTCTTGTTGCCATAAGTGCTTCTAAACTTTGTGTGATATCACGCCGCACAGCTTTTTCGCTATTTCCTTCATGCTCAACAAATAATCCTTTACCAGAAGTTTTATCTTGAACCCAACCAATACCAGCCCATGCTTCAACATTTGGCGTATCGGCGCGTTGTTCAGCCATTACAACGTACAAGCGATCGCCCCACCCGCCGGGCATAACATTTGGAGGTAAGCCATCTTTAACTTGATGGATAATAGATTTTGGAGGAATAACAGAACTTAAACGTAACAAGTTGTAATTAGCCACACCCGCATCATTTAATGCGGCATCAAACGCAGCTAATTTTGTGGGACCACTACCTAGACCAGACGAAAGGTAAATATTCATTATTAAAATCCTTATGCTTGTATAATACTACATATTTGCTATTTTTGCAATTTTTATATGTATAATGCTTTTAAAACAAAAAGCAGCACCTCCCTTGCGGGATAGGTGCTGCTATGGTCTGCTAAAGAACTGTTGGCAGGATAGCACAAGTGATATACTTTGTCAAAGGAGTTAAACATTGAACCCTCAAACAACTATTTGCATAGTTGAAGATGAAATACCAATTGCCATAATGTATGAGTACAAGCTCATGCATAGTGGTTACTCTGTTCAAATTGCTCATGATGGGCTATCAGGATTTGAGCTTCTGAAACGCTGTAAACCTGACTTGCTGCTATTAGATATCAGGATGCCTCTTATGACCGGGGACGAGATGCTTGAAAAAGTTCGCGCTACTGATTGGGGCGCTGCAATTCGTTGCATCGTGCTCACAAATATAAGCAAAGACGAAGCTCCCCAAAAGCTTCGTTTTTTGAATGTAGATCGTTACATTGTTAAAGCACATCACACACCAAGCCAAGTTGTATCAATAGTTGAAGAGGTACTGGCTCGCAGAGCACAAGCTAACAATAATAGCTAAAAAGCTAATCAACACTGGACTCAGCAATGCTTAATAATTGTTCAGCAATAGCTTTTGAAATTTGTAATCCGAGTTCTTCTTCGAGCCAACCGTATTGACCATTAGGGTTACACTCAAGAAAGATAACGGCACCATCAGGTTTTTCCACAAGATCAAATGCGCCAAACTTCAAACCACATTTACCCAGGAATCGCAAGCACAATTCGTCTACTCCTTTAGGGAGTGCTTCTTCTCTAAAAACTACTGCATCAGTCGTTTGATGCACGCGCCAATCATTACGAGCATTTTCATTTGTGTATATTGCAACCGGAAAAACATTATCTCCGACGACCGTGACTCGCCATTCACGATGTTTCTGTAAAAATGGTTGATACAACCCAGGAAACGGCGTGACGTCAGATTTTAATTGTTGAATTCTATGCTTATCTAGCCGAGTTGTATAAAGCGCTTTTAACCTATCACCTTCGCTTATTATGCCTCTAGCAACTTTAACAATAATTTCATCATTGTGATCAAGTAAATGTTGCTCAACCGCTTCCCAATCGCTAGCCATTAAGGTTTCAGGTATAGAGAAGCCAACTTCTTTAGCAAGCATTAGTTGGCCAATTTTACGATCATGTCGGCGCATTCTCTCAGGCGCGTTTAACCACAGTGATTCGGGATAGAGAGACCATAAATCTTCATGTAAATGACGAATTTCACTGTTTACATAAAGTTGTCTCGCTCGGTCATGAACCAACTGAGGCAACGTAAAGTTTGCCACTTTACGGTACCACGCAGCTGAAACTGCACCCGGTTCTATCGGTGTGTGGTTATAGCGAATATTCAGATTGCCTGACTCAGACAAATTAAGCTCTAGTAGATCCGCTCCAGAAATTACCCTATCGGTTCTATAGAGCACAACTGGATGCCCTGCTGACTCCAAAAATTTACATACTGGTGCATAGGCATGCTCATCGAGACTTGTTGCTGCTATTAGAATTGGTCTATCAGGCGCCGTCATACATTTAATTCCTCGTGCAAATAATACTTCGCATATTCATCATATTCATGATCAGTCATGGGTCTTTGATCTTGGGCAGTAGCCAGACCTTTTCCGAGGGGGTATTTTTTAGCACCGTAAGATAGGTCAACGGGTCGCCGTACTGGGTCAAGCCCGTATTTTTTTCTGTTTGCATTCACCATATCAAAATTTCGCACGGGGATAAGGTAGGGTCGTCCATTTTGACCTACCATCCAATTCGTACCAAATTCTTGTTGTCTGCTAAGAAGTATGGAAATACGATCACGTAATGGGGGGATGCCTTGACGATACACATCGTGTGGGTTGTGTTCGTAAGTGGTTTCTAGGTTATTAAGAATATACTGCATCACATCTAAATAACTATGCAGTGCGACAACAATTACCGCCTTCGATGCTTCCACTCCAACATTACTAAGCGTGACTGCAGGAATAGTAGAAACAATCTGTAGTAATTCTTTGGCGCGCACTCGAGCGTTACAAGCTAATCGACGATCGGCATCTGTTTGTTCAGATTTTGTTTTTAGCGTGGATAACAGCAATTGATGTCTGCGTATTTCTTCCTGATCGTCGTTACCTAACGTGATTAGTTTTGCGGCGACAATAGGGAAACGTACCAGATCATTAATATCCGCCATGATAACTCATAGTACAGAGCCTGATATTAGTCATCTTCAAAGTCTGCGGCACCTTGACGGGTTGAACGGTGCGACATATTAGCGGAAACTGCAGACGTTTCTTGCGCTAATGCCTCTAGGACTGTTATACGACCTACCTGCTGTACTGCCTCAAGTGTATTACCTTCAGATGATGTGAGTACTTCGCTCATATAATTCCTCCTAGTTTAACGACAGTTTCAAGATAGTATTTACGTGAGTAACAATCAGTAATAATTATTACATACGCGCCAGCTCGCTAAATACTTTGCAAAGCGCGCAATTTACATTAGGATTAAGCATATGGCAGCAAAAGTAGCAATTATCGAAGATGATCAAACAATTTCACAAATGTACCGTTTCAAGTTTGAAGCGGAAGGATACACTGTTGAGACTGCCGAAAATGGTCGCCTAGGGCTTGAACTCTCAGAACACATGAAGCCCGATATTATCCTCCTTGATCTCATGATGCCTGAAATGACGGGTGATCAAATGCTTGCCGAGCTCCGAAAGTCCTCATGGGGCAAAAACATTAAAGTTATCATTTTGACCAACATGGGCGAGCAGGAAATTCCACCGCAGGTAAAAGCTCTGGGTGTAAGTGCGGTTATCTTGAAAGCCGACATGACACCACGGCAAGTAGCTGAACTCGTCAAAAAGCAGCTCGCTGCATAAATACACACCCATAGCGCTGTATGAAAATTGCAATTCTAGGATACGGTGAGCAAGGCCGCTCCGCCTATGAGTATTGGCGCGACGGCAACGATATAACGGTATGCGACCAATATGAGAATTTGCAGCTGCCGGAAGGCGTACAGGCAAAACTTGGTCCAACTCACCTGCACCATTTAGATGGCTTTGATCTTATTGTGCGTTCACCTATTGTCCACCCACGAGATATCGTGGCAGCCAATTCCCCCTCAATTCTCGAAAAAGTCACAAGCAACACCAATGAGTTTTTACGCGTCTGTCCGACAAAAAACATTGTTGGCGTTACCGGTACCAAGGGGAAAGGTACCACCTCCTCGCTCATTGCCAAGATGCTCGAAGCGGATGGTAAAACAGTTCACCTTGGGGGTAATATAGGCATTCCCCCGCTTGACCTCCTTAAAAACAATATTCAACCTGATGACTGGGTCGTGCTCGAGCTCGCCAACTTCCAACTTATAGATCTCACCCACTCGCCGCATATTGGTGTTTGTTTGATGGTCGTACCAGAACATTTAGATTGGCATCCGGATACTGATGAATACTACGCCGCAAAAAGCCAGCTATTCCGACAGCAATCAGCTGACGACTTTGCAATATATAATGCCCAAAACGAAAATTCGACCCGTATCGCGAGCACCGGCAAAGGATGGAAAGTGCCGTTCATGACTCGTCCCGGTGCGTACGTCGAGAATAATCAGCTCATTGTTGACGACCAGCCGATCTGCCATACTGACGAAATTAAGTTGCTTGGCGCCCATAATTGGCAAAATGCCTGCGCAGCAGTGACTGCCTTCTGGAAAATAAGTCAAAACCCAGCGGCTGCCCGAGCCGTACTTACTTCGTTTAGCGGACTCGAGCACCGGCTGGAACTCGTTCGCGAATTTGACGGGGTTCGCTATTACGATGACAGTTTCGGAACGACGCCTGAAACTGCAATTGTTGCGATACAAGCGTTTAGCCAACCAAAAATCGTCATCCTTGGTGGATCAGATAAAGGTGCCGATTTTACGGAACTCGCTCGCGTAGTAACGGAGCATAGCGTGCGGCGCGTCATAGTTATTGGCAACGCCACGAACGAGACTCATCCAACGGTTGGACCAGCCATTGAGGCCGCACTTCGTGCGCAAGGATTTGCCGCGATCATTTCGCTCGTCCAACCAGGCGGCGCCACCATGGAAACAATTGTATATACCGCGCAGCAGCATGCCCAGCCAGGAGACGTTGTCTTGCTCTCTGCCGGCTGCGCCAGTTTCGATATGTTTAAGAACTACAAAGACCGGGGCGAGCAGTTCAAAGCTGCAGTGCGCGATCTGCAATAACATCCGCCAACCGTCGAACGACTGCTGGCTCAGGCTGGATAACGGTAGCTCTTCCGTGTGCAGCTTCAGTAATAAGGGATTCTATCCAGTGATAATGCGTGCATCCTAACACGATAACGTCCGCACCGTTTTCTATAACGTCATCAATTGTCCGCGTAATATGATCACGGTCCACCGTATTGCTTTCAATCATAGCCGTCCAGGTACTGCAATCTGGCTCAAGTACCGTAATATCACGAGCGTAGATATCTTTAAGCTCAGCATAGCGGGGACTAGCAAGCGTGGTCGGCGTCGCACACACCGCAATGACACGTGACTTTGTTGCCGCCGCAGCTGGCTTGACCATTGGCTCAACTGCTACCAGTGGTACCGTCAGTCGTTCACGCAATCGACCAATAAGGTTTGTACTCACCGTATTACAGGCGATAACCAACACCTGGCACCCTTCCCGTACCATGTCATCGAGAATCGGCACAACATAGCTAAAAATCTCGTCAGGTGTTTTTGTGCCATACGGCAAGTGACCAACATCGTCTCGAAAGATAATTTCATGCTCGGGCATTGCGCGCTCAATTGCATCGGCTACCGACAAGCCACCGATTCCCGAATCAAAGACCCCAATTTTCATGACTGGCTCGTCGTGTCGACTGCCGCTCGTGCAGCGCGGATGACGTTTTCAAATAGAGCGCAGACGGTAAGGGGGCCTACGCCGCCTTTCGGTGGTGTGATAGTGAGATCTTCGCGTTCATATACCTCGGGCGCGACGTCGCCAACCGTTTTGCCGTCTTCACTGGCTACCCCGGCATCGACGACCACCGCTTTCTGCTTAATCATATCTGAGTACAAAATAGCCGGGCTACCAGTCGCCGTAATAATGATGTCCGCTTCTAACGTTTCAGCCGCAAGATCAGTAGTGCTCCGATCAGCAACCCGAACATCAATGCCCGATGCCTGCAGCATACGCTCTAACGGGGCCCCGACAAGTTTGCCACGACCAATCAAGAGGACCTGCCTCCCCACAAGATCAACATTGTATCCACTAAGTAGCCACATAATGGCCGTTGGTGTAGCCGGGTCAAAGCGTGCATCCGTGCCTAGGGCATCAACATCTTTTGCGGGATCCACAAGATTAACAATCTCGTCTGTCTGTGAAGGATCAGCAAGGGGCAACTGCACGATAATGCCATGGACGGAGATGTCGTTATTTAACATGTTAAGTGTGGCTGGTACCTTATCTTGCGCTACCCGGTAGATGTCTACATCAATTAAGATATCTGCACCGTAGCGCTGCTTCAGACGCATATAGGTATCAATGACTGGATTATCGACCGTGACAACAATCGCTAGTTTTGGATGTATTCCATACGCCTGCCGAAGATTACGGACAGCCTTAGCTTGTCGCTCTTTGATATAGCCTGCGAGTTCCTTGCCATTAAGTAGTTTCATCAGAGGTCTATTATACCGTATACTCTTGCCAATACAGAGGTAATTTGCTAAAGTTTTACAGTACTTTTCATGGGCCAGTAGCTCAGCTGGTTAGAGCGTCTGCCTCTTAAGCAGAATGTCGAGGGTTCGAGTCCCTCCTGGCCCTCCAAACCGCTTATGCTTAAAACAGAGGTAATATTGCCTCTGTTTTTTGTTATTATTAATAATATGGCTATCAATGCGCCGGAAATATACATGTCCAATCGTCAGGATTGGCATCAATGGTTGTTAAACAACGCCTCTGATTCCAAAGGGATTTGGCTGGTCTATGATAAAGGTGCTAATCGGGTACTTTCATCCGCAGACATCACAGAAGAAGCTTTGTGCTTTGGCTGGATTGACAGTGTTCCCGGTAGAGTGAGCGATACCCAAAGCAAAATCTACGTTAGTCCCCGCAAGCCCCAGAGCGCCTGGTCTAAGCTGAATAAAGAGCGAGTTGCTAGACTTACTAAATCAAAGCTTATGAAGCCGGCTGGCCTCGAAGCCGTGAGGGTCGCCAAGCTTAACGGTGCTTGGAACAAACTTAATAATTCAGATAACTTTGAGCTCCCGCAGGAGCTTAGCGACCTCCTCGCCGCAAACCCAAAGGCAAAGGTTTTTTACGATAAAATGCCCCCATCATCACACCGGATTATTCTTGAGTGGATATATGCCGCCAAAACCGAAGAAACTAGACTAAAGCGCATCGGGGAGACTGTCGAATTGGCGGCAAAAGGCATAAAGGCTAATCACTACCGACAGTAGCCGGACTTTTAAGGCTGTACCGTCTGAGCTCAGTTGCAACTCGATACACGATGGCCCTCCAATACCGCTTATGGTAATATTCGTTTAATGAATATAAAGAAAATTGCAAAAAGTCATAAATACGGTTTATCGAGCATACTTGGGGCAATCTTATCATTAGTTTTTATTAGCACCTTATCGAATTTAAACGTCATTCTAGCGTTTAGCTCAAGCATTATAGCAATGTTATGCGGTATTTTCTTTGGATTAAAAGCCGTCAAAGAAAACAAGTTAGTAGGAACCTTGGGAATAATTTTGAATGTGTTAATGCTGGTCTTTTTTATTTGGCTTTTTTCTTTTGCATATTTATGTGCAAAGAATCAATGTTTGGGAGGGGCGACCCTTTAATCAAAAATTAAATCACTTTGGCTTATTTTAGTTGCGATAAGCTCCACGATGGCCCTCCAAATTTTGCCAACAGATACAATTCAGTTCGAATGAATGCTTCTCCGTAATGAGGAGCGTTTTTCATATCCGTTAAATTAGTTCGAGTCTACGATGGAGATAAGGATTACATTAACTGGCCTCGACGAGGACAGAGATTATATTGCCAGCGGGGTCCTTAAACCAGGCTTGGTCCGGTCCCTTGCTGCTTGCAAGCCCACGCTGAATGCCTTTTTCATCGGTGTGTGCGTACTGTTCGAATTTGATACCCTTGGCTTTTAGCTCATCTACGGCTTTATCAATATCATCAACGACTAGATTGAGCATAGTGTAGGCTGCAGGTTTATGGCCAGCGCCTTTTGGGTAAAAGAATAATCGCGCACCACCAGGCAGTTCAATATCTGTCCCATAACCGTATGCTGTCACTTTAAAGCCCAGTATTTCACTGTAAAATTTCCGTGCCTCTGCTGCGTTGTTTACTGAGAACCCATTGAACGCGGTTTTGAACATGTTCCCTCCTTTAATTAGCTACATCCTCATTTAAGATTACCAGGGCAAGGCAAATTGATGTAGTGATGTCGTAATACAGTTGCAACTCTATAAACGATGGCCCTCCAAGCATAAGCATATTGACTTACATTGTAGGTCTTTTTTATTTACTCTGTTGACATATTGTTGTGTTTACGCAATAATGTATTGCGTTATGATATATAACCGCTTGGCTGTTCTACGAACCGAACGAGGAATTTCTCGCCAGGAACTTGCGCAGCAACTTGGTGTTAATTACCAGACCATCGGCTTTATTGAACGAGGCGATTACTCGCCTAGCTTAGAGCTGGTCTTCAAAATTGCCAATTATTTTAAAGTAGATATAACGGCTATATTCTCAGACAATCCCTTCCCCTCATTATTTAACAAGCAGGAGAAATAAAATGAGCAAGTTAGGCACCACGATTAGAAGTCACATCTCGCCAAATAGCACGCTAGCTAAGGCCTTAACTATACTCTATGCCTTATGGCTGCTAATAACGTTTAACATAATTATTAACACGTATAGCCACATGACCCACCAATTCGTATCTTGGTTGATCGTTGGAATGAGCATAGTCGGATCTTTTATTCCTATCCTGATTAACGTTTTATATGACGGCGTTTACACTGTGTTTACTTATGGTAATAGTAAACGACGAAAAGAATACTTGGGTACGCTGGATGAACGTCAGCTACAAACTAGGAGAGAGATATTCGAGAAAAGCTATGCTTTACTAACTACCCTTATATTCTTGGCAACATTTTTAGGAAGTAGCTGGTTCGGTAATAATATGTCACAAAATGGCGTGTTTTCAATTGGCTATAACGTCTTTATACTAGTGGTTAGTATGCCTACATTAATAGCAGTGTGGGATAAAAATCCACTTACACATATAGCTGAATAATTGCGTGCCTTTATTTCAGCTGCGATATTGTACACGGCGGATCACCAATATGCTCATGTTTAATCGCGATAGCTACCAGTGAATATGTATTTGTTTATGATATTGACATAAAATTTTACGAAGTGTATACTTTGTAGTATGAAAACAGCGGTACTAAATGTCAAGGTTGATGAAAATGTCAAAAAGCAGGCTCAAATTGTTGCTAGCTCATTCGGTATACCATTAAGTACTTTGGTCAACGCGTATCTTACCGAACTTGCTGAGACTGGTCAGATACATTTTAGTGCTGTCGAGATAATGACTCCCAAGATGGAAAGACTCATAGAACAAGCAGAAAAAGAAATAGCTGCCGGCGAAACATCAGGACCATTCGAGACAGTTGAAGAGGCTATAAATTACCTAAAAAAGCTCTAAGCCATGCTTTATCATCAAATTGATTTTACTAAAGGCTTCGTTAAACAATTCGAAAAACTAAGAGAAAATCAAAAAAATAGATTTTATGATCGATTGGAGCTTTTCAAAAGAGATCCACACGACCGAGTATTGAGGGATCACGCCTTGAGAGGAAAATATAAAGGCTACCGCAGTATTGATATTGAGGGCGATTTACGCGCCCTGTATTATGTCAAAGATGATGTAGTGATACTTTTTGCTTTCATAGGTTCTCATTCGCAACTGTACGGGTAGATAACCCGAGCATCCTTGATTTTAACAGCAATTAAGTACACTATGACCCTCAAATCATAAGCATTTTTATTATACGTACTTGTTAAAGTAGAATTCGATTATGGCTAAGGCTAAAAAACAAGCAATGACCGATAACATTGTTTTTGAAGTAGTCGCTTTTCTTTTCGCACTAGGCTACATGCAGTCTGTCCTAACTGTTGCTGGTCACGTAAGTCAATGGACGCATAATGGCACGCTACATACCGTACCAGCACCGTCGGTAATTGAATTGGTCATCTCGCTATTGATACTAGCTTATTCTTTTTATAAAAACCGCCAGTTTTCACCACTCATTGCTATATCGTTAACAATCCTTGCAACTGCCTCTTTATTCTGGCTTTCTGGTCTTAGAACCAATTTTTATTACTAGACCAATAGGTTAAGCCTAATAATAAACCACCCTTTGTGTTCTATTATTTCGGTAGAAATAAGGTCTACGATGGCTGTACAAATAGTAGGCTTAAATAACATCATCTCGGCTATGATATCGTCTATGATGAGCCTCAACGCCGCTTTTGATTACGTTGGTATAAAATATGTGTTATGAGCAGCGCGACAGCCCATGAAAGAAATTCCAAAAGAAATGGGCTGCTGTTAGCTACGTCAGGATTAATAGTCGGATTTGGGGCATTAGCCGTACCGTTTTGGTTTGATAGTCAAGTCACGACAATATGTAATTATTGGATCTATCTTGATTTTGAGAATATTAACCTTACGTTCTTGGTTCAGTCTTTATACATTGCCCAGACTGTTTTATTCACTTTGGGGTGGCAAATGTACCTTAATGCCAAATATCCTCACCGCTCAAATAAAAACTTTTTAATTGCCTTGTTCCTGTCTTTAACAGTAACAGGAATTATTCTAATAATCAGTTTCTTTGTTGTGGGTCTTAGTGCTTGTACCGTTCCGTTCGGCGGTTTTTAAACTGATGCAGTAGCCACACTGCCAACATTAGAATTTCAAACAAACGTCTTTTAAAATTCCTCTAACGAAGGGCGTATTTTGTTATAATTAATCGGTGCAGCAAAGGTCGGGCTCCTAAACATATAGCACACTTGTATCCAGTGTAGCATCGGCAAAGCCGTCTAGGCTTTGCAAGTACTCAACTGGTGTCAGCATGCGGAGCATGCTGTGTGGCCGGTAGAAGTTGTAATCCAAGCAGTCCTCAACAAGGAACGTCTGGAGTTCGGTCTTGCTATGGCTGTTTGTGGTTAACTTCTTGTAACGGTCTTTGTCGACAC
>DASTAH010000009.1:0-18842 GCA_035712845.1 Saccharimonadales bacterium (SeqCode)
TAACTCTTCGGCTTTCCGGAACCATGCCAAACGGACTCTGGCGCCGTACACCAGCAACTGTTTCTCGGACATCTTTCGGTACCTCATCTTCACTACCTCCTAGTTTAGTTGGAAGTGTGCAAGATGTATGGGAGCCGGATAATCGGTGCAGCAAATATATTGACTTAATAATATTTTAGTGAGATAATATACATCTATGTCTATAGAAAAGAAAGCTCCGATACCTCGTATTGAAAAACGTGCCTTTAAAGCGCTGGCTGCACTTAGCATTGTCGGCATGGGCACCATGATTTTTGAATCAAATGTTAATAATTCACCCGCAGATCAACGCGAGCGTGCAGCACACTGCATAGAAGCACACCCTGACCTCGGCGCTCAAATCTGTACTGATAACGCCGATAATACAAATAGTGCACTTTACGGCGCAGGTAAGTTTTGTCTGACCGTTGGTGCTATGGGCGACATATTAATTGGTCTTGATATGATTGCACGTCGTCCTGAAGAAACACCTCAAGCCCCACGAATCGCTGCGCAAGATATTCAGCAATAGCACTACGAAGTTTGCATTATTTCCTGAAGTAGTAACACACCCTGTGTATTCCTCGTCCACGTTTCTCTAGAACCTACTGTATCCAATCTAGTAAGATAATTAATCCGGCCTTGCCTCATTCGTAGTGTAAGTACTGCGAATGTGTTTTATTTGATAATTGTTTAGGCTAAAACTACCTGTTTGCTACTATAGCTAGTATGCATATCGTTTCCCATGACAGTGAAACTCCCGCGCAGGGTCAACAAGTCATTACAGCCTGCGCCTTTATCCACCGCACAATTAATGGCGTCGAAAAAGTGTTTTTACCAAAACGCGCCGATACCAAAAAGTTTTTGCCTGGTAAATACGAAATCCCTGGCGGCCATATAGAGTTTGGGGAAGACATACAAGTTGGTCTAAAACGTGAAATTAAAGAAGAGCTTGGCATTGATGTTGAGTTGGGGAACCCATTTGCAGTGTTCACCTATATGAACGATGTAAAAGGATCTCACTCCATTGAAGTCGTCTACTTTGCACAGCTGATCGGTGAACCGGAAGCTATTACTATAGATCCAAGTGATCATGCTACGTATGGCTGGTTTGATGAACAAGAAGCCCTATTGCTAAATAACAACGATCAAGACGATGAAGTTGCGGTTCTCAAAAAAGGTTTTGCCCTATTACGTGGCGAACAACCGCAATTCTAATACGTGCGATACATTCTTATACTTCTTAAGATATGAAAACGTACATACCCTCGCATGCTATCCGTACGTATTGCTATTATTGATGCATGAAAAAACTCATAATACTGCGTGGGTATCCGGGGTCCGGTAAGACGACAATTGGAAAAGCACTTGAGGCCTACGGTGCCGGTACATTTATCGATCACAACGCGTTATTAACCTATATTGCAGGCATCGTTGGCGATGACAACGGTATATATGACGCTATTTATACGCTCGAGTGCCAATTAGCCAAAAAACTACTGAGCGACGGCGCTGTAGCTATAGTGGCAAGAGGCTTTAGCCGCGTATCACGCATGCAACCGCTTCTCGACATTGCCGAAACATGTGGCGCATCACACTATGTCATTACGCTTGACGCCGATATGACACTATTAGAAAAAAGAATCTTAGCGCCAGAACGGCAACACGACTTTAACCCTACAACAACCGTTCAGTCGCTCCACGATTGGATTGCACACAATCAATTGGAGCCATATGACGGCGGTATTACCATAGATGCATCACGCTCTATAAAAGAAATATGCACTACTATACTCGAGCACACCGCAGCGTAGCACAAAAATTCCAAAATTAACCTCGTATTACAGCGTCGCAATTGAAAGTATAGGTTCATAGGTACACAATTTTTGCTATAGTTGAAAGTACTCATGAAATTAAAACAAAAACATTTACGCTATCTGTTGTTTGTAAACCTGTTTAGTTTAGCCGGCTACTATACGTTTGCACCACTATATGCCTTGTTTGCCCATGGTTTCGTGTTGAGTCCAAAACATATTTCGTTTATTTGGGGAGCCTATTCCCTTCTGACTGCACTTTTCATTTTATTGTTTGGGAAATATGAAAATGCCAAAAGAAAAGGCAAACTGGTTGTTCTTGGCTATATTATTTATGCGATCGGTGCGCTTCTTTTCTTAACGGTTCATAGCGAAACTCGCCTCATGCTTGTTCTCGCGTTTAATGCCCTTGGTGCCGGTGTCACACTTCCTGCCTATAAGACGCTCTTTGCCCGTAATGAGCGAACCGGAAAAGAAAGCGAGCAGTGGTCCTGGCTCGATGCGGGCAACATGTTTGCCGCTGCCTTGGGCGGCGCGCTCGGTGGTTTACTAGTTGGTGCGTATGGTTTTCGCGGAATTTTTATAACCATGGCGTCGATACAGGCTGTCGCTGCTCTTATCGCCTACAAGTCACTGTACCAGCTTGTATAGCAGAAGTTCAGCGGCAATTGCTCAATGAAAGGGCGTAAACGCTAACGGGGATTTTTTCGTGCTGAGCAGCGTTATCATTTTGAAAACGCCGAAATAGTTTATAAGTAGCCCCAGCACAATACCAACGCCTAGAGAGACGGGATGCAGCAAATTATGTTGTGCACTAAATACGAAATAGTAAACCGTAATAGGAAGAAATAGCACTATGGCTGTCACCATACCAGGGTTGTAATGGGTTTTGCCTTTCGCATTAAAGAGCACGGTATGGGCAACAACATTTCCAGCCGATACCATAATGCTTGCCGTGGCCAACCACATCGCCGTATCTGCAAACACAAATGCGAGGGCGTACAGTACCCACCCCAGCCATACATTAATAATCCAGGCAGTTGTCGCGTTTAATGGATATCGATCGGGCTGCTTGCTTGCAAACATGACGGTGTTGATCATGCGTGGAAAATATCCTGGCCACTGGTATTCTTCAAATTGATGCACAAATAAACTCAGAAGGCTCGCCCCAAGCAGTATCCGTAACGGACTAAGGTGCCGGTGCGCCACAACAAGGACTAGGCCGCCCAAGCTAGCCAAACCAATACTAATGAGATACCACCGTTGCCGAAATACATGCTGCGAAGTTGAAGCGGTAGCCATGTGATTATGCTCCTGGTGTAGGTTTTTTACGCCGTGCAAGCTTTGGGGTAAGTACCGACAATATAAAGTTAATGAGCAATATGGGGAAAAGCAGTTTTGTACCTATCGCGCCGGGCGGGGTATGCGTGGAAGTAATGGGTTTAAGATGCCCTTCGAGATATCGGAAACACTGTTCCAGTGTTAGTAAGCCAAGTGCTAAGGTTGTCAAAAAGCGGTAGCGCAGTATTACCACCCAATCAAATATCGCCATGAGTAACTGACTGCCGCCCCATTGTCCAAACATGGCGACAATGTTACTTCCACCCGCGACACCGACATCAATACCGGCGATAGAACCGGCGCCGCCATCTCCGGCAAGCATATGGATGAGGCTTCGCACCGTATCGACAAGAGTGACGAGTATAAGGAAGTAGTAGGCGACCGCATAGCCGGTATACGGTTTGTCGACTTTTGGTAACAGTGTGTTCATTTCAACCCTCTTTGTTACACGTTATTCTATGCTTATGCGCGGCAGTATTGTATCGAGCCAGCGCGGCAACCACCAACTATATCGGCCAAGCAAGTACATAATAGCGGGCACAAGCAGTAATCGGACAATTGTCGCATCAATGACGACGCTGGCAGCCAAACCAATTGCCAACATTTTTACCACTGGCTGCGGTGACGCCACAAACGCCGTAAAGACACTCGCCATTATAAGCGCCGCACAGGTAATCACCCGCCCGGTACTCGACAAGCCATTGGCGACCGAAACGCCGCTTTTATGGGTCTTATCCCAGGCTTCTTTCACATGGGTTAGGAGAAATACTTCGTAGTCCATAGACAAGCCAAACACAATCGCGAACATCAGTACCGGCACGTACGATTCAATGGGCACATTTTCACTGACGCCGAGCAGACTACGCCCCCATCCCCATTGAAAGACAGCGACAACGATTCCGTAAGCCGCCGAGATACTAATGAGATTCACGAGCGCGGCTTTGACAGCCAGCCAGAGTCCGCGAAAAGCAGTAATAATGAGCAAAAACGCAGTTGCGACGACAACCGCAATGATGACCGGCAATTTAGTCGTCAGCGTATCGGAAAACTGCAGATAGCTGGCTGTCGATCCAGTCACGTACCCCTCTGCGCCGCTGCCGGCAAGGTTGTGGGGCACCACGGTATGCACGAGCGTGGAAAATAGTGTAGCCGTCGATGCTGCTTGCGGACCCTCACGCGGTATGACAGTCGCAACCAATACTTTATTATCAGCCGTCGGCTTAAATGGTGTTACGCGTACCACATCGTGTGTCTGTTGCAGCGCAGTACTGAGTGTCTGACTAATGTGTGCATTTGACTGAGTGGCATGACTCGTATCAATCACTACCGTAAACGGACCGTTAACCCCCGCCCCAAATCCTTGCGCAATGAGATCATAGGACTCGTTTATCCGTATAGCTGTTCGGGTCCGCGCCATCATCAACATGACCAAGTCGAATTGAAAAGAGCGGTACGGCAAGGATGCCAAGAAATACTACTCCAATAGCGAGAAAGATGAGCGGTCGTTTGCCAACCGTTGCCGCATAGCGATGCCACCAATCGGTATCATTACCAGCTTGAGCAATTGGCTCCCCGATATGTACGCGATCAACCGAGCGACCAACGAGAGTAAGACTCGCCGGCACGAGACTCACGGCCCCGGCCGCCGATGCGACCACCCCGAAGAGTGCGGCAAAACCTAGTTGTCCAATAAAGCTAATTCCAGACACATACAGCCCAAGTAACGCCACGCATACCGTCGCGGCAGCAACGAGTACTGCCCGACCACTGGTATTCACCGCCTCTTCTACCGCTTGTAGCGGCGAAGCGCCATCAATAAGGTGCTGCCGGTAGCGTGTGAGAATAAACAACGATTAGTCGATACCAACGCCCAAACCAATCATGAGCGCCAGCGTTGGCGCTGCGGTACCAAAGGTGAGGAGATTGCTCACGAGGTCAAGGGTGCCGAGACCAACGAGCACACTGACAAACGCCATAGCCAGTGGCAAAAACGCACCATACACACTGCGAAACCCAATAAGTAACACGACGAGTGCGACGGCAAACCCTATAAGCTCTGACATGCCGTCTTTCGGCTTCGGGCGAGTCAAATCATCAAACGAGCCGCCATATTCAACCTGCACGCCTTGATGGCGCAAGCTATCAGTTGCCGTATCAAGCTGGTGGACATAGGAATCATGCAGAGTTTTCGGGTTTACATCCATACTAAGACTTATGTATGTCGTGCGCTGATCTTTTGAAACTACTCATGGGAATCACCAGGTGCTAGGACAATCGCCTCATGTCCTTGCTCCTTGAGTCCACGTAGTAAATTTGCAATAACTTGTTCAGTGCCCCCATATTTGTGAGGCGGAACTGGTACGTAGGGCTCGGCCACAATTGCTACCCTCATAGTCTCTCCAAGCCGTCATACCGTCCGCGGCACAAGGGCTCATCTCACACTCTAACGAAACGACAACTAGCATGTCAGTAAAAGTTTAGTTTTCAAAATTGTATGAAAGCGCACATCTTAAAAGAGCTATATAGCCGCTGCGACTGTCGGTGACTCGCTAACATTGGTCTAGACCCATACTGGGAACGACGGGGGTACAGCTGGCCAAAACCCTGCACGCACACAAAGAATATTCCGGTACTATGGTCGTTCTGAAAAACCCAAGCGATCATGGATCTTTTTTAGGGGACCCGGTGCCCACCAATTGTGTTTGCCAAGTAATGTCATACTCGCCGGCAACAATAATAATCGGACGATGAATACATCAACCAGTACGGCAATGATCAGACCAATTGCCACTTCTTTCATGACTTCGATTCTCCCAGCTGCAAAGGCAGCAATAACCACCATCAGCAAGATCGCGGCTGAAGTTATGATGCCGCTAGTACGCTGCAGTCCCCAGATAACCGCTCGTCGTGTGTCGTGATGCAGGTCATAGTGCTCTTTAATGCGGCTGAAGAGAAAAATTGCGTAATCCATTGAAAGACCAAATGCCAGCGCCAATATGATAACCGGCTGCGTCGCGTCAATGCCCCCTTCCGATGTAAAACCTATGAGATTTGCCCAGTTGCCTTGCTGAAAAATCCAGACTAAGGCGCCAAAGGCTGCAGATAACGACAAGATATTCAATATGACGGTTTTGAGCGGTATAACGACACTGCCGAGCATAAGAAAAAACAGTATTACCATCGCTCCAAACACGACAATGGCAGCATATGCTCCATCGTGACGGATTCGTGCCAACAAGTCCACGAGATCGGCGGTTTGCCCCCCAACGTCAACATGCAAGCCGCGGGGGACCGGAGCGGCGCGTATCGCTTCGACGAGATGTTTGGTAGCGGGATCATAGGTTCCAGTTTTCGGGATTATATTGAGAAGAACGTACTGCCCATTTGCGTACTGGTCAAGCTGCGCTTGGGCTTTGGCATTATTTTGCAAAGCTGAAAGCTGGGCTGCCAGTTGTGCTGGCGGTCCCGCCGTAATGGCAGTCGGACTTTCAATTGAGTGCACCCCGGGAAGGCGCTGTAAGCGCTGACCATACGCTTCAAGCAGGCCAAGATTTGACGGAGTGGAGGGCGGTCCTGCGGTGCGCACAACAACCTGTATCGGCGACTGTGTGTTGCTCGAAAAATCGTGTTGCAAAGCTTCGCCTACCTGGCGCGCCTGACTCGATGGCGGGAGGATGCGATAGTCAGGATTAATAAAGCGGATACTTAGAAACGGCACGCCCGCCAGCAACAAGAAGCCCAGCGTACATAGGACGGTTATAACGGGACGGCGCATCACGACGCGGGCAATACGGCCCCATGAATCTTGCCGCAGCACATGCGCGTGTATCTGGCGTGGCAGTATAGAACGAATGTGCAACGCATTGACCTTGTGTTCGAGCATTGCCAAAATTGCTGGTAAAAACAACAGCGCACCGAGCAATGCCACGAGCACTGCTGCCGCACCACCTATCCCCATGCTGCGCAAAAAACCTATCGGAAAAATTGTAAGTCCGAGCAAAGCGACTAACACGGTCAGCGCACTAAACATGACGGTGCGTCCCGCCGTGGACATCGTCTGTGCCAGCGCACGCTTCGTGTCATTATCGGTTGCAACCATTTCTTCTCGGAACCGACTGACGATAAAGAGGCTGTAATCAATTGCTAGTCCAAGTCCTAGGAGACTAATGAGATTTATAACGTATACCGATATATCGGTAACGTGCGCGACAAGCCGGGTAATCACCAGCGCCCCTACCACCCCGTAGGCGCCCAGTGCCAGCGGCAATGCAGCTGCTGCCACACTCCGAAATATAATGAGCAGCAATACTGCCGTAATGGGGAACGTTATGAGTTCGGCTCGCCGCAAGTCTTGTTCGACATAGGTAGTTGACTCCGCATTAACGCCGGCATCACCCCCTAGCTGAATTCGCAGGGGCGAAGGTCGCGTGAGATAGGCATGCAGACGATTGACCGCAGCAGCTTGCTGGTCTTCGGTCCCCTTTAATCCCACGAGCGCATACATGCGGTGTTGATCATTCGATAAAAAATGCCGATCACCTAAGGTGTAATACGATGCTAAGCTACTGACCTCAGGCTGATTGGCAATCCAATTTAATGTATCGGTCGCTGCTTTCGTAAACGCCGGGTCTGTGACTTTAAGGTGTGTAGAAGAGAGCAACACGACAAGCGAGTCACGGTTACCGCCAAGATTTGTATTAATAACAGCATCCGCACGCTGCGACTGTGAGCCGGGTACGGTAAACCCACCCTGTGTCAAACTATGGTAAATACCGCCCGCATATACACCGCCGCCTATCAGTGCTACAAGGCCGGCAACAAGAAACCAAACCCGAAACCGGAACACCAGGTGCCCAAAACGTTCTAGCATCTTATAAGTCTACAAAAACCAGCTAAAGCCTGTGTGTAACAATTCAGATAGACGATTGTTATTCTTGAGGGCTGGTTTCAGGCGTAGCTTCATCAGTACGCTCCACAGTATCAGATCGTTCATCGTCCGTCGGCTGAGTGACGGGATCGTGGTAGGCAACGGGCCCATTTCCCACTTCACCTGACACCGGTAAATGACCGCTCGACAGCGGATTCTCTGCAGGATCCATTACGTGTTCATCGTCCATACGTATGTAAGTCTAGCGAGGCTGCGATTCATACGCAGTGGCCAATTTTACAAGGCCAGCTTAGGCAGCTGCAGGGGCACAATGCAATATTGGAGGTGCGCACTGTGTGTATGGATTCGCCTCTAATACCTGTAGCGCGTTATTAGTGACGTCACCAAATGCTGCGACATACCAGCCATTGGTTTGCTGGTCGATAAGAGCCGGCATGCCAAGCGCTGTTTGCTGGGCATCGTTTAAGCCAGCTTTAAACCCGTCGTCAATAAACGTAAAACTTTCAACACATCGCTCGGCAACCGTTCCGACGCAGCGTACTATCATAGACCGACGAACTGTAGTGGTATACGCGCGTTCACCACACGGCCGTTCAGTATTGCGGACTTCAGCCAGAACAATACGATCCCACCCTTTATAGGCGAGCAGTACGGCAAGGGCGCCACTATCGGCAATTGCCCGTGCATGCTCAGGCGAAAAGAAATTACTTATGCCAGGCGGCGCTTGCCGCTCCCTACTTGGTTGGGTAATGAGCGATAGTTCAGCCGGAGGCATATGGTCTCTTTCTACTTATGGTTACTGATACATTTAATTATAGGCGCACATGTAAAGACCCGGGACATGCCCGGGTCTTTACGCCTATCAGAAATGACTGCTGCCAATTAGTAGGTTGGTGTATGGTGACGACGACCACTAAAGGCGTTCAGTACGGCAACAAGGACTATCGCACCGATAAATGACCAAAACAGTCCTGTCCAACTAAAGGCGAGAAATGACTGGTCGCTACCGGTAAACAATCGTGAAATCCATCCACCGATTAAAGAACCGATGATACCGATGATGATACTGGCAATCGCACCTTCATGACGTCCTAAAAGTTTTGCTGCTAACCAACCGACAATTCCACCCAAGATGATCCAAACAATAATACTCATATGAGCCTCCTTATTACCCTGTCATTAGCTTCGCGCTCTAATCAAGAACAGTTACGCTGTCATTCGGCCGTAGCCGTGTCCGCGGTCGGCGAAGTCGAAATATGACGGTTCAGTGTCACGGAACTTTGTTTCATCGCCTCTTCCCATGGCTCCCTCCTTTACGTTTGTACTATACCTAGCATAGCGAGGAGTGCCATAGGTCACTATTAAGTATCTTACAAACAACTATTTCGGGTATTGCACGTGTGTGAACAATGGGGATGTAGTACATTTCGCGTCATGCTTGTTAATTTTCTCACTGCTTATGCATTACGGCTGCGGGTACAGTAACTAGTGCTCATTAAGTAACCAAGGAGGTGCGGATGGCAACCAATAAAAGTAAGAGTAAGCGTGGATTTGCAGCGATGGACCCTAAGAAGCAGCGCGAGATTGCAGCAGCTGGTGGACGAGCAAGCCATGGCGGCGGACGTCGACCGAACAATCAAAGCTAACCTCTTGCAACACTACACCTAGCGTAAACCGGCGGATGCATCACTCCCGCCGGTTTTTTATTTCGCCCGTGTATAGACGCAAAAGGTATACGTGACACCGTTTTCAGTCATCGGCTCCGATTCAGACACTAAGCGAAATGCTGTCTCGTAGACCGGAAAGTATTTGGTGCAGTGAAAATCTGCCTGAATCTTTGTAAGATAGAGTTCATCGGCAAAGTCGATCGTACTGCTATATAGTCCTGCCCCGCCTACATTCCACACATCTTCAGTGGCATCTTTTAGAAACGCACGTACATCATGCACTGCCATAAACCCGTCACGCAAGGGCGCATCTTTTGTCGTGGCGACGTAGTTGGTACCCCCGGGATATGGCTGAGACAACACTTCATAGAGTCCATACCCCATGAGCACAACACCAGTTGCGATTTTACTGCGGTAATATGTGATATCGCCAGGTATCTTACCGTGCCATGGACGCCCACGTTCGTCTGCTATTCCCCGTCTACTATCAAGTGCAGCCATTACCCGTATCATGCATTAACAATAAGGGGGCGGATGTGGTTTAGCAAGTAGAATGAACCGGCGATGAGCACTACCGATTCTGGCGATTGCAGCAGGGTGCGGTATGCAGCTTCTGGCTCCGGCACAACTGTTACCTCGTCAAAGCCGTGTAGCCGACAGAAAGCCGCTACTTTATGGGGATCAACCGATACTTTTGGCATGTCTTGCTCTGATTGAAATCCGGTAATTATCAGGCGGGCAGCAATATCACGTAACTCCCCTATCCCGCTTTGCCACCGTTCATCGTTACCACTTACAAAGGCGGTCAGTACGGCGATAGGCTGGTTGGGGTAGAGGCGCTTAATACTCGTAACTAGTGCGTTTAGTTTTTGAGCGTTGTGTGAGCCATCAACAATCACGGTCTTGCCGGAAATTTGGAACCGTTCCATGCGCGCGGGTACACGAACAGCCGTGGCGCTTCGTAGCTGAGACGCATCAAGCATAGCCCTGCTATCTCGACTCAGTACGTACGACACAGCTTGTCGCGCTAACTCAAAATTCCGCTGTTGAAATGCAGGCATGGAGGCATCTACAGGTTCGTAGTCTGATGCTATAAGCTGCAACGATGCACCGGCGACCGCGCAGGCATCTTTGACGACACCTACCACTTCTGAGCCTTGATCATACATGAACACATGGTTGTGCGGCTGTATTATACCGGCCTTCTGCCTCGCAATGAGCGGCAGCGTATCACCGAGTACTTCCGTATGATCCATGCCAATATCGGTAATAACACACACCTTATCGCTCCGCGTTATGACGTTCGTGCCATCCAGTAGACCACCGAGTCCTACCTCGACAACCGCATAATCCACCCGTCGTTTCGCAAAGTACCAATAGGCAAAAGCTACCATGCACTCAAAATAAGATGGTTCAAGCTCGCTACTAGTAACACGTTCTAAGAATTCCGCCAACTGCGTGCAAAATTCTGCTTCGGCTAGTGGCTCTAGATTGATCTGTACACGCTCGTTTACTTCTTGCACATGGGGCGATACCGTGAGGCCAACCGTTACGCCGCTTTGCGCCAGTAACGCTGCCGTGTAATAGGCGGTCGATGTCTTGCCGGAAGTTCCCGCAATATGGACTACCCGTAAAGAGTCCTGAGGGTTACCAAGGTAAGCCATGAGCGCGCGCATGCGATCAAGGGTATACGGCTCGCTGCTGCGCTTGCCGTAAAATCGACTCAGTGCCTGGTGTGCTTCTTGGAAATTATGTAATATCACCGTATGACCTTATAGCTTTCTCTGATAAGATAGTATACGGCAATTTATGCGCCCTTAGCTCAGCGGATTAGAGCGTCTGTCTTCGGAACAGAAGGTCGCAGGTTCGAATCCTGCAGGGCGTACCAATCTTGAGATTTCTGGAACTCTGCGATTACATCAAAGGGTTCCTTAAGTGTAAAGTCCAGTTTTTCACCGTCTAACGTAATGTTCGTAAGTACGAAGTCAATCAGGAACCTTTTTTGGGCAAGTTTCGAACTCGGTGCGTCAAATAAGATGTCGGCTCTGCTACAAACGTCTAGCAAGTAGCTAGCACCGATAACATACGCCTTGTCGCCGCTACTGTGGTCTTCCAGTTCTTGGAGTATCATCTTTTGGCGACCCTCACGCTCTTTTACCATGCGCTCAAACATTTCAGGGTGCGACTTGAACTGTTTACGGTCTTCAAACAGTTCTTTTACCTCTACGTCCAGCTTGTCGTACTCTGCTTGCAAGCGAGTTTTATTGCCTAAGTAGTATTCCTGTTCGCTAGCGTGGTCTTTTTCTATGTCAGCAACAAGGCCAGGCAACATGTCTTCAGGTAGCTTAATACCTTTAAACGCTTGCCGTACCTGCTCAAGCAACAGTTTCTCATTAACCCACCTTGCACCGTGTTTGCCGCCGTATTCCGTACACTTGCCGTAAATATTGCCACCGTTTTTGGGGCCGTCAAAGGTAATAGAGTAGCCGCAGGTTTTGCATTTAGCGGTCTTGAACAGGAATGGCTTAGAATTGTACTTGGTTTTGCCATTGGCACGTCTATTTTTAACTTGCTGCACCTTTTCCCAAAGCCAGTCCTCAACTATTTTTGGATAGTGGTGGTCATAGAGCTTGCCCTGTTCACGCATTTGCCCCATATAAAACGGATTGTCCAGTATCTGCTCCCACTGTGATGTCGTGATAGGTTTTTGCGCTTTAGTGTTACTGGCCAAGCCCTCTTTCTTGAGCTGCTTGGCAATGGCTCGGTAAGGCAAGCCGGTGGAGCGCAATTCAAACCCTCTGTGTATGTGGTGCGCTCTAGCTGCGTCTACTTTAATACCCTTGAAGATAACTTTGCCGTTTTCATCTAAATCGTGATAGTTTACATAGCCAATCGGGGCTTTACCAGGCCAGATACCGTCTCGCAACATTTGAGAACGTCTACGTTTGACGTTATCTCTTATGGCAGCACTGTAATAACCAGCTAGCGAAACGCCTATTTCCAAGCGGAACAAATCGGCTGCGGGACTGTCCTTGTGAATGAATAAGTTGTCTGAAATGAAATGTAGTTCGATTTTGCCCGCCTTAAACATTCTGGTAATAGCAATGCGCTCCTCGGACGTGGACTCACGTGTAAATCTGTCAATTTTGTCCCACACCAGTATGGAAAGTTCCTTTTCTTTTTGAAGCGGCTCAATAACTGCCTCACGGAACTTAATCCGGTCTTCCTTGAAGGCGGTTTCATCATATTCAACGTATTTAAAATCTTTACGCTCAACCCATTCCTGCTTGTCGGCATAGTCGTACAGCTTCTTCTTTTGTGCTGGTAACGCTTTCTTCTGCTCGGCTTGGCTTACTCTAGCGATTAGGTAGTGCATATCTGGTATCTCCTCTTTAATTTTATAGCCTTTGATTAGCTGTCGCTACTCTGTTTCTGGTCGTTTTTAGTGTCGGCTTGCTCCTTGAGCCATGCTTGGTACTGCTTGTCCATTTCTATGAGCGTTTTAACGTAGTTCTTTAAGTTGAACCTCATCTCAGCCACTTGCTGCGGTGTTAGCGGTTTGCCGTAAAGCTGCTCAAATGCGTTCTTGGGCGACTGAGATAAGTTCATAGCTTACCTCTGTGCCTTTGATTTTTCGGGTACGCTGGGTAGAAGGTTTACTTTGTAGTCATGTGCTTCAACAATCTCTACGCCTAGTTCTAAAAACTTGGCAATCCAAGCCTTACATACGCTCAAATCTCTAGAGAGTCGCGTAAAATCACTGACCACAAGGTAAGTAATGTCGTTCTGCTCCTCGCAGTAATCGTAAGCGTCCATTAATGCGCTACCAGGCTGTCCTTCTTCGAAAAAGCCCTTTACGTACTCTAAATCTTGCATTGCCATGTGGCGGGCAACTTTGTCTTCTTGTGCAAACACCCTCTTTTTACTGTCTTGGCCGACACATGCCACACGGTAGTAGCCAATCGCCCTTAGTTGTTCTGGTTCCTCAAACATAGTTATCTCCGTTCTTAAGGCACTAGGAACCTAACAGTCATGCCGTTACAGATGACCTAGTGCAAATTAGTTAAATCAAAAACTTACAAAATTATGCGGGCGGTTATGGGTCAGTCATTATTCACCCCCTCTGTGTTTTCGGTTTCGCTGGTCAGTCGTGCCTTTGCAAGCAACTCTCTGGTATCGGCGGTCAGTTCGTAGGAGTAGGCCATAGTGGTACTATCGCCACGCACCAACTTCAGACCTTGTAGCTCCTCTAGCTGCCGCCGCGTGGTGTTAGGTAAGTAGCCGATAGCGTCAGCTATAGCGTTAATGGGCTGGGGAGTATCGCAGGAGTACAGATATTCAATAATTAAACGGCGCACGGCAGTCAGCGAGTCCATGCCAATTTTGTAGATTATGCGGTAATCATCTCGTGTGAAGCCGCCACTAATAACGGCTAATGCGCTCATCAAATTGGCTAACTGCTTCACAAGCCGCGTTGGGTGTTCAGGCTCAGGTATTTCTACAATCTCTCGGCTGTGATAGCTATCGCGGATTACGGCACTGCGAGCTTTCGCACAGAACACTGCGAGGCACATGATAGCTTCTTCGTATTCTGGCGGCACCTTTGGAGCCACCTCCGGTATATCTAGGCTTTCAATGTAGTCGGTAAAGGCGTTCCTGATGTCCTCTCGCATTTGCTTTTCGTTGCCACTGTTACTCATAGCTCGCTTGGTAACTTCCATTGAGTCGGCCGGGGTTGGACGATACTTAATAAAGCGTTCGCCCAAGGCTTGGTGTATCGGCTGCTTACGGTCAATCGCGGGCGTAACGCCAGCTATAAAGCCTATTTTGCCTTGCCATTGCCTAGACTCAGCGTTGCCAAACTCCTTGCCATAGCTGCCGTCATAGATTTCTCGGAACTGGGCTAGTATGGCCGCTTGCTTGTCGGCAGAGAACTCTAGTACAGTGGTGAAGTCTTTCATAATCAAGATAACTTCATTGGGCAAGCGTTCCAGTAAGCTACTATTGTCGCCTTTATAACCACTCATAAATGTTTGTGGGGTAAGGTCTGAGAGTGGGTGAACTTTATTTAGACCGTACAAGCCGGACAGTAACTCGGTCTTGCCAGCACCTGGCCCCGCAACAATCAGCAGCCAGACAGGTTCTAGCGGCAAGCGGTGGCAAATGACCGTAGCAACAATCAGTTTAATTAGTCCTTTGTCGGCTAGTAGCAAGTAGCTGTTAATAATGCGTTCCAGTTCTTCGTATGCGATTGAGGCGTAATCACTGTGTGCAGCTTCAATTTCATTAAAACGCTTATCAAGTGCTGCGTTGCTATAAGGCTTCATGCCGCAGCTCCTACTAGCTGCCGTACCGCCGTCTTAAAGTCGCAGTCGTTCACAGCCATATATAGGTCAATGCTATTGCCGCCCTGGTTGCAGCCGTAGCACCATGCTCGGTTCTGGTCGGCATAAATACGGAGGCTTGGGGCGTGGTCGTCATGCAGTGGGCAGATACATAAATTACGCCGCACAGGCTCGCCAACAACTTCAGTAATCGGTACATTGCGGGCAGCTTCAATAAGGTTATCGGGCAACTGGCCTTTAGGCACTGGCTTGCCGTCAATAACACGTTGTAGTTGGTTCAAGCGACCTAACTTGCGCTCCGTTTCTTGTAGCTCCTCGCCCTCGTTGAGCATGAGCCACAATCGCCAGAAATAGCGGTACACTTCGTCTTTGCTCTGTGCCTTAATAGCTGCCAGCTCTTTGCCTATATATAGGACGAGGGCTTGGCGCTTAGAGTCCAGTTCCCTAGTAAGTGCTGGTACGATTTGCTTGGCTTCTGGGAAGATACTTATAAGTTCAACGCCCGTGAGCTTAGTTGCTGCCGTCTGGCTGCTGCATGGATTGTATCGGTAGCTGTTCATACTACCATTTTTTCAGAGCTACAGGCTCACGCTTATATCACGACAAAAAGTATCGTGAGAGAATTTTGTATCTGTTAGAAAACAACTCTCACGATTTTTTCACGATTTTTGCAGACTGTTTCTTGGGCCTGTTGAGGCTTAATATAATAGCGTCAAGTTGCTGCTGTGTTACGGGAGCTACTTTACGATAGATAAACCCATTAGCGTCCCGTCTCTTGGGCATGAAAACCCGTTTTAGCTCAATGTTAAATCCGCAGTATCTAAGCCCCTCACCAATGTTTGAATACTCCTCGCACCTCATATTTAATTTACGGACATCTGCCAACGCAATAAGAACACCCTCATTCTTTGGAGTAAACATATAGTTCATGAAGTAGTCGTAGCCGCTATTTGGTTTTATATCTTTCTCAAGCAGCTTTCTTGGCTCCTTTTCATTTGGCAGACTTACGTAGGTCATATGATTTTCGTAGTAAATCGTTGCATTGCCGACATACTCAACTTCTTCTGCTCCTTGTTGCTGGTATGTTTGTAGCCAGTCCATAAATTCTGTATGGAACACACCAAGACATGTCTCATACTCGTCAGTGGTTACGGAGGAGTCATGCGGAATAACACTAGATGTTATGCGCTCAAATTTATCAGCCAGCTCTTTTGTATCAATGGGTTTTAATATGGCCAGCAGTTCGTCCGAGAGTTCTGGCATATCCTTTCCGAATAACTCTTTTAGATAAGCTGCAACTTCACGCGCTTCAACATTGCCAAGTTTTGCTATTACTTTAGGGTCTATGCTGCCTTGATGTATGGCATAGAAATTGAAGTACAGTGCATACCAGCAATAATATACCTTTGTTTCTTTGATTTTTTCTGATGAGATTTGCCCAAATAAACGCCACATGAACTGGAATTGCTGCACGCGGTTAAAAGGCTGGCCGTTGGACTCCGCTATCGGTGCTAGCACTTCCTGCAGTTTCTTTTCGTTAGCTTTATTGTCTTCTATGTACTTCAGAACCCAAAACTCATTTGCTGCACGTTGCAGCAGCGCATTACCGTCTATGGCTTGAATGTACTTGTAGAGGTGCGTGTAAAATTGTTGTGGCTTACCCGAATTCTCAGAGGCTAGCTTGTAGTAGGTGTTTAGTTTATCAACGCTGGCTTGATAATTATCGTTTGGCATAATTGCTTATTATTGTAGCCAACAATCAGGCTACAGCCATAAGCCAAATTATTCTGGGTGTGATTTTTCGGGCAAGGTCAGCGCATAAGGGCTGAAAAGCTAGTGCGAGGGTAGCTTCTCTTGCCATACTTTTTGGCAATTTCTTGCTGTCGCTGGTTAATGCGGTTAATTACTGGCTCTGCAAGGGCTTGGGCAACCTCTCTTGAAATGCGGCCCCTATTATATAGGCTTTTGATGTGGGCAATGGCTTCTCGGTTGCTGACTGCTTGCGTTAAGTCTTTGCCCTGCATATCGTTAAAATACAGTCTTATGACATCATAATCAAACTTTGGCAAATCCTTACCCGAATTATCAACCCCAGGCTAGTAAGGTTTAGGTGGAGCAAACTCTGCACGTGCCTTGTGAGTCAGCCAAAACTTAGCCGCAGCAACATCTCCATTATCTATTGCTCTCAGTATGGTCAATCTTGCTTTGTAGGTAGAGAACTCCTCCGCAAGCCGCATTTTGTCCGAGAACTCTTTATCTGTGGCCTTTCGCTCGTAGTAGACGCTCCTACTTACACCAGAGAAATAACAAGCCGCATTGACACCAAAACCTGCGGCTAAGGCAGCCTCTAATTTCCGGACAGCCTCAGGCGTAAGAACGCTTGGACGACCTACCTTAGGTTTTTCTATTTGTGTACTCATACTATTTATTGTGAACCATATTTTGCACAATGAATAGTCTAGGGCTTAGGGAATGTGCGCTCGTCCAGACGCTCCAACAACAGGCTGGCAAACGTCAAATAACGTAGCGTCTTAAACTTATCCTCCTGCACAACTAGGTCGTGTGCCTTCGGGTTGCGAATACCAACCGCCGCACCAGCAAACAACATCATAAAGCCAAGCTGTTCGTCATTGTCCGATTGCGTGGCAAGGTCATTTAACTTGATAAGCGGCGCATTTAAGGACAAGGCTTTTTCTACAAGCTGCTTGCCGTCTAGGTTGTGTATGCCAGTGATGTCTTTTATCTCGTTTAAAACCACTTTATATGCCGCGAGAATAGCGTCAGCGTGCTGTCCGCTACGGAACCGCTCCCCGCAATGCTCTTGCAATTTCGGGTGTAAATCGCTAAAGCGAACAATAGCTGGCTTAGGGTAGTTGGTAGGCAGCTTACTTCGCAAGAATTCATAGTAGTGCAAAAACTCTGCTTCGGGCATATATTGCGGCGTGGTAGCGTCCAGCAACTCTGCTAACAGTTCTAGAGAGTCCAATAGCTCCCGCAGTGTCAATTCACCCTCATACCAAGGGTTCAAGTCTCCAGCGTCTTTATTGACCCACAGCCCGTCTTTGGTCTTGCGCTTGATTTGCCCCCATGCCACGTCTTCATCTACCTCGGCTAGCATTTTTATATCTTGTGCATACTGCTTTGTTTTTGCAGTTGCATACTCATACTCTGGGTCGCTGCTACTAGTATTCCAGGCATTGTCTACAATAAATTGGCACATACGCTTGAGCGCCGTAAAGGTTTCAATGTCCTTGAAGTCCGAGATTGCAGTCGGCTTATTAGCTTCTGTCATTGCCAATTAGTATAGCAGCGATAAAGGTCAATAATTTAGACTGTAATGCTGTTATAATTTGCAATAACACCAAAAGTGTTAAAAACAATTTGGCATGACCTAGAGCCGCTTGCAAAAGAAGGTATGGTCGTAAATCCAATAGACAATACTGAGCCTATCGTTCAGGTACTGTCTATTGGTTGCGCGGGGAAACTCGCGTAGGGGCCGAAAGGTTCCGCCTGGCGGTAGGCTTTGTGTTTGCCGCAATGTTTAACAACTAAGCGGAGAACAGCATGAAAACGCATAAGTCAAAAAAGACGGCGCTAGCGGTCTTAGCGGCAGTTATTATCATAGGGCCGTTTTCTAGTCAATAGCTTCGCATCACTGCCGGCCGTTAGGCCGGCTGTTTTGTAGCTCGTTCAATCGGAGTCTGGTAGTCAATACCCATGTGGAGCCGGTCGTGGTTGTAGTAATGCACCCAGTCGTTGAGTAGTGGTT
>DASTAH010000010.1:0-10232 GCA_035712845.1 Saccharimonadales bacterium (SeqCode)
CGTTACAAGATTAATTACAACATGCAAAATAGACTTACACCATATGCATCGTCTTTAAAAAGAATTAAACGCCGAGATGGTGTTTAATGCGGTCAATAACATCAGCAATGACAACTTGAGACTTGACTAAATAATCGTCAACACCAAGTGATTCGGCGCGTTGCTTATCGCTGTCCTGGCTTAACGCAGTGAGCATGACAATCTTAAGGTTGGCAGTTTCCGGAGTATTTCGCAATATATCTAGAACATCAAAGCCACTTACTTTTGGCATCATAACGTCGAGAAGCACGAGATCGGGCTTGTAGCTGAGCGCGCTCGCAAGCGCTTCTTCTCCATTAGCAACACGGCGAACATCAAAATTCTCGGCTTGAAGCCGCATAAGGTACACGTTTGCTAACGCGTCATCATCTTCAACCAGAAGAATTCGTTTGGGGTGTGAAAGTGGGTTATCCATATAGCTTATGTTATAACTTCGGTGCTATTGAAGCAAACTTTTTATGAAACCATCGAACATAGGATGGGGTCGAGTCGGACGGCTTTTAAATTCTGGGTGGTATTGGCTTGCCATGAAAAATGGATGATCTACGCCTTCAATGACTTCAACTAATCCTGTCTGTGGATTTGTGCCGACCGCGCGAATTCCCCACTTTTCATAGTCGCCAACATACTTAGGATTACATTCATATCGATGGCGATGGCGCTCAACAATGTTAGTCGTGGCGTACAATTTGTGCGCGAGACTATTCGCGGTCAGCTTACAGTCATAGTCACCGAGACGCATTGTTCCCCCGGTATTCTCTTTTCCCTGTTGACCTGCCATTGTCGTAATAACTGGATCAGGGGTCTTGGGATTAACTTCTGTCGTGTTCGCATCCGTAAGACCGTGCATACGAGCAGCCGCGATAACCGCCATGTGTAACCCATAGCACAGTCCGAGGTACGGTAATTTATGGGTCATTGCATATTGTGCGGTACGTATCTTCCCTTCTACACCGCGCGTTCCAAATCCGCCAGGTACGACGACGCCATCAAAGCTAGCAAGCGTTTCCGTTACGTCATCCGTTTCACCGAGCGCTGCGGCATCTATCCACTTAATATCTACATTTACGTTATTCCACCAGGCAGCGCTCTTAAGCGCCTCAAACACGCACAAATACGTATCAGCATTATCTAAGTATTTCGCAACGATTCCCACTGTTACCGTTCGTGATTGTTTTGTGGTAGCACGTTCAACCATCGCGCGCCAAGGTTTAAGGTTCGGTTTATGGCTTGGTAAGCCCAGTCGCTTAGAGATAACGTTCGCAATACCGGTATCCTCTAATGTTAGTGGTACTTCATAGATACTTTTTGCGTTGGGCAACGGCGCGATAGCTTCTTCAGGTACGGCACTGAATAAACTAAGCTTTTGGATAGAACCACCGTTGGCAGGCGATTCACTACGCGCTACCAACACATCCGGCTGAATACCAAGGCCGCGTAGCTCTCGTACGGAATTTTGGGCTGGTTTTGTTTTAATTTCTTGGCTTGCACCTAAATATGGCAGATAGACAACATGAACATACAAACAATTATCGCGACCAACGCGAAGACTAAACTCGCGAATTGCTTCAATGAAGCTGAGTGATTCGTAGTCACCCACCGTTCCACCTATTTCAACAATGTGTACGTCGTAGCCAGCTCCTGCAGCCTGAATGTAATCTTGAATTGCGGTTGTCACTTGGGGCACTACTTGCACTGATTTGCCTTCGTATTTTCCTGCCCGCTCATCTTGTATTACTTTGAGTAAGACACGACCTGCCATTAAACTACTTGCTTGGGTCATCTCTTGATCGAGAAATCGCTCATAATGTCCAAGATCTAAATCAGTTTCTGCACCATCTTTCGTCACAAAACATTCGCCATGTTCGCGCGGGTTCAGCAATCCCGCATCGACATTTAGGTACGGATCACATTTTTGTATGTTTACATTTAACCCGCGAGCTTTTAAAAGGTTGCCAATAGAAGCAGCCGTAATTCCCTTACCGAGACCGCTAAGCACACCCCCAGTTACAAACACGTATTTTGTCGCGTTTTTCGCCACTATGTACACTTCCCTTATATCTAATTCTTAATACTACCTTACCAAACCGCTAGCGGCAAGAGTATGCGTGTATGTCGTGCTCACAATTGTGGCTTTAGACAAATATACCTAGGGATAAATATTCCAGTTTACTTGCTTAGATAGGTCTCAGCTGCCTGTAATTGGGGGTCATTATCCGGCGTGGCAGTGCTTGGTTCTTGGACTGTTTGGTCAGGAGTTATGCCTTTGTGATTGATATTTTCTCCATCGGGACGATACCAGCTAGCTATTGTTACTTTTAGCTGCGAACCATCGTTGAAATTAATGAGCTGCTGTACCACACCCTTGCCGTAACTCTTCGTGCCGATTACATAGGCGGCGTGATTATCATGCAGCGCTCCAGTAGTGATTTCAGAAGCTGAAGCTGAACCATCGTTTATAAGCACAACTGTTGGGATTCCATGAAGCTCGTCGCCTCCTTCAGCATTGTAACTATTTACTACTGTGCTGCCACGCTTTTCTTGCAGCACTAGCGTTCCTTCTGGTAACCATTTACTTGTTACATCTACTGCAGCGTTGAGCAAACCGCCCGGGTCATTTCGTAAGTCTAAAATAATGCCCTTAACATTTGCCTGCTTCAATTGATCTGCTGCTTTCTGAATCAATCCTGATGTATCATCTGCAAACGTTGAAATTTGTATATATCCAATATTTCCGTTCAGTATTTTGGTGGTAACGCTAGGCACCTGAATATTTTGTCGCGTAATCGTAAAGCTCAGTTGATCACTATGGTTGCGTACTACTTCTAGCACTACGTTCGTACCTGCTTTTCCGCGGATAAGATTAACTGCGGAATCGATAGTTATACCGGATGTTGATTTTCCGTTTATGGTCGTAATAATGTCCTGTGGCTTTAGACCCGCTTTATCAGCTGGAAAGCCCGTGATAGGAGAAACCACAATAAGGTTGCCATCACTGTCTTTGCCGAGCTCTGCACCGATGCCGCTAAACGATTGATTTAACTGGTTATTAAAATCTTGTGCCTCTTTCGCAGTAAAATAGACCGTATATGGATCGTGCGTCGATTCAGCCAATCCATGCTTAAGCCCATCGATGAGTTGCTGTTCGGTCAGTGTGCCATCGTAATTATCTCTCAACGATTGGTACACTTGGTTCACCGTGGAATAGTCTAATTTATCGGGTAGGCTCGCATTGAGCGTAGAGCCACCGGAATGTAGACTAATACGCCCATCACCTACGCCAACACCAACTGCAAATAGTACGAATGCAGCAACAAGCGCACTGCCAATTTGTATGCCCTTCCGTAGTCGCCGCGAACTCTTCCAATTGCCTACGACGGCAATCAACTTTGTTTTAATCTTCATTACTTCTTAGTATATCAAAAAACTGCTCATGCTTGGTACACAATGAGCAGTTTTATACGCACAAAATGCTACCGCTTAACCACCAAAGTAAATATACGTTAACCCAGACGCATTAATTGTCATAGTGGAGTATGTTCCATTAAGGTCATAGTTATATTGCTGGACGGTTATCATGTTGCCGTCGACACCCGTAACCCACATCGCGTGACCGTAGTAGCCTACATTCCATATAGCGACTGAGCCAACTTTTGGTGTTGAACCAGTTGCTATACCTACGGCACGCGCACTAGCTGGCCACATATTTGCATTACCGAATCCTGTGGGCGAGTAACCATATGTCTGGTACACCATCCATGCAGTGTAGCTAACACACTCTCGGTTATACATGCCGAAATTGTCGAGTGTACTATCTTTTCCATAGCTACAGCCCCAATTTCCATAGGGTCCCGATGCGTCGGAGGGGTAGCTTCCGCCACATGCACCGCTGTAGCTAATAGATCCGCCGCCGCTTAATAGTCTGCGGTTTGCAGCCGCTTGTTGCGCACGTAAATTCGCAATTTGCGATTGATTAGCCTGGATTTGGGCATTATAGGCATCTTGTTGACTTTGATTGTAGGCAAGCAATTGTTGTTGCTGCGCCTCAGCCTGGTTAAGCTGATCGTTCTGTACTTGCTCGGTCTTTAGCAAAACATCGAGTTGCTGTTTCTGCTGTTGTAATTGAGTTTGCAACGTAGCCAGCTCTTGGAGCGTTGTTTGAATTTTACTTTGAACAGCAGTTCTATATTCTTCTTTATCAACATAGTCGCTTAATGAATTACTGGTTGCCAGCTCTTCAATGGTAGACATTTGCCCGTCGACATACATGGTTTTAAGATCATCACCAAGTACAACTTTTTCTTGGGCAATTTTGGCTTCATCGTCACTAATTTGCTGTTGAACTTGCGCTTCTTTTGCTTGATTAGCTGCTATCGCGCTTTGCATAGCAGATATTTGCTGCTGCAACATGGTTATAGCATTTTGATAGCTGCTCGCTTCGCTTTGCAGACCATTTAAATTACTCTGCGCATTTGCATTTTGTTGCTGGAGTGCTTGTATCTGCTGGTCATACTGATCAGCGCGGATGATCGGCTGGCTAAAACCAATAGTGACCAAAATCGCTAACACGAAAAGTGCGCCTGCTCTTTTTAGGCCGCGAACGGATGAAATCGTCTTAATTGTTTTTGTGCGCATGGTTTTTGTTTTATTAACGCTATTGCTTATTATACGCCTTTTTTTCAAGTGTGTAAAACCCCTGTCCGTTACCTGGATGGCACGAGGTAAAAATAAAAAGCCCTCTGCTTATTGAAAAGCGGAATGACTTTTTGCAATACCTATACCATTACCCTCACTTACGTTTGTAGCGTCTACGTTACGCTACGCTAATAGTTGTTTGCAAGATTTATTTCAAAAATTTATTTTGTACGGAATTTTAGATAGCGGCGAGTAGCAATGACAGACGAAACCGCACCGATTATTATACCAACCATAAGCTGTAAGGTCAAAAGACCCCAAAAGTGTTGACCAAAATATTGGCTCGCGTAATTTATATCGAGCAGCCCGAGGCTGCTGGCTTGTAGGGCGTTTGAGCTAGCCACAAACGCTGAATTAACAATGAGCACCGATATGACTGCGGACAGCATACCGTAAATAGCGCTTTCGACGACAAACGGACCACGGATATACCATGTACTGGCACCAAGTAATCGCATAATTGTTAGTTCGTCTCTTCGGTTAAATATTGCCATTTGTATAGTGTTGAAAATAATAAGGGCGCTGACGAGGGCAAAGACCGCAATGGCAACCGCACCGATTTCCCGCAATATATTTGTTGCATGCGTAATATTATCAATCGCTTTTTTGCGGTCACCAGAGTAGCTCGGGCTACCACTTGTCTGTAATGCCACTACGCTTTTAGTGGTGAGATAGTTTTTGATGTCTTGAATTTTATTTAAGTCTCTTGGCTTAATCAGAATAGTTGCTGGTATAGGATTTCCTGATTCAGTTGCAGCCGCAATCAAATCAGGATTATTAGCGTTTTGCTTAATGTAAGCGTTCAGAGCCGCTTGCTTATTGAGGTACTCTACATTTTTAACGTTTGGTAATTTTTGGAGCTGATCTGCAAGACTTTTTGCCTGCGCATCAGTAACGTTGTCGTTCAAAAACACTGAGATATCAATTTTATCGGTTATTTGTTGAATCGTATTCGCAAACGTTGCGTTTGTTATGATACTAAAAAGCACAATCGTAAGCGTGATCACCATGACCGCCATTGCAGCTATAGCCAAGCTGATATTTCGAATAAAATTAACTATGCCAGTGTGTATGACGCGCCATAGCGTAATGAGTTTACGTTTCATGGCGCTATCTTTCTACACCATGCGCGCTACCGAGTGTATAACTTCCGCCAGCTTTATCACTTACCACTTTACCGCCCTGAATGGTTACTACCCGTCGTTTGAGTTTGTTAACAATTTCCTGATTGTGCGTAGTAAGAAGTACTGTTGTGCCGTAGCGATTAATTTTTTCAAGCACGCGGATTACATCCCATGCATGTTTTGGGTCAAGATTACCAGTCGGCTCATCCGCAATAAGAATGCGCGGCTGACGAACTATTGCTCTTGCAATGGCGACACGTTGCCGTTCGCCGCCTGATAGCTCTCTCGGCATGTTCCGCTCTTTGCCTTTCAAATTCACAATGTCGAGCACTTTTGGAACAGTATGCCGTATTTCACGATTCCCCATACCAACAATTTCAAGAGCAAATGCCACGTTCTCAAACACTGTTTTATTAGGGAGTAATTTAAAATCTTGGAATACGACGCCTATCTTGCGTCGTAGTAGCGGTATATCTTTATCTTTAAGCTTGTCGTAATCAATACCGCCAATAATAATCTTGCCGCTCGACGGACGCTCTTCACGGGTTAGCATGCGTAGTAACGTGGTTTTACCTGCGCCGCTCTGCCCAACCACGATAACAAATTCCTTTGGTTCTACGTGCAAAGAGATTCGATCAAGAGACGGAGTCCCGCTCTTACCGTACACTTTTGTTACCCGATCCAATAGAATCATTAGCACTATTATAGCATTAAACGAGGCGTAATCTGTGATACTAAGGGGCGAGCGCGTATTCTAAATACGCATTAATAAGTCCGTCGAGATTCCCATCAAGCACACCATCAGTGTCACTCGTTTCATACCGCGTCCGTAAATCTTTTACCTGTTTGTAGGGATGCAGTACATAGCTCCTTATTTGATTGCCCCAGGCAGCCTGCTCGTTTGGTCCCTTAAGCTCGGTAAGATGCTCTGCGTGTTGCTCTAGTTGCAACTGCGCAAGTCGCGATCTGAGAATTGTCATGGCCGTTTCTTTGTTTTGCAACTGGCTTCGTTCATTTTGTATTGCCACAACAATTCCTGTTGGCAGATGCGTTATCCGTACAGCTGAATCAGTTGTATTAACGGACTGACCACCATGTCCGCCACTGCGAAACACATCAATTTTAAGATCTTTATCATCAATAGCTACTTCTTCGGGTTTCTCAATTTTGGGGCTTATTTCTACCTTTGCAAAACTTGTCTGCCGCAAGTTATCGGCGTTAAAAGGGCTGAGACGTACTAACCGGTGTACACCGTGCTCCCCTTTAAGCTTTCCGTAGGCAAATGGTGCTTCTATCTCAAGCGTCACGCTCTTAAGGCCTGCCTCTTCGCCGATAGACTCGTCTATCGAGGTATATTTCCAGTTATTTTTTTCAAAATAGCGAACATACATTCTGAATAACATTTGTGTCCAATCTTGTGCGTCGGTACCACCGGCGCCAGCAGATAGCACAAGAATTGCATTATGATCATCATAGGGTCCATTGAACTGTAGCTCGCCTTTCAGGCTATCAAAACTACGCTGCAGTTCTTCGAGTTGACTGTTTAATTCGTCAGTCATTGATGTATCCTGCAGTTCTGTCAGCTCGTAAAGATCGTCGCAAGACCGTTGCAATTCACGCCAGGGCGTGACGCGATCCTCAAGCTGGGCAATGCGTTTCATTGCCAATTGTGCGTGCTCAGTATTGCTCCAAAAATCTGGCTTCGCACTCTCTTGTTTAAGTGTCACTAGTTCTGCATAGAGTTCATCAATTTTTAATTTACCAGCAGCTCCAGCAACTTCAGCTCGAAGATGTTCCGCGGTTTGAGATACGCTATTAGCCATATTTAAACCCTAATTAAATCTCGGCTCCACAGCGGTCGTAAGTAATCGCGTAGTTGCGATGCAAATGCTTCACCGCAGCCTCCTAATACGCCAAATCCCCACACCTTATCTGCAAACAGCTGTGTGGCAATTGCGACGATTTCTTCTTTTGTGACCGCCTCAATTCGGGCTGGTATTTGGTAGTAATTTTCAATTACTTCATCAAAGAAATATCTCCCGGTATAGCCGCCTGCTGTACCACCTACTGTTTGGGCTGACCGTTGGAAACGACCAAGAGCATATTGTTTAGTTGCTTCTATCTCTTCTTCATCCAGATCGCCAGCCATAACCTTCTCTAGTTCGCGCATAATTATTTCGAAAAGAGCCGGTGCGTTTTTGTCTGAAACCTGTGCACCAAACCACCAGTTTGACACATCACGTGTCTGCGAAAGACCGCTGTTCATGCCATAGACTAAGCCCCGTTCACGTGCGGTCCCTAAAATCCGGCTGTACAACGTTTCCGTGAGCATTGTATTTACAAGATTCAGCGCATCTGTTTCCGGATCGCTCATGCGTCGCTTCATAAAGGTATCAATATAAAAGTATAAATTTTCTACGGTGTTGTTATGCACGTATACGGGCTGTGGTAGACGGTGCGGTCGTTCATGGGGCAGCGCAAATCGCTTGCCTGTTTTGGGAAGATCAATATTCTCAAACAAGTTTTGTATATGTTCGCGTCGCTTTGGGGTCAAATTGCCCGCAATCACAAAACGCATATTTGGACTGTAATGCGTCCGTTGATAATGTTGGCGAACATCCTCAAGTAAGACGTTTGGCATGAGCTGCAAACGTTCGGCATCGGTTTTTACCAGCAAGCCGAGCTCTTTGCGCATTTCCAAACTTAAGCGGCGGAAGTGGTTATTGGCGCGTGCCGCCATTTCTTCTTGTACATTGCCGAATTCTGCTTTGAATTCCTCTGGTAAAAATAGGGGTCGTGTAACTGAGACCAGCAGCAGACCGAGTACGCGGTCCCACTCAAAATCTGCGCACTCTGCTTCATACGTAATGTCATATACACTCGTGGTAGCGTTTGAGTAGGCTCCATTTTTTTCAAGTTCTGCCTGGAAATCACGTGCTCGTGGTATTAGCTCATTCGCTCCCAACAGGACATGTTCCATAAGATGTGGCACTTCCCACTTGTTTGGATCGACTAAATACTCCCCTGCTCGAAAATTTATATCAAAAGTCATAACGGAAGCGCCCGGGATGTGCACAAGCAGACCACGGGCGCCAGTTTTAAGTTGGATTTCCGATACAGTGTGTTTCATAGGCAATTATTTTTAGCGCATACAGAACGTTATACAACGTGCGTTGCCGCACCGCGCTAGTGTTTTCTCCTTTTTGCTGCAGTTTTACGTTGTCGTTCCGTCTTTCGCGCTTTTTTACGGACATCGGTAGTTTTCTGTTTTGGTTTGTTGGTGGTTTTCTTGAAGTCGCCTTCATCAAATTCTGCTGCAGTATTATTGATTTGATTCGCATTACTTACCGATCCGCGCGCGGCAAGCGTAAGATCTGTCTCAACGGGGCGCTCAAGCTGTTCTTCGCTAATGGGCTCAGCATGGAATAAGGTGCGTAAAACGTCATGTCGCAAGCTGTTTTGCATTTCTTCAAACAACATTTGACCACGACGACGATACTCAACCAAAGGATCCTGTTGCCCGACGCCCATCCAATGAATTCCTTCTCTCAGGTGATCCATATTTTCTAGATGCTGCATCCACAGATTGTCAAGAATTTGCAGGTATATATCGCGCTCCACCTTACGCATAATTTCTGGCGTGAATGCTGTCTCACGACCTGCATACAACTCTTTCGCTTCAGTAGTAAGCGTCTGTTCGAATTTGACCGCATCAGTATCAAATAATCGATCAAATGTTGCTTCATCAAACGGGAATACTTCACGCAAAACGTCTTCAAGTTCGTCGCTTAAGAGCAGTGGCGAAAGCGCAAGCGCATGTACTTCTTCGTCGATAAATAATTTAATGCGCTTCGATATATCAGGGGCTCTTAATATCTCTCTTCGCATGGCGTAGGTAGCCTTGCGGTGCCGGTTCATAACATCATCGTACTGCACAACGTTTTTTCGTTGGTCAAAATGGAAGCCTTCAACTTTCTTTTGGGCTCCCTCAAGACTCTTTGAAATAATTCGGTTCTCAATGGGCGTGTCTTCGTCAACGCTTAAACGTTCCATGATACTTGCAATACGCTCGCCACCAAATATGCGCATGAGATCGTCTTCGGTGCTTACAAAGAACTGCGTGACACCCGGGTCACCTTGGCGACCCGCACGACCTCGTAGCTGGTTATCAATACGTCGCGATTCATGACGCTCAGAACCAAGTACGAATAAGCCCCCTAATTCCTTAACGCCTTCGGCAAGCACAATATCGGTACCACGACCGGCAATATTAGTTGCAAGCGTTACCGCGCCCTTCTCCCCCGCTTTTGCGACAATCGCGGCTTCACGCTCGTTGTTCTTCGCGTTCAGTATCTGATGGGGTATGCCAGCTTT
>DASTAH010000011.1:0-12529 GCA_035712845.1 Saccharimonadales bacterium (SeqCode)
AGGTGTGGTGGTAACTTCTGGAACGGCAACCGTATTAGCAAGTGCTACACTCTTTGGAATTAGTATTTCCGTTTCGCCGGGGTTAGCTAGACCAAAGTTTTGGCGCGCCGAGAGTTCAAGGTATTGGTTCGTGTTGTAGTATTCGTTCTGCAGTTTAAGGTTGTTATTAGCGAGCTGCTGAACCGCATTTTGTTGCTGCAAGGTAGAGATTTGCTTTTGCAAACCATAGTTTGACTGTACGGCTTTTGCGCCACTCCAGCTAATTAGAACCACTACCACGCCGAATAATACTTGCCCCGTAAAACGTATATCGCTAAATCGATGTACAAGCTCTGTGCCTATTTTTTGGTAGTGCGCTAGTTTATCTAACATATGTCTTCGCTTGCTCTACCCACCATCTTTACCGGTGAGCTACTCTTCAATATCTTCTAGGGGGAATGTAATGTCAGCGGCTTCAACTAATGCCTGACTGGCACATAGTGGCGAATCAGAAACCGGAGAGCTGGCAGTAAAATGTATGTTGCGTTGCAGAAACGACGGGAGGCTAATACTCAGACTATACGCGGTGTCGTACCGTGATTCACTTCGCACCAACGCACGTTTTGCAAAGAAATTTTTTATGACACCAGCTTCCGTGGCTTCTTCCATCCGTACGCAGGCATTACGATATTCAAGATGCGCTTGCTCGAGAGTTGGTTTAGAAAAAATTTTCATGCGTACCTGTTCGCTTTCACGATACCATATAACGAAATGGTGGGGCAGGTTGGAGTTGAACCAACCACCAAGCGGTTATGAGCCGCCTGCTCTAACCGATGAGCTACTGCCCCATATATGCTCATAGTTACGATATAACTATGATGAGCTAAAAATACGGTTAGTTTTATGTAGGTAACAGATGTGAGTATAGCAAAAAGAGCGCAGTATTGGTATGGCTAAATTTTTAAGCCAAATAATTTACAGACGATAAAAGCTATGGGCTGGTACTATACCTGCATCTAACGGAGGGTAGCTATGACAAAGTGGCAAGATTTTATGAAAGAGCAGGCTGAACATCGCCAGCTCAAAAAAATGCTTGAAAAGAACGACCGCTACTTGTTTTAGCCGAGGGTAGGCGCCTATGGTTGTAAGTATACAGACAATCAGCTCCCCCAATGGTTGCCATACCACCATTGCCACTGGCCATAAGGCTGTTACCGTGGACGGCGTATTTCAAGAAAATGGCCACCCTATTCGCACTGCCGACTATGCGACCAACTACATGTATGGCACGTAATTCCTTGTCTCAGTAGTATCTACGCTATGGACTGCTTCCCGTTCATGTATCTTCTAGAATTGATACACGCTTACGCAGCACTGTACGCATGGTCGAGTATGGTCAGTAGTTCATCAGCAGTGTGGGCGGTCATGAGGCGCTCTCGGAGCTCTTTTGCGCCATCAAAGCCTTGAATATAGATTTTGCAGGACTTGTTTAAGGTATGGACCGGGCGTTCGCCCTGCTGCCAGGTTGCCTTAAATAGTTCTACTTGTTTTCGATATAGTTCGATACGTTGTTCCGCAGAAAATGTATCCCACGGTGAATCCTCAGCAAAGGCAAAAGGATCGTGAAATATGCCGCGGCCTATCATAATGCCGTCTAGTTTGTATTGCTCGGCGAGCTGAAGTCCATGCAACCGGTTGGCAACATCTCCATTACCAACAATGGAGGTAGCGGGGGCTAGCTGGTCACGCAGCTCGCGGATACGTCCAATTTCTTCCCAGTGTGCCGGCACTTTACTCATCTCTTTACGCGTCCGTCCGTGTATAGTTAACATGTTAAGTTTTTGATTGAGGAGCAATTCATGCCAACTCAAATCGATAGTGTTAAAGCCGAGGCGCGTCTTCACACTCACCGGCACAATTCCGTCTGCACCCTCTTGCACGGCATGGATAATGTCCAAGGCCAATTCCCGGTCATTAATAAGCGCGCTGCAGGCGCCGTTCTTAACGACCGTCTTATCCGGACAACCCATATTAATGTCTATACCGGCAATCGTGACGCCCTCCGGCAGCCCCAGCTCCCGGACAAACGTTCCGTCTACGAGCTCACGCGCAGTCCGGTAAAAATTGTCGGGATTCAGCCCCCACACTTGAACAATGAGTGACTGTTCGCCTTCGATAAAGCGCAACTTTTTTAAGAGCTTGCTGCGACCAGGACTTTGCAATCCATCGACGTTCACGAACTCCGTAAAGAACAAATCAGGCGCGGCACAGTCAGCAACAATTTGCCGAAAGACCGTATCGGTCACATCGTCCATCGGCGCCAATATAAAAAATGGGTGCGGCAGTGTATGTACCATATGAAGTATCTATTATGCCGGCTTTATGCTGGCTTGGAAAGCTGGGCTTTGATAGCGGCAAACCGCACTTTCGCCTGCGCAACTTCTTCTGCTGTCGGCGGATTACTGAGTGCACTGCGTCGTGCGTACAATTCATCTGCGCTTGCTTCTTGAACGAGAGGTGTGGGTTCAAGCGTATGCGCAATGGCAATTTCCGCCAACGCAGTGCCCGATAATAAGGCATGGGCTCGTTCTAATTTTGCTCTAGATTCTGGGTCAACGGGTGGCGCAGAGCCTACATGGGTGCCGTGGTGGTCTAAGTCAAATTGCTCACGGCGTTCATCTTGGTCGAACATAATACGCCTATTATAGTACATTAACTAGATTTTGGCAAGATCTATTCCCAGCGGAAGACCCGAAAGGCCACGAGGTAAATTACGACCAACCATACGCCGATAAGCGCTAACTGAGGTCCAAGATCCGTAAGATGCTTACCTTCTGTCACGATTAAGCGGATGCCATCAATAATTGGCGTGAGCGGCAGCCACTGCGTCACACTCTGCAGCCACTGCGGCATAAGGAAGCGCGGGAAAAAGGTACCAGATAAAAAGAGCATCGGGAATACAATAATGTTACTGAGCGGCGCGGCTTGACGCTCATTTTTTGCCCAACCGCCAATCGCCAGACCGACGCCCAGTATAGTGACAATGCTGATAATCAGGAAGGCAACAACTTCCAGGTAGTTACCGACAACTTTCAAGTGAAAGATTGAAATCGCAACGGCAAACATGACTGCCAGGCTTACCAGTCCAATAATCGCTTGAGAAATCATTGTCGCCGTAAAGTACTGCCATACTTTCAGCGGTGTGGTATGGAGACGGCGTAAGATGCCTTGCTTCTTTAATTCCGGGAACACATTCACCGGACCGAAAATACCGAGGCCAATGATTGAAAAGCCAAGCAACCCGGCAAAGGTGTAGTCAAACTGGGTCAAACTGTTTTCATTAAGCTGTTGACCGGTCGCACCAAACGGCTGTTGATTGGTAACAAAGTGGGCGTTGAACTGCTTAAATTCACCTTGCAGGACGGTGGTTAATGTTTGTCCAGCGCTGGAATTATTTTGAGTATAGAGTACCTGCGCCGTACCCGATGGGTAGCTTTGGCCTGGTTTTACCGTGCCGAAATCCGGCGGAAGAATTATTGTCGCGTCGAGCTGGCTTTTCGCCATTTTATCCTTGGCGACAGCGAGACTGGTTACCGAGCTATCAACCTTGAAGGTTTTACTGCCTACGAGTTGCTTGTCAAAGTTCTGGGCAAATTGCGAGTGGCTGTCATTTAAGAGGGCGACACGGAATGAGACACCTTTGTTGTTGCCACCTGAGATACTCCCAAACACAAACAGGAAGATGAGCGGGAAGAGAATACCAAAGAATAGGGCTAAGCGGTCACGGAAAAAACGTCGCGTGTTGAGCCGTGAAAACACCTCGACCGTATACAATGCTTTGTTTCTTATAATGCGGCGACGTGGCGCAGAGTTTGCTCGTACTCGAGGCCAGACAAAACGTCTCGCGATAATAAGGACAATAATGCCGATAAGAATATAGTAGCCAGCTGCCATATTAGTCGCGTAATCCCTTCCCTGTCAGATCGATAAACACGTCTTCCAGATTGGCTTGCTGAACCTGTTGCTCTTTTTTAAAACCTTTTTTGAGGAGCTGCTCTATCAGGTTTTTTGGGGTATCGAGCGATATAATTTTGCCTTTATCCATAATTGCCACGCGGTCACAGAGCATTTCCGCCTCGTCCATGTAATGGGTAGTAATAATGACCGTTACGCCCTTAGCTTTAATGTCTTCGACGAGCTTCCATAGGTTACGTCGCGCTTGCGGGTCGAGTCCGGTGGTCGGTTCGTCCATAAAAAAGACTTTGGGGCTATGGACAAGTGCCGTTGCAATACTGAGTCGTTGCCGCTGACCACCACTGAGCTGTTCAGCGTAGGCGTTGGCTTTTTCTTCCAACTGTACGTCTTTTAAAAACTTGAGTGCGTCGACGCGCTCGCCGTAGGCTGCAGAGAACAGTTCAATGATTTCGGTCAGTTTGGTTTTATCTTGAAACGCCGCGCTTTGTGGTTGCACACCTATAACACGCTTCACGGCTTCGGACTGTGAGGCAACATCCAGCCCGTCAACGGTGACTGAACCACCGTCAATGGGGCGCATAGTCTCAATCATTTCGAGCGTCGTTGTTTTGCCTGCCCCGTTTGGTCCTAAGATGCCAAAAATTTCACCGTGCTCGACGCTAAAACTAATACCATCGACAACGTTGCGCTCGTCGTACCGCTTTTGTAAGTCTGTTACAACAACAATAGGCTTAGCCATTAGCTCAAAGTATACGGAACTTAACAACCGTAGGCAAATTCACGCGGGCCACCTATTGTATGGGTGGAGAAGGAGCAGTGGGCGGGGTTGTTGGCGTAATAATTTGCGGTGCTTGAGGTTGGGGGGGAGCTGTTTGATGCGACACCGGCACGATGACTTCTTGCGGTGGTGCTTGCTGCATGACCGGAGGAGGCTCTGGTGTCGCCTGTGGGGCAATCACCCTTTCTGGTGGTGCATACGATTGCACGGTGGATAGCGCAGGGCTAGGGGGCACCGGCTGTACAGGTTCCGTTATCACAGTTGTCGTCGGTTGGATGGTTGCAATTCCCTGCTGCCAATTATCTCCGACCGCAGAAACCTGTGGTGTCGCATTTGGAGAAACAATTGCTGCTTCAGCAGTTGCAATGGGGACTTCAGCGTTCTGGCCTGACATAGTATTTGACCCAAAAACTACATCCACCGGTTCCGTCGTTGTAGTCGCATAACCGACCCGGTCATTTGTGCGCAGCGGGTCGATACTATCTATTTGGAGCTGTAATTTTCCGGCAAATACCGCAGCAAGCAGGAGTAGAATGCTACCAACAATAAGTACTTCCAGCTGCAAGAATCCTGGTTTTGCCACAAACACAATGCGCAAACTAATATCGAGTGGCAATAACAGCAACAGGCAAATGAGCGTAGCGGCGAGCGCCACAGCTGAAATACCGACTTGTTTTCTTTTTTGTGCAGAACGTATGAGCAGTAGCCACCCAGCCAAACTAGCCGTGATGATAGTTGCGAACCCGGCGCCCAGTGGACGAATTAGTTTTGCCAAACGTCTAACCTATTGCTTTGTGTTATATGTCGAGTCAATCAACCACGTGCCACCCTGCCGTTCAAGATGGAAGATGTAGACGTAGTTTGCGCCTTGGTAGTCAAATATACTGCCAGCCGTTACCGCATTACCAGCAGTTACCTTCTCGTCTTTGACACTATATTTAACCTTGCTCGACATTAACCCTTGGAAAAATTGAGTAAATTCTGCCAATGACACATTGTGCTGGTACGTTGACGACGTTTGTTTGTAAGCTGCTGTAGCATCACCTTTTGTAATAATACTACTCAAGAAAGCACTCGAAGCGCGCTTAGGACCCTCAATGTTATAGTTCCACAACAACGCTCCCATGGCTGCTACGTACACGACGCTCAAGGTGATGATGGCGATCTTTTTTTTGCTCATTGTTATGGTCTCATTTTACTCATTTATAGTTTTTTTACTGGAACGCGAATCCAAAGTTGTAGTCAAATGTCAGGGTGGTTCTATTCACTTTACCGCCAGTAATGTACTGCAAGGTGTCTATTACGTTTTGTTCTTGTGCTATGTAATTTGATTGGGTTGATCCGGACGTCTTTTGCGCTTCATTATCCAGCGTCTGAGCTTGGCTAATGAGCGAGTTAATTTGACTGAAATACGCTTGCTGTGCTTGCTGGGCTGTCTGCGTAGATGCACTACTATCTTGCGTCGCGAGGGCATCTGCACTTGCACCGATCATACACGACTTATATGCAGTACCTGTCAGTCCTTCTTTTTGGCATTCATTTTGGGCTGCTGCTACCGCGCTTGCACTCGCACTTGAAGTTGTAGCTACACTGCCGCTGCTTACAACCGATGTGCCACTGCTCGTGCGAACCGTTGTAACCGGAGCTGGGGGCTGTGGAGCATAGAATGTGTGGCTAATCTGGCAAGCGGTGCTGTTTGCAGCATAATCCTGGTTGTTCCATGTAAAGTGAGGCGTTACCGTTATTTTATAGGTGCTATACCCGAAGGCATGAGATAGACCGACCGCATTAGTCGCTGTTACAGCAGCACTGCCGTCACCCCAGTTAACAACCGTATCCTTATAAACATTGCCGTTCGCGTTAAGGCCGACACCACTAATGGTAATGGTTTGACCGCTTACAGAAACATTTGCGCTGACACAAACTGGCATGGGCTGTGTAGTGACCGTCACGGTGGCGGGATTTACTTGTGGAGCCGTGCCCACAAATGCCGCGTCACCGAAAGTGAAGACGCCAGCATCTGCCGCACCTAACCAGTAGCCATGACCGTCTGGGGTTGAAGCTATGCTGAGCACCGCACCCGTTAGCGGCTTACCGCTCATTGATCCGTAAAACGGTGTACCGAAAGTGAAGACGCCACCATCTTGTGATGTTAACCAGTAATTGTTCGTACCAGCTTGACGGGCCATCCCACTAACCGGAGCGGCCAAGGCTTTACCAGCCATAGAGCCAAGGAACGGTGCGTTACCAAAGGTGAAGACGCCACCGTCGGCTGCGACGAGCCAGTAGCCGCCGCCATCTTTGGTCGCTGCCATACCGACAACTGGTTTCGCGAGTGCTTTGCCGCCCATGGAGCCGTGGAAAGCAGCATTAAAGCTAAAGACACCACCGTCAGAGCCAACTAGCCAATAGCCACCCGTGGCTGGATCGAGTGCCATACCAACTATGTTATGTACACCAGCTGTTGGATAATTCTTAGGAATCGAGCCATAGAAGTGGGCATCACCAAATGCAAATACGCCGCCATCTTGCCCTACTAAGAAGTAGCCGCCGCCATCTGCTGTTGCCACCATGCCTACAATTGGCGCTGCCAGCGGCGTGCCGCCCATGGAGCCATAGAAGTGGGCATCACCTAACGTAAAAACGCCGCCGTCGGCTGCCGCTTGCCAGTACCCCTTACCCGTCGCATCTGAAACAATCGCGACGCGCGTGCCGGTTGCGGCATGTGACGCAAAAACCCAGACTGCGCCGAGCACGAGTAGTAAGCCGATCGTACCAAAAAAGGCCATACGGCGTGATGGATTTTTACGAATTTTAAGTTTGCCTTGGGGAACTTTTTTGGTGGATTTGGATTTGACGGTTTTGGATGATGTATTTGTCGGCATGTTGTATTTTCTATTTAGTATTAGCTTGAGGGTAGCGTAAACGTAAGCGTGTTGTCAAGCATGGTTTGTGGCTGTTGTTTCTAAATATAAAAATACCCGGACATGCCGGGCATTTTTTATGTATAGTGTTGAACCTTATTTGCGCTTAACAGTCAAAAAGCCGTTGCGTGGGTTTTCGTTGACAGAAAAACCAGCTGGCAGATCGGTGCCTTCTGGGCGCTCATCTTTGCTGAAGTAGTAGATAGTTTGTTGCTTGCCGCCGCGAAGGGTGACTGCTTTTGAATTTAAGTAGTATGTAACGCCCTTGGAGTTAGTGTGCTTGTATGCCATTGCTGACTTCTCCCTCTCTTAAGTAGTAGTACCCCTAACATACTCTTGTAAGTTTTTATTTGTCAACCCTGTTAGTCCAGAGGAGCCGTCTTGATGGCAATGGTTTAGCCATACGAAGTTCATGCCGAAAATCCACACCAAGAACCTATCCCGTTTGCATATATTGCGCTTACGCCTGGAAGTGTATTACACTATGGCGGTAACCATAAAAAGTTTAAAGGTGGAGTCACACGCATGGATTTTTCAAATCGCGTTTCACAGTCTCAGCCAACTCCTTCATCAGGAAGTCAGTTTGGCGAAAGCGTAAGCAACCGCGCAAAAACTAAACCGAGTAAAGATAGCCGGTGGACGAGCTGGGCTGCCTACGCATTGCTTGTTATTGCCGTACTACTCATTGCGGCTGCAGTGCTAGATCTGGGTCTCGGTGGTGCCAAAGCAGAAGCATCGTACGTCGACAAAAACAAACTACAGGCAGTATTTCTCAATACCGGCCAGGTGTACTTTGGTAATGTCAAAACACTCAACAACAACTACGTTGTCCTGACAAACATTTACTACTTACAGACTTCAAATAACGGCTCAACAAGTACCGCCTCAAACAGCAACCAAAATGTTTCGTTGGTGAAACTCGGTTGTGAGCTGCACGCGCCCTATGACCAAATGGTCATTAACCGCAACCAAGTAACCTTCTGGGAAAACCTCCAGGACAGTGGTCAAGTTGCAAAAGCAGTTGCCACCTTCCAAAAGGACAACCCGAATGGACAAAAGTGTAGCGATCAAAGCCAAGCTGGAAACTCATCAAGCAACGGCGTTCAGGGTTCACAAACCCCAGCTGCTGCACCAACAACCACACCAACCGCTCCTACCACAACGACAACCAAGCCATAAGGCGAGGTTCGTAGGCGACATAAACACCCGGAACTATCCGGGTGTTTTTTCGTGGGCGCGTATTGCGTGTTAGGAAGCGAGTCGTCGGATGATGAACCAACTAGCCGCCAGTATGACCCACAATACCGCCACGCCTAAACTCCAGCCAGCAAGATCAGGCGACCAGCTGGGTGATACGAAATCGAATTTGTACAGGCTATCTGGGATAGCTGGTGGCGTCTTTAAGCCGTGTCCTTGTACGTACTGTTCGATGCAGGGTACGCGGGGTCTCGGATCATTGAGACTGTTTGGATACAGCTGTTCACAATAGTTTTGGGCGTCCGTATACAGCTGACTGTTCTGCTTCTGGATGGTCGCACCTTGGGCTTGGACGAGACGATCGTACGTGCCGACGAGCTGAATGGGTGGATAGACCGTGCCTGAGCCACTTGATAAATTGGTATTCATATGCGAGGTCACGTAAGACTGCAGCGCCTGCAAGGCGCCTTGGACGTTCTGATCTTTTTGGTCAGCTTGGTACAGCGCCGTCCTGAGATGCGCCATGTGTTCATTGTTAGCCCGGAGGGCGCCAACGCATATCGCCCCGGTAAGCGCCGCAAGTACTAAAAAATGCCACGGCTTCAGCCACTGCAATTGATCTACTGTTTGGTGTAACCGTTTTTTGTGCATAGTTTTATGGTACGCTTCGCTCCAAGTGTAGCACAGCCCCGTGCTAGACTAAGGCTATGCATATTTACTTTTCAGGCATTGGTGGTGCAGGCATTGGACCATTGGCGCAAATTGCCCACGAAGCCGGATACCAGGTCTCTGGTTCAGATAAACAAGATTCTTCGTACCTCCAGTATTTGAGATCCCATGGCATCACCGACATCCATATTGGACAGGACCGCGCCGCTATTGCAGCGATACATGAGAGTCAGCCAATCGACTGGTTTGTCTACACCTCAGCCCTGCCCCTCGAAAATCCTGATGCGCCTGAGCTCCTGTTTTGCAGTGAACAAGGCATCAAAATATCCAAGCGCGACGAACTGCTCAATACCATCTTGCAGGAAAAGGGATTAAAACTAATTGCCATTGCTGGCACCCATGGTAAAACGACAACCACCGCCATGGCGGTATGGGTATTCGCCCAGCTTGGTCGACCCTTGAGCTACGCCCTGCCCGCAAAAGTGAGTTACGGTGATATGGGTCATTTTGACCCGCAGGCCGAATACTTTGTCTACGAAGCGGACGAATTTGATCGTAATTTTTTGGCTTTTGAGCCCCACCTCAGCCTCATTACCGGCGTTGGCTGGGATCATCATGAGATTTTTCCCACCCGCGAAGACTACCAAGCTGCCTTTCGGGAATTCATGTCTCAAAGCCAGCACAGTGTTCTATGGAAGGAAGATGCGGACTATCTTGGTATTGAAGCCAGTGCTCTCTCAACGATACTTGACAGTGCCGACCCTCAGATTAGTCATCTGCAGCTCGCCGGTCTGTATAACCGGCTCGACGCCTGGTTAGTAGCAACGGCAATTCATCGGGCAACCAACGAACCCTTCGAGAAGCTCCTTGGTCTGCTTGATGCTTTTCCCGGTTTGCAGCGCCGCATGGAACAGGTAATTCCCGGCCTCTATAGCGACTACGCCCACACCCCGGAAAAAATCCGCGGCGCCATGAGTGTGGCGACAGAAATGGCCGCCGATAAGGGGCAAGCTGTCGTTGTCGTCTACGAACCGCTTACTAACCGTCGCCAACACTATATGCTTGATGATTACAAAGATTGTTTTAGCGGTGCCGCCAAAGTCTACTGGCTACCCAGCTATCTCGCGCGCGAAGATCCAAACCAACGTATCATCCCCCCCGCCGAGCTCATTGCGCACCTTGCCGACCCTTCCATTGCCGTCCCCGCTGAGCGCGATACGGCGCTCAAAGCTGCCATAACGACCCACCTCGCGAACGGTGATATGGTGGTGTGCATGGTAGGTGGTGGAGGCGGCTCGCTGGACGACTGGATACGCGCCGAATTTCAACAATAAACTACTGTTAGATAACACGTTAACGGTTATCGCCTGAGCCGTTCAGTACGTTGCGTTTTTGACGGTCGGCTAATTTTTGGATGTTGGCCGCTGCCAGATCATCAAACGAAAGCCCTAAGTGGTTCGCAAAGACTGCCAGATACCACAGCACGTCGCCAATTTCCTTTCCCAGCTCTGTAACATCTTCTGGACTGAGCTCGCCCTGCTTGTCACGGATAATTTTTTTGAGTTTCTCGGCGATTTCACCGGCTTCACCGTTAATCCCTAGCACCCAGTGCATAAGATCTTGTAAGTCATCGTCTGTGGATAGCACGGTTTTGAGCGCGTGTGTTTGGTACTCGTCAAATGTCATCTGTTTGATACTTACTCGTCAACTGGCGCATTCATAGCTATTTTAACCGCACCCTGGCGAAGTACTTCAATGGCGTCGTCGATGACGTGCACGATGGTTGAGGGCAGGTTGCCAGATAAATCGCCTTCGTCGACATAAAAATCTACCTGCTCACCAAAATAGGCGTCGGCTTCACTCACTGTGTTTGCGACCGGCTGCCCGGGCAGGTTCGCGCTGCTGGTAAGCAGCGGTCCTGTTTGCAGCAGAACCTTTACCAGCTCACTGTCATCCGGCAAGCGTACTGCTAAGCTGTCCAGGCCGTCGTGTAAATATGCCAGTTCCGGACCACAGGGAATAATAATACTGATCGGACCGGGCCAATAATCGATAACTGCCTTGAGGTAGCGGGGCTTCAGTCCGAGGTGGGCAAGCTGGTCTACATTCGCCGCAATTAATGTACCCGGCTTGTGTTCGCGACTCTTTAAGGCATACAACCGTTTAACGGCTGCGGGATCGGAAGCTCTGGCAACTAAGCCATAGACCGTATCGGTCGGCAAGACTCCAACGACACCTGCTTGTTGCAGCGCCATGGCAGCATCCTGAAAAGAGCTCAGTTTCATTTGTATACTCCTTTTTTTCAACTAACGCGTTTGCAGGTAGGCGTAAGTAGCTAGCGCTGCTAATCCTAGCACAATTATGACGGTTGCGACAATGGCTATGCCAACACCTGAGCGCGGCGGTTTTGGTGGTTTTGGCGGCTTCGGCGCCGGGGACGGTTTTGGCGTACTAGCTTCAGGCACTGGTGCCGACGGCTCTGACGGAGACGGATCAGTCGGCGTTGCCGGCTGCGGAGCGGTTTCCGGCGCAGGCGCTGGCGTCACTGCCGGTGCCGGTTGGTCGGGTATTTCTGGGACGGGAGGTTTAAAATCTGTATCCATGCTGCTTATGGCTATTGTATCACGCCATCCTACAAGTGGTAGGTGACTTTTGTCTTGTGTATGAGACCTTCACGACATAAGGCACTGAGAACTTCGGACAGAAGAGGGCTGTCAATATGGCTGGCAAGTTGCTGAAGCGTCGCTGGACGCTGCGCCAGCTGGCGGATAACCATCCCCCGCACCTGTCGCTTTGAACCGGCGAAGCGAGATTGAAGGGTATAGCTTTTACTTAACGTGTTAAGTGACCCAGTCGTACGCTTGAGATAGGTACCGTAGTCCATCAATGCCCAATACCACTGCCGCGGACGATCCACTTCCAGTATTTCGGCAACTGCCTGGCGAATCGCGGTATCAGGAACTGCCGTTTCCTGGGCAAAAAAATGATGGATAAGCACCGTGCGTAT
>DASTAH010000012.1:0-11711 GCA_035712845.1 Saccharimonadales bacterium (SeqCode)
ATACTTGAGATACGCGAAGAAGAAGTCGACAAAACACTCATGCTTCCTGGTACGCCCTTTGTGCAGTTATATGGTCTTGATGATTACCTACTTGAAATTGAAAACAAAATGTTTACGCATCGCCCAGATCTCTTTGGATTATTAGGAGTCAGTAGAGAAATTGCTGGTATACAAAATAAGCAATTTCATTCACCGAGCTGGTATACGAATCCACATTTAGATGAAGGCAGTGCGTTAAAGCTGGAAGTACGAAATGAGTTATCTGAAACCGTACCGCGATTCATGGCTGTTACTATCGCAGATGTTTCCGTCAAATCAAGTCCTATATGGTTGCAAAGTTGGTTAACGAAATTGGGTATTAGGCCGATTAATAACATTGTCGACCTGACAAATTACTACATGCTACTTACCGGTCAGCCATTGCATGCCTATGACTATGATAAAATGAAAAATCTTTGCACAAGCGAAACGCCAACTTTAATTGTGCGTAACCCGCATAGTGATGAAACGTTAACACTCTTAAATAACAAAACAATTACTCCACGTTCAGACGCTATACTCATTGCAACCGACAGACAAGCTATAGGTCTTGGCGGCGTAATGGGCGGTGCTAATACTGAAGTAGATTATGAAACTAAAAATATAATTCTAGAGTGCGCCACATTCGACATGTACTCTATTCGCCGTACGGCTATGGAACACGGAATATTTACGGATGCTGTCACACGGTTCACGAAAGGTCAGAGCCCGCTCCAAAACCCATCAATACTCGCTCGTGCCGTGTCTGATTTAAGTGACCAAACTGGTGGTCACGTGGCGAGTACTATCGTTGACGTCTGCACTATTCCAGATGACGTCATAGCACGCGGTAATATTCATCCTGAAATTACCGTTTCGGCTACATTCATTAACGATCGGTTGGGTTTAAAATTAGATATTTCTGATATGCAACAGCTACTTGAAAACGTGGAATTTGCTGTTACGGTGAATGATAATGAATTAACAGTGAGTGCACCCTTTTGGCGGACGGATATCGAACTTCGTGAAGATATCGTTGAAGAGATTGGTCGCTTATACGGTTTTGATCTATTGCCGAAAGCGCTCCCGCATCGCGATGTGACGCCCGCCAACCTGGACCCCATACTGGAACTTAATAGTCAGCTACGCAGCCTTTTAAGCGCAGCTGGTGCTAATGAAATGCTGAGTTATAGCTTTGTCCATGGTGATTTGATGGCGAAATCCGGTCAAGATAAAGCCAGCGCATTTCAATTAGGGAATGCGCTCAGCCCCGATCTACAGTATTACCGACTCAGCTTAATACCTAGCGTACTATCGTCAGTGCACCCAAACATAAAACAAGGCTTTAACCAATTTGTGCTTTTTGAAATAGGCAAGACGCACAGCAAAGACCTTGTTGGCAACGATGGACTGCCAACAGAAGAGCGACGTTTGGCGCTGGTGTGTGCAGTTAACGAGAAAACTGAGCGTGCAGAATATGGAGGCGCATCGTATTTTATGGCTCGAGCATACCTAACGCGGTTACTCGATGAGCTGGGTATCGTAGCAACATTTGAGCCAGCAGATACGTACGATCCAACTATGCCTGTCAGCAAAGCGGTAATTGCACCATTTAACAAAAAAAGGACTGCTCTTATAAAATCGCCAAACGGTCAGTTTATTGGTGTAATCGGAGAATTTAGCCCCGCTGTGCGACATAACTTCAAGTTACCTAATTTTTGTGCTGGTTTTGAATTAGACATAGCTCAGTTACAAGCATTGCTACATCCATCCTCAGCCTACAAGGCTATTCCGCGATTTCCCAAAATATCCCAAGATGTCACCTTTAAGCTCCCGGCGAACGTAGATTATCAAACGCTGTACGGATGCGTCTCTAATGCATTAGTAGATGCACAGTCGGAACGCGTAATATCTTCACTAGAGCCTATTGATATATATCAGGCACAGGATAGCTCGTTCAAGCACATTACGTTTCGTTATACGATCGCAAACTATGATCGCACGCTTAATGATAAAGAAGTAAGCGCGCTTCTTGAAAAAGCTGCAGCTGTTGCACACGATACTTTAGGCACTGACATTCTATAAGTAGTCACTGTTGCACTATATAGCGGTAGCGCCGCGCATGGAATAGCACTGGTGGTTGTTAGACTATGTTTGCTATACACTAGTACGAGTGAAAGATATTGTACGCATTATAAAATTTGCTAAACAGCTCTGGCCATACTATATAGGCATTAGTCTTTTGACGATTTTGCTCGCAGCCATGACCCAGCTGCAACCACTTTTCACAAAAACAGCTATCGATCAAATCTCTCATTTACTGAGTGGTGGTCATGCCGATGTACGTCTCGTTGCACTCATGGCAATTCTAATCTTCTTAACAGATGTAGGACAAACGCTGTTTAGCAATATAAGTGGCTATTTAGGCGATGTTCTAGCTGCAAAAATGCAGCGCTATATGAGCAACCGCTATTTTGAGCATTTATTAACCTTACCGCAAAGCTACTTTGACAATGAACTTACTGGTACCATCATTAACCGAATGTCGCGAGGCATAAGTCAAATTACCGGCTTTTTGAATATAGTAAGCAATAACTTCTTGCAGTTCGTTTTTAGCACGATATTTTCTCTCGCAATTGTTTTTTACTATTCGTGGCAAGTTGGTGCTATGCTTTCCATTTTATACCCCGTGTTTGTGTATCTTACGACCCGTACGAGTAAAAAGTGGCAAGGCTATCAGAAGGATATAAATTCTCATCTAGACATGGCTAGTGGGCGCTTTGCAGAAGCGGTCGGACAAATTCGTGTGGTTAAAAGCTTTTTACAAGAACGAAGAGAGCTTTCATTATTTGGAAAACATTTCAACACAGTTGTGAACACAACCCATCCTCAAAGCCGCTTATGGCATCGACAGGATGTGGTGCGTCGGTTGTTGCTAAACGCTATCTTCTTTGCAATCTATATATTTATATTCGTAGAAACTGCGCATGGTCGATATACCCTTGGTACTATGGTGTTACTTATTCAATACGCACAGCTTATTCGTATACCTATTTTCAGTATTAGCTTTATCGTTGACCAAACACAACGCGCTATAGCAAACACTCGTGATTACTTTGAAGCAATGGATGTTGAGCCTTCTATTGCTGATACTCCTGACGCCGCAAAACTTTCAGTAGCATCGGGTCACGTAGCATTTCAAAACGTGCGTTTTGCGTATGATGATACCGAAGTAATTAAAGGCTTAACATTTTCATTATTGCCAGGCACAAAAACAGCCCTGGTTGGCGAAAGTGGCGAAGGTAAAACAACTATAACCAGTTTATTATTGCGACTATATGAACCACAAAATGGTCATATATTAATTGATGATCAGGATATCAATACGGTCACGCAAGCGAGTCTTAGAGAAAATATAGCAGTAGTATTTCAGGAGCCAGCATTATTTAGTGGAACAATTCGAGAAAATATTGCGTATGCACGTCCTAAAGCAACCGCAAGCCAGGTTATAGCTGCCGCCAAAGCAGCTAACGCGCATGAATTCATTGAGAAATTTGAAAACGGCTACGATAGTGAGATCGGTGAACGTGGTCTTAAATTGAGCGGCGGTCAAAAACAGCGTATAGCTATTGCTCGTGCATTGCTTAAAAATGCACCAATTCTCATTCTTGATGAGGCAACGTCTAGTTTAGATAGTAAAAGCGAACGTATGGTTCAAGAAGCACTTGAAAGACTCATGCATGGTCGGACAACACTTATTATTGCGCATCGATTAAGCACCATCCAATCGGTTGACCAAATAATTACGTTGCGACACGGGCAGGTAGACGAAATGGGAACGCCGGAAAAATTGGCTTCCAGTGGGGGAATATACGATCAGCTATTAAAACTGCAAGATAGTTCGACAGAAGCAACTAAAAAGAAATTGAAAGAATACGAAATAGCGGGATAGGTAATGCACTCTGTGCTTGTGCTACTATGATCATATGCGTCGTGCAGCTCGAGCCATAATAATAAAAGACAATAAATTATTGGTCACACGCCGTGATAAATTTGGTATGCAATACTATATTCTTGTCGGCGGTGGCGTAGATTTTGGTGAATCATTAGAACAAGCACTGTTTCGCGAACTAGACGAGGAAACAGGCGTCACCGTAAGAAACCCACGCCTTGTATTCATTGAAGAAGCCGGTGAGATATATGGCACGCAACACATATACTTATGCGAATATGTAGACGGTGAACCGATGCTTCGCTCGGATTCACTTGAAGCGCAAATTTCAGCAATGGGAAAAAATTTATATGAACCAATGTGGCTGCCCCTTGCTGATTTAGCTACAGTAACGTTCCGTTCTCCAGCACTGCAGCGCGCTATATTGCACGCCGTTAATAATGGCTGGCCGGAAAAACCTATCGACATTACCGCCAGCCATTAGGTATACTTATTTGCAATGGCAACAAGTAAAAAAGAACGATTTTTTGCGCTATTTATGGCGCTCCTATTTTTAGCCTCAGCTTCAGCGTTTATTATTGCATTGGTTGTTCAACATTATCAGAACCAGCACCAAAATAATGGTGCAAGTAGCCAACAATCGAGTCAAACGTCCACAAATCAAACTAATGCTTCAAACAAGGGGAAAAAATTGGAAGGTACACAATTAGCGAACTATACGCCTATGGCTCACATTGATAGCCTGCAAGAGATAGATACTACACCGGGAACCGGTCAAGAAGTAAAGTCTGGTGACACAGTAACGGTTGATTACACTGGAGCTGTTGCAGCGACGGGTGTCATATTCCAAAGTTCGTTAGATTCTGGTCAACCCGTTACATTTCCACTTAGCAACGTGATTCAAGGCTGGCAACAAGGTATACCAGGTATGAAGGTGGGTGGAACACGTCGTTTATTGATTCCAGCAGCCATGGCGTATGGTGCTAACCCACCAGCTGGTTCCGGCATTCCAGCGAATGCAGATCTCGTATTTGACGTTACATTGCACAGCATAGGCAAGTAGTAACCACAACCGTATTAAAAAACACAATATATAGCGTATTGATTTCGTAACAAGCGCTATATATAATTTTCCTCACAGACAAGCCATTTAGCGCTCGCCTAAAATATAAATGTAACAAAGATTTAAATTTGAGGGATATATTATGGTCAAAAACATCACCATTTTTACGACTAATACATGTGCATACTGTGCAATGGTTAAGAAATATTTAGATGCAAAAGGTCATGGTTATGATGTCGTTAATCTAGACGAACAGCCACATCGTCAAGCAGAAGCTTTACAATTATCGGGAGCGTTGACTGTTCCAGTAACAGTGGTAACAAAGCAGGACGATTCTCAAGAAGTAGTTGTAGGCTATAACTTAGCCAAGTTAGCGCCCGCGCTTGTGTAACCGCAACCGCATGCATATATGGCAATGCTCATGGTGTGTGCATCGTTTTATTTCATTTAAATAGGTACAATACATAGCAATGAGCAATTCTCAAACAATACTTGTATACGGCGCCGACTGGTGCGCAGACTGCCACAGAGCAAAATACCTCCTTGATAAGCATGACATTGCCTATGAATATAAGGATATTGAGAGTGATCCTGCGCTTTTGAGTGAAATGCTTGAATTATCGGGCGGTAAAAACGTAATTCCCACAATCCTACTTACGGATGGCACAGTTCTACAAGAGCCAAGCAATGAAGCGCTTCTTGCCGCACTTCACCTTGACGCCGTTAGCCCTATGAAGCAGAGTCACGATGTAGTGATGATTGGTGCCGGACCGGCGGCATTATCTGCTGCTATTTATACCACTCGCGAAGATATTGATACCGTGCTATTTGAACGTGGTGTTGTTGGTGGTTTGGCAGCCATCACAGATATGGTAGACAATTATCCTGGTTTCCCTAAAGGCGTAGAAGGGCTTACGCTAGCTCAAAATTTGCAAGAACAAGCAGAACGATTCGGTGCTGTTATAGAATTAGGTGAAGTACAGCGTATACATGATGAAGGTATGTATAAGCGGCTAGAAACAACGAGCGGAAATTATTTTGCGCGCGCTGTTCTCATAGCAACAGGCAGCGATTATAAAAAATTAGGAATACCAGGTGAGCAGGAATACTATGCTCGGGGCGTGCATTATTGCGCTACTTGTGACGGAGCATTTTACCGCGACAAACGATTAGTCGTGGTAGGTGGTGGTAATAGTGCTGTTCAAGAGGCAATATTCTTAACTCGATTTGCCTCTCATATTGATTTGCTTGTACGATCAACACTTAAAGCTAGTGATGTATTGCAGAAAGATCTTCAGCAGAAAGTAGAAGAAGGGAAAATTACCGTTCATCTTGCCACTACAACAGACGAAATCTTGGGAGAAGACAATTCAGTAACAAAAGTTAAAGGCACCCATGATGGTAAGACAATCTATTTTGAAACTGATGGAGTGTTTATATTTGTCGGTCTACAACCAAACAACCAATTCCTGGACGGTAGTGGTGTAGAGCTTGATGAGTTAGGGCTCATAAAAACTAACAATCGCCTTGAAACTACAGTTTCAGGGATTTTTGCTGCAGGCGACATACGATCAGGTGCTACGATGCAGATAGCTAGCGCAGCTGGCGAAGGAGCCACTGCAGCACTTATGATCCGTGAGTATTTAGAAGAGAGAAGCCACCCAACACAAAATTAGAGGCGTGTTATGTCCTTGTTATACGCAACATTCACGCATTGCGAAGAACACGGTTTATATTTTTTCGTACCCAGGAAAAAAATCAGTAACAAGTTGCGATTTATGTATGCCTGCGTCCACTAGATCTTGAGATAACGCTACAAGCATAGGTTCAGGACCAGACATATAAATTAGCGAATCTTCAGCTGGCTTTTCTAGCCCTAATATTTGTTCGGCAGTAAGTTTTCCGCGTTCACCGCCCCATGCGTCAGACGGATTTGATACTACGATTGTCGAATGCACACGAGCTTCGTTTAGGTCACGCTGAAAAACTATCTCATCTTCGCTGCGTACCGCATACAAAAATTTGATAGGACGCTCGTTACCGGTATCAGCTAACCAACGAAACATGCTACGAAATGGTGTAATACCTATGCCACCGGCAATAAATACAAGAGGGGTTTGCGGGTGTTTGGGTAATACAAAATCTCCCATTGGTTCATCAATGCCGATGGAATCACCTGGCTTGAGATTTTGTAATGCTTGTTTAAATGTACTGCCATGAGTTGATGCAATTTTTGTCGTTATCGAAAGCATATCTTCTGTAGGTGAGCTTGATAACGTAAACCAACGTTTGATACCTCTATTATCCGGTTCATTGTGGGATAATGTCATTTGCGTAAATTGCCCAGCCGTATACTGTAGCGGTAATTCAGTTTCAAAGTAAAACGAATATATGTTATCAGTGAGTTGCTCGCAATGGTTATAGATTGCAGTCATACGTTATAGTGTACAATATTCTCTAGTTGTAACAGGAGTTTATATGGCTGATTTTAATCAAGTGCTTGAACCAGGTAATTATCAGAGTGGTACGGTAAATACCGTTGTTGAAATATCTGAAGGCAGCATACTTAAGATTGAGTGGGACAGAAAGCGTGCCGCATTTATGCTTGACCGCGTGGAACCAAGCATTTACGCAAAACCATGTAACTATGGTTTTATTCCCCAAACTCTTGATGAAGACGGAGATGAACTCGATACGTTGATAGTGTGTGACGAGCCAATCCCAACTGGAGTGTGGCTTGAGGCAACTATAATTGGCGTATTAAATTTTGAAGACAATGGTGAGGCAGACCATAAAGTTGTTGTTGTACCGTCGGATGATCGTAATACTGGAGATCGTATCAATTCACTTAATGATCTTGGTGAACGGTGGAAGCAAAAGATCGTTGAGCACTTTACGCATTACAAAGATTTAAAGAAGCCAGGCTCTACTAATGTTTTGGGTTGGGGCGATGTTGCTGCTGCGCAGAAAATTATCGCCGAGTCTATTGAACGATACAACAAACAGTAAGTATGCAAACCAGGATCGTAGCTAAAGTACTTGTAGCTGACACACATAATGACATACTGCTATTAAAACGCAGTGAAACAGACGTGAGAAGACCGTTGCAGTGGGATATTCCTGGTGGCCACAGTAATGAACATGAATCACCTGATCAAGCCGCAGTACGTGAGGTTTTAGAAGAAACGGGCATTAAACTTAGCGTACGAAGTATCCAATTAGTATATGCAACTTCAGAGACGGTGACTTCTAACTTGAATGTGGTTTGGCTATACTACATAGCGAAAGTCTCTCGTCAGCCAGTTGTGTTAAGCCACGAGCATGCTGCGTATAGTTGGGTTACGTTTGCACAGGCAGTAGACATGATTGAATATGACAGACAGAGTAAATTTTTGAAAACTGTACAAACGAACAACCTGCTGCAAGCTGTGTGACAGGCACGTATCAAAAATAAAAATTGCATACAATACAAATATACATTGTACAAAATAATATTATTATGACATAATGTGTAAGTTTATGCGGAGTCTTACATCATAATGTCCGAAAAAATAAGAGAAAGCGCAAAGCTTATTCTTGTTGATACAGCTGGTAATGTCGGCCTGTTTAAGCGCAAACAGACGGCAAGGCATCGGCCTGGTACGTGGGATTTATTGGGGGGTGGTCTCCTTGACGGCGAAGATTTTATTGACGCCGCAATACGGGAGGCTGGCGAAGAAAGTAAGTGGGCGCTCAAATTCAATCGTCATGATTTGGAATATATTCACGACAGTGAATTACCGAGCAAACAAGGGGATCATGTAAATAAACGTTATTTTTTTCTTGGAAAAACAGCGTTATCAATACCTCAGATACCACTCGAAGACCATAGTGTAGGCATTGCGGTGCATCCAAAAATGGCGCTTGATTTGCTAACTCATCCACCTCTTCGTGAAGGTCTCGAAGCATACGTTAAACGGTTAGAGATTGCAGAACTGAGTTTGATTCAGCCTAACCTATAGTTGATTCTTATGCTGTTGCCTTTTACAATATATGCATAAGCAGTAAAATCAACAGCATAAGGGGGTGATTTAAATGAAAACTCGCGTAGCAATCAACGGCTTTGGACGTATTGGTCGCATAGCATTTCGCATAGCACATGATAGAACTGATCTCGAAATTGTCGGGATCAATGATCTAACAGATACAAAAACGCTTGCATACTTATTAGCCCACGATAGTAACTACGGAAATTATCATCACACGGTAGAATACGATGAACGGAATTTAATAGTCGATGGAACAAAAATTCCAGTTCTAGCTGAAAAAGATCCGACGCAGCTACCGTGGAAAGATCTCAATGTTGACGTTGTAATTGAAAGTACGGGACGATTTACTAAAGGTGAAGATGCCCGCATGCACTTACAAGCTGGTGCTAAGCGAGTAGTCATATCGGCACCTACAAAAAGTGATGATGTCCCAACAATTGTTATTGGAGCAAATGACGACAAACTAAAAGATGCGAGTGATGTTGTGAGTAATGCGTCATGCACTACGAATAGCGTTGCTGCTGTTATGGACATTATGGATCGGGAGTTTGGAGTTGAGCGTGCCATGCTAACTACTGTACACAGTGACACGGCAAGCCAAACGTTAACGGACGCGCCTACTAAAGACGTGCGAGAAGGTCGTGCAGCACCGCAAAACATAGTCCCGACAAGTACAGGAGCAGCTATCGCAGTGGCTCTTACAGTACCAAGCTTAAAAGGCAAATTTGATGGCTTAAGCGTGAGGGTGCCTACTCCGGTCGTGTCTTTAAGCGATGTCACCATGGTGCTTAAGCGCAGCACGAGTAAAGAAGAAATAAATAAAGTGCTTGTTAATGCATCGAAAGATCCATATTACCAAGGCATAGTAGCCGTTAGTGACGAGCCACTCGTGAGTAGTGATTACATTGGTAATAGCGCATCTGGAACAGTTGATTTAGAGCTCACCAACGTAGTTGACGGAACATTAGCTAAAGTAGTGGTGTGGTACGACAATGAATGGGGCTACAGCAATCGTTTAATCGAACTTGTTGCGGATACAGGACGTTTATTGCACAGTCAAAAAGAAGCATAAAGAGCAACAATAGTGAAAATCTTTATCGGTGCTGATCATCAAGGATTTGCCTACAAACAGCAACTTGCGGTCCGTTTGCAACAAATGGGGCACGATGTAGTCGACAGTGGAGACGAGACACTTAATCCTCACGATGATTTTCCACAATTCGCAGGCAAAGTGTGTGCATCCGTTTTATCTCATGAACCTGTGTGTCGAGGTATATTGATTTGCGGCAGTGGGCAGGGTATGGCTATGGCTGCAAATCGATTTAAAGGTATACGGGCAAGCTTATGCTGGAATATAGACGAAGCGCGCTCAGCACGAAATGATGATGACAGTAACGTGCTGTGCATTTCGGCTAAACAATTATCGATTAAAGAAGCGGAATCCATTATAAGCGTATGGTTAACAACTTCGTTTGCGGCTGCTCCTCGTTTTATTAGACGCTTACATGAACTTGACGAATTAGGTTAGTGCATGGCAGTAATTTGTCCAACTGTTACCGCGCAAGACCCGCATGCATATCGCGCGCAAATGAATCGTATTACACCGTTTGCCAAACGGATACATATTGATCTTATGGATGGACTATTTGCTCCCACTATATCGCCAAAGCCTTCACAAATTTGGTGGCCCGATGGGATAACTGCGGATATACACCTTATGTACCAAAAACCTATGGAATATATTGAGCAACTCATAGAAGCGCATCCACATTTAGTAATTATTCATAACGAAGCTGATGTCCACCATATGCACTTTGCGGCTCTATTGCATCGAGCAGGTATTGAAGTGGGGCTTGCATTACTGCACGACACGCCTGTTGAATATGCAGAGCAGATTATGCATTCGTTTGATCATGTGCTCATATTTAGTGGCAACTTAGGCTTTCACGGCGGAGTGGCGGATTTGCGCCTTATGGAAAAAATTGCACAAATCCGCCAAAACCACCCTGATGTCGAAATTGGTTGGGACGGGGGCATAAATATTGAAAATGTACAAAAATTATGCCGTGCAGGAGTCGATGTTTTGAATATAGGTGGTGCAGTACAACAGTCTGATGATCCTGCTGCTGCGTATGCTACACTAAATTCAGCCATAAGCGATTTATAATCAATGCATAAACTTTCTATTGAGCGTCTAGAACTAATAGCAAACGACATTCGGGAAGACATTATTCGAATGTTAGAGCATGCCGGCAGTGGACATAGCGCTGGTCCATTGGGCCTTGCAGATATATTCACGGCTTTATATTTTGATGTATTAAAGCACGATCCTAAGAACCCTGACTGGGAAGAACGTGATATTTTGCTTTTAAGTAATGGGCACTGTGTACCTGTGCGCTATGCAGCCATGGCGCATGCTGGATACTTCTCGCGCAAAGAACTACTGACATTACGTCAACTAGGTTCACGGCTCCAAGGACATCCGGAACGGGTGCGCCTACCTGGGCTGGAAAATACCAGTGGTCCTCTTGGTTGTGGGCTTAGTCAAGCTGCTGGTATGGCTCTTGCATTGCGCATGAACCAACAGTTACATCGCTGGGTGTATGTAGTTATGGGGGATGGTGAGCTTGATGAAGGCAACGTATGGGAA
>DASTAH010000013.1:0-5492 GCA_035712845.1 Saccharimonadales bacterium (SeqCode)
CCGGGACTGTAGGAGGTGGTGTTGCCGGAGGATTAATCGGTATAGTGATGGCGTTTGCTGGCTTTGCGTCAGGGCCCTTACAATTGATTCATTTGGGCGAACTTCTTGGACATAATTTCTCTAAATCACAGTCAGATAGCGAGGATCGCACCAGTCATCTTTTGCGTTATGCAAAAGCATATAAAAATAAAGATTTTCGCTTTACTAGAGTTGGGTTAATTGGCGCACGAACTATGAATAAAGCCGTGCAAGCCTTTGAGGATGCCGGGATTAAATTTGACGGACAAGACGCTCTTGGTAGACCTACGCAAGTCACGATTGATCGAGAAAAATTAGGGAGCAGCCATCCTGAAACGCAGGGCATGACTGATGAAGAACTGAAAAGCTGGTTAAATGATCAGTTTGGTACAACAGACTTTCAAGGATCGGGCAATGACATAAAACTAGACATATCTGGATTAAAAGCATCTTCGATGAGTAAACTTATATCGAGCTCTCGAATAAGTCTTGTCGGTGACGGCAAGATAACCACCGCCATAAAAACTCGTAGCTTGAAAAAATTCTTTGGATTGGGATCGTTATTTCATCCATTTTCGCGCGCAATTGAGGATAAAATTGCTGCGAAAATTGCTGCGGATCAGAAGGCTAAACAGGAAGGTCAAAACACTCAGGAAGAACCTGGTCAAGCAGCTCAGACGGTCGAACAGCAAACATTTGATAGCGAGATTGCACCCATTGAAGCACCGGGCGTCGATGCTTTTAATACAGTCAACGAAGATGCCAATAGTCCAGTGTCTGAAGCTGTAGATAAAGCGGGATCAGTTTTTGGATATATGTGGGTGACGGGATGTGTGTTGGAAGGAACAGGCAAGAGTATAGTGACGATGAATCGAGATCTTACCGTCGTACCGGCGATGCTTGAAGCCACTAGTCTTATTGCAGCAGCATCTCAAGCAAAGGCTGGAGGTAGCGATGCTGGCATGAATCAAATGAGTGGACTTGTAAAAAGCTTTACTGATCCAAAAACAAAACAAAGTATTTGGAACTCACCACCCATGATGATCTTGAACGGTACAGAAGCGTCTAGTTTACAAAAAAATAAGGACGGAAGCATTGTTAATGATTTGCCCGACGCTCGTAAACAAGCATTTGGTGACCAAACAAGTGCAAGCAATATGACTGACGCTGGTAATTTTTTACTTGATCTTATTGGCATGAACGAGCTACACAGTCTGTTACAAGGCGTTCCCGTTGCAAGTCAAGTTACCGATCCCTGTAGCCTTACTGCAGCCCTCACAGTTGCTGCAGCAGGTTTGGTTATTAACGGTGTTTCACTAGCAACCGATCTAGAGGACGGCGGCGCATCGACAGCTCTACAATGGACTTTAACACGAGGAGCAGAAGAGGGTGTGAAAGCTTACGTTGGGTCAGAACTATTAGGTCTGGTGACCAACCAAATCATACACAGCAAGGCGGCACCAAAACTTGCGGCTGATGCCTTTAAGGGTCCTGTGGGTGGTGACCTCATTGCATACGGTGCTCGTGCAGCCGCCAATACGGCCGCAATTGCCTCAGGGGGCATAAGCCTAGCAAATAGTGCTTCGACGATAATCGGTACCGCCGGTCAACAAGAACAGCAGCAATTTCGTTCAGAAAACGCCTTTGCAAAGATGTTTGATATCAACGACTATCGCTCCCTCACTGGTCAACTCTCGATGGATATAAAGCCCACGCTGGGTGCCAACCTGCTGTCATTGGTAGGTACCTTACAGAACATGGGTGGCAATCTATTCAATGCCTTTGGGTCGCTCTTGCCACATGCGGTGGCCGATTCTGCCACTAGCAGCTGGACCGGTAACTATGATTATGGCTTCCCGCAGTATGGTATTCCTGACAGCATGCTGAATGATCCCAACCTTGCTGATCCCTACCAGAACGCCGAAAGTGTTGGTCAATACCTTAGCAGTGTCTGTGCGGATAGCTCAGGTATAGGTACGGATAAGAACGCGTGCGCCAACGGTACTGGAGGCGGCTACACGGCGCGCATCAAAACGTGCTTCGGCAACGACCTGACGTATGCTCCCGACTCTGATATCGGCGGCAACGTTTGGGATGTCACGCCCGCCAGCCACACCGATGTTGACCCCAATAGCACATCATATCAAAAAGCACAGTGTGGCGATGTAAGCGATATGAACTGGCGACGAATTGTCATGTTTGTCAACGACGCCAACGACATTAAAGCAATCGACTGTTTTATGGGTGACAGTACCACGTCTGACCAGTCTTGCACCGACGAGGGCATGAACGGTGCAACGAGCGCTAGTGCAGGTACAACCGCTAGTGTTCCTCCCGGTACACTCGTATGGCCGTTTGCTGCCAAGAATCCATCGCAGTACCAACGCATCGATCAAGGCTGGGACGTCCAAGATAGTGCCGGCGCGCCGGTCTACGCTGTTACTTCTGGTACCTTGCACGTCTATAATGGCGCCTGCGGCGGTTTTGGAAACGATTACCCAGTCGAACAACTTGATTCCGCTCTAAGCGATCCACCAGGCAGCCCAGCTGGCAGCGGAGACTGGATCTACTATGGTCACGTCCACATACTGCCCTCTTTGAATGGTCAACACGTGACAGCCGGGCAGGAAATTGCTACCACCAATACAGCCGATGGCGGCAGCAGCTGCGCCTCGGCCGCATCCCAGAATGGCTCGGCCGCCCCGGCCGGGTGGCTAGAGATCGGTTTTTCCCAACCCGGCACTGACGTCCCCGCGATTCTTGGTCCCGAAGGCTCGGCGACCGCCGCCGGGCAGGCCATGCACGACTTACTTATTAACGCACAGCCGGCTGGAACATAATGACGAATTTTACAAAAAGAGTTGGTTATTATCATCCTATGCGGATAACCAGGCAGGTAGCCGTGATCATTGTCATGCTGTTTGCCTCACAACTGCAAATAAATACCGTGCAGGCTTTGGCTAACGATCAACAGAATATATTTAGTGAAGGCATATATTACTACGACGCCCAGGGCGGTAGTGACTGCAGTTCGGGCGCCCAGCCTGCCATAACTCCAGCTGCGAGTGGATTAAATAGTGGGTTTACTATCGACCAGGTAAAAACCTTTGCGAGCGAACCGGTACCTTCTACCTGGAATATTTCTAATAGCACGGTCGAGCAGTGGTTTCTTAAGCAAGCCGGTGCTCAGCCAACAATTTTTAAGTATGGGCTTAACTCGAGTAATATTGGTCAAATTACCTCGGCAGTCGAATCAGTTAATGTTTCGCCGGTATTCTTTTACTTGGTTACGGTTAATGAAGGTGGTGGCGCCGGTGGTTTTATAAACCACTATTCTGGCGATGTCCCAGGGGGCGGTCCAGCAAATGCGACACGGGATGCTCAGTATATCGCTGATGAATCCAAGCAGACGAGCGGAAGCCCTGCTACAGGGGGTGGCGAGCCATCCGATTTACCAACTGCCGAAGCGCAACAAATCCTAAAAGCTCTTTCTTCGGGAAGTATTGGCGTTTTTTATATTCAGGCCACTTCTGCGGTAACGGCAGAGTTGGAAGACCTTAGTGGTAAGACTGGCGACTGGACTGGGTTGTTTGGTACGCCACTATCGGCCTCAATGCAGAACATAAAGACAATGGGCGGTGACCCGCTGCAAGGCGGTTCTAGCGTATCAACGGATGGCTGCACAGCAACAGGCGTTACGGGCACGGGTATGCAAAAGGGAATTAACTTTGCCGTGTCTATAGCCAATAATAATGGTTATGGTTACGATCAGCCCACCCGAACTACTGGCTGGCAAAAGTATCAGTCAGATCCAAGTTGCACCACGCAATGTGGTAGCTTCGACTGCTCGTCATTTGTGTCTGCCATAGTAACCGAAGCCGGCTATTTTACTACTAATCCAAACTTCTCTACCCTCGACGAAGGATCCGCACTTACAAAGGCCGGCTTCACAAAAGTCGCCGATACTGCACATACGAGTCAGGGCCTGCAACCAGGCGATATACTTGTCCAAGCAGATCACACCGAGATGTATATTGGCAATAATCAGGATGTTGGAGCGCATATTAATGAGAACAATGGGGTGTCGGGTGGATTAGTTGGCGACCAAACCGGTAACGAAATATCGGTTACACCGTTTTATGATGATGGCTGGAATGCCGTTTACAGAGCACCGAGCTAGAAAGGAGAGTAGTAGTGCAGTGGGGTCGTAATTTACTAAACAGTAATCAAATATACAACGAGCCTCGTACGCCAGGGGGTTATGAAAAAACCAGACAAATAAAGCTATTATTGCTAGTAATTGGTGTAGTTTTGGCTATTGTCGTAGTGATGGCTGTAGTGCCATATAGCCAGCAAAGCAAAGACATTAAAAGTGCTACGACTGCCGCAAGAAAGCAGATTCCGAATGCGCAAGTGACAAACATAAAGGTGGCTGGTGGCTTCGCATTAGCGGTGGTTAGAGATCCGAGCGCCACAGGACAGGCAAACGCTGGCAATAGAACCGTATTTAGAGTGAATAAGGATGGTTCGATGACACAATTAGCCAGCGGGAGCTCATTTGGTCCGCTTGATTTACTAGAATTAGGCATCCCATTAGAAACCCAGGCCGAACTTACGGGGAGTAGTTCAAGTCAGGTCAAGCAAAACCTTGCATATCAGTGTGGATATAATAATGGTGCGATCGGCTTTGATGGCTTTGATGGATCATTTAGCCCAGGCGATTGGCAGATTGATTCAGCTACGCTTACTAGCTTAGAGCAGAAGCTAACATCGGCAATTAGCAATCTGAATGGTAGTCAGAAGTCTGGTGCAGCAGTAATCTGTGTCAACGCCACTCGAAATAACAGTAATACTACAACCGATAGAACAACATATATTAGCACTTTTACCTTGCAAGTACAGTTTATTACTACCGACGGAACTCTTACCACCCATACCGTTACGTTCGCCATCGGACCTAACTATTACCGAAAATACACACTTGATGGGCAAACCATATAATGCGAGAATCGCGCTCGTTGATCATGACGAGGTGACTAGCTTAACGGCAACACAGTGTAGACGCCAATCAATTCTTTGCTTTTTCTGCCACACCCCGCAAGAATTAGCCGGCTAATCTGCTTGCAGGGGAATAATGTGAGCGCTCTCAGTGAAGTTCTGGAGAACCACGTCAGCATCGGTGGTCGTAATAAACGTTTGGTATTGTTGAAGATAGGTAGTGAGCGCTCGTCTGCGCGAACCATCAAGCTCACTAAACACATCGTCAAGCAGAAGGAGAGGGGTGACTTCACGGGCTACTTGTATGATTTTAAGCTCCAATATTTTAAGAGCTAACACAAGCGTTCGAGCTTCACCACGACTCGCTGCTTCGCTAGCCGGGTGGGTGTTAAATAATACGGTTATGTCTTCACGGTGGGGACCAGCAGAGGTAAACCCGCGCATGGCATCGAGCTCGGTACTCATCTCGAGTTTTT
>DASTAH010000014.1:0-3881 GCA_035712845.1 Saccharimonadales bacterium (SeqCode)
AAGACGAAGCCACACACGCGTATAGAGCGGCTGGATACCGCGTCGCGCCGCACGCTTTAGGTTCGCCCACAGCCGCAGAAAACGATCAAATTGTTGCCATGCCATTGATGGTAGGTAACTCCGATTATGCTTACAAAAGTATAGCATACGAACAAGGGTCGTTTCAGGGTGGTATTATGGAATGACATGTGCGGTATCGTTGGCTATATTGGCAAACAAAACGCAGCCCAGGTCATTGTCGATGGTCTGACGGCGTTAGAGTATCGCGGTTACGACTCAGCCGGCATTGCACTGATTGATGCATCTTCACCGAACCTCATAAAACAAGTCGGTCGGGTGGAAGGTTTGGTCCAAAAAGTACACGATACCAAAGTCTCGGCGCCGCTTGGTATTGGACATACCCGTTGGGCCACCCACGGTGCGCCAACTCTACATAACGCCCATCCACATACCAATGCTGACCAGACGATTTTTGTGGTGCATAACGGCATTATTGAGAACTATGCAGCGCTAAAAGCCCGGCTCGAAACACAGGGCTACCGCTTCACGTCCCAGACAGATACTGAAGTTATTCCCCACCTCATAGATTACTACCGCCGCAGCACTGATTCGTTTGCGGCTGCGTTCAGCGCAGCCCTCGGGGACCTTACCGGTGCCTATGCCATTGCGGCTGTGAGCACCGAAGAACCACAGACATTGTTTGCGGCCCGACTATCGAGTCCTTTGGTCATAGGTGTGGGGGAGGGAGAATATATTCTTGCGTCTGACCCCACTGCCTTGCTCGAACACACCAAGAAAGTTATCTTTCTTGACGATTACGATGTTGCCGTCCTGACACCGACGAAGCTAACTATGCATAATCTAAAAAAAGATGCCCCGGTAAAGCCAAAAACCGAGCTGCTTGACTACGATAATGAGCACGCGCAGCTCGGGGACTTTGAACACTTTATGCTGAAAGAAATTTATGAAGCGCCGGCCACCGTACAGAATGCCACAGTCGGCCGCGTCCAGGCAGCGCAAAGCATCTTAAAGCTCGGTGGTCTTGATACCGTGACGCAGCAATTAAAGTTCATTGACCGTATCGTTATTGTTGCCTGTGGCACCAGCTACTACGCCGGTCTCGTCGGTGAGTACTTACTCGAAGAACTAGCAGGTATTCCCGTCGAAGTGCAACTGGCCAGTGAATTTAAATACCGCCAGGAACCATTTAGCCGGAGCACTGCCCTGTTAGCGATTAGTCAGTCGGGTGAAACAGCCGACACGATTGCCGCCCTCAAGAAAGTGGAAGACTACGGCGTACTCCGGCTCGGCGTCGTCAATGCGGTTGGCAGTACCATCGCCCGGATGACCGATGCCGGGGTCTACTGTCATGCCGGTCCGGAGCAAGCTGTAGCCTCAACGAAAGCCTTTATCGCCCAAGTCACGGTCTTAACGCTCATTGCTCTGCACTTGTCGAGTACGGCCAATACATTATATAAACCGCTGCTCACCGAACTTGCAGCCTTGCCCGATAAAATCCAAGCCGTCCTCGATCAATCAAAGACGATTGCATCCATTGCCAAAACCTATGCCGAGCAGCGCGATTTCTTGTTTATTGGTCGGGGCTATGGCTATCCATGTGCGTTTGAAGGTGCCCTAAAGCTCAAAGAAGTGTCCTACATCCACGCCGAAGGCTACGCTGCGGGTGAAATGAAACATGGGCCGCTGGCTATGATCGATGCCAGTTTTCCGACGGTGGCTATCGCCACTGACTCGCCGCACCTTGATAAAACCTACTCGAATATTGAAGAAATACGGGCCCGAGGCGGTCCTGTCATTGCCCTGGCAACACAGGGCAACAAAACGATTCGCAGCCTTGCAGATGACGTAATCTACCTGCCAAAAACACTGGAGCACACCCAACCGATACTGGTAGCTGTTGCCTTGCAGCTGTTTGCCTACTACGTTGCCACGGCGCGGGGACTGAACGTCGATCGACCCCGGAATTTAGCCAAGTCAGTCACGGTCGAATAAGCCTGGTACTAGGCACGTTTACCGAGGACATGTATCGGAGATTCAGGCACGTGAAAGGTGTCGAGACGACCATCTAATTGCTGCACAGCGACGCATGCATCGGTCACCGTAATCTGGGGCTCAAGCGCCCCCGCACCGTCAGCGGCAACAAGAGGGGCGCAGTCGGTTAGGTTGAGCGTATCGGGGTTGAGGTGCGGATTGAGTTGGGTGATAGCACGTCGTAAGCGTACAGCTCGTAAGGTCAGTTCTGCCGAGTATATGCCACTCAGCACGGTCGTACCAAGGAGCGCTCGGAATGGTGTACCGTAAGGGTGCGCGCTATATTCTTGATGTTTGATATACCTCTGCTCCGCAGCTATATAGCGCCGGGCTCTCGTATGTACCTGCTCAATTGCTGTTTTTGTCATATGGGTATTGTACCCTTCAATGGCAAGCGACGTATAAAATTAGCAAAGACTCCAGCAATTTCTCATCTATATAGGCGTACAGTTGTGGCATGAACCGCGTTCTCCTCTTACTTGATATACTGACCATCTGCTTGAGTTTTCTGGGACTTGCCTTGCCGGTACGCACACCGCTGCGATTCCTGTTTCCGCACCTCGAAGCGTCAATAAGCGGGCTGGTATTAACGACGGGTGTTGTGATTGCCCAGCTACGCAACTATGCGCTCAAAAAACTGGCGAGTACGTGGCTCGTTATTATCGGGGTAGTGCTGGTAGCGCTTACGGTAGAACGGTTGTTTGTTTCGACGAATAGCGGGATTATTAATTCCCGCCTCAGCCACGCGGATCTATTCCTCTTTGCTCCCCTTGCAATTAGTTACCTGCTCACGGCTCTTGACCGCTCAGCAATTGAAACGGTTCAAGCGTCGTTTAGTTCAGCCTTCATGGCGGCACGACCGCACCAATCAGACGATCAACGGCGTACCAGGCACATCCCGCATATACGCCCCCTCATACATAAATAGCGAGCAACGTTAGAGCGTTAAAGTTGATAACCGTACCATTCTTGTACCGCTGGTTCATGTGGTAAGCAGTATCGAGACAGCAGGCGATTAAAATGTGCCGCCGTTCGTTTGGCAGTTCGCACATCACGCCGTTCGATAGCTGCTTTTGTCGCGGCAGTCTCTCCGAGCAAGCGACCAATGAGCTGACGGTAGGACCCACCAATATCCAGTGACTCCAGGACCGCGCCCCGTGCGTTCAGTGCAGCCATGAGAGGGTCGAGTGCGGACCCGCCAAGCGTTTTAAGGGGTGCGCGTGCAAGTTGGGCAAACGGACGGCGCAAGTATAAGTGCATGCGTTGAAATTGCATACCTGCTCGGGCAGTTTCCAACACGTCGTTTGCTGCCGGCTGACCCCCACTGGATTGGAGACGATACGCCAGCTGGTTGAGTGGCTGAACATGGAAGCGGAGTAAACGTGCTCGATGGCGCAGTTCGGCGAGCGTTTCTTTGTCTTGATGGTCGAGCAGATCACGTAGATAGCGATCCGCAGCGCTGAGCACCCTATCCTCTTCTATATACCAGGTATTAAAGCGAATCGTGCGTGTGAAATTGATAATTTGACTATGGCGCAGTTCGCTGCGTCGTGCTATGAGGGCTTGTTCTAGGGCATTCGTCACAAGGAGCAGGCTTGGATCTACGTCGTTACCGATTGCCTCACGCGTACCCGCTTCGGCGCGTGCTGCCGTCGCCCACACCGTTAGGTTCGTGGGGTGTCGTGCCCGACTGCGCGCGTCTGCGATATCTCCAAAGCTTTCGCTGATATATTGCTGCTCGAGTGGGGTTAAGTCCAGCCAATGCGGTAGCTCCTGGCGCCGCTCTGTTAGCTGCTGCAATTCCCCGGCTTGCTTTTGAAGGTGGTCAT
>DASTAH010000015.1:0-16897 GCA_035712845.1 Saccharimonadales bacterium (SeqCode)
ACGCAAAATACAGCATACTACATGATCAATAAACAATTTGGTCATGGATTTACTACCGTAACTAACAGCGGTAGTCCATCTATCAAAGGCAGCGTGTTGAATGCCTTTAAAAAAATCAGCGAAGATAGAGTCGTATGGGAACGAGGCGAAAAGAAGTGGCGCAAACGCGAATTTTACGATGCGCCTGGCCGGGATCAAAATTAACAGCTACCTTAAACATCTTGAATAGCAAGAGCGATAAGACTTGCCTAGCGAAAGCACATTTATTTCCTTACAAACCATTACGAGAGGTATATAGCCTGTAAAAACGCTACAGCAGCATTTCATATTCCTCATGTAATGCTGCATACTTATTATTGTATCTATTAAGTAACACGGAGCGACAATGGCAGATTCATACTATACACCCGGTGTTTGCAATATTAATCCCAAAGAATCCGCGTATCGAAGAAGATTCGGTATCGGCTTCGGCGCTCTCGGCCTTATCGGACTCGCTGTCGCACTTGCTGTTCATGCCCCAAGTTGGGTAGGCATAGCCCTCTTTCTCTTTTACTGGATTTCGGCACTCAGTTTTCTGCAAGCAAAAAATCATTTTTGCGTAAACTACGCAGCGAGCGGAAAATATAACGTTTCTGATGAATTTGGCGATATCGCCCAAGCAACGGCTGAACAACATAAAAAAGATACCCTTCGCGCTCGACGTATGCACATCCAGGCAGTGCTTATCGGAATTGGTTGCGCGCTAATCGCGACCGCCGCGCTCTATATCGTGAAGTAACACCCGTTCACTGTATGACTATAGGCATTGGTTTGTAGATGTACTACTATTAAACGCATGTCATTACACAATCATGCCCTCTACCAAGTTGCCACAAAAGCACTCATTTTCAACGATACAAAGCTCCTAGTACTCCGTACCCCCGACGGCTATGTAGATTTTCCCGGCGGACGCGTGGATGAAACTGAGCGCGCAATACCGTGGACAGATGCATTACTACGAGAAGTAGCAGAAGAGCTCGGCACAGATATAAAAATCGAAATCAACCAAACGCTATTTGTTTCGAAACGGCAGTACCAAAAAGAAGGACACGTTAACTACATTGCCGCAATATTTTTTGCGAGCCGGTACGTCAGCGGCGATATAACACTATCAGATGAGCATGGTAGTTTTGAGTGGATGACCGTCGAAGAGCTCCTAAACGGTAATCATCAGTTTGTTTCCGATGATGAGCGTGCCCAGCTGCACAACTATGTAGCACAGAATAATATATAACCACCGCTTCTCCGGAAGCACTAATCGCATTGTAACAATCGTACATGACAAACGACGCTGAGCCATAGTTGTATTTTTGACTTATTTATGCTATTATATGCGCATATGCGTCTATACGACCTTGTGAGCCCGCTAGTTGTGCCTCCAGCACTCCATACCATTGAACCGATCTCAGCATTATTTACGCTATTTGGTGCGTCTGCAGATATCCTGCCGTTTTTTCCGAAGCTGGCGTTAGTTGACTTGGTTGCGTTTGGTCCGACGGAAAAGCAAGATGATTGGAATATTGTGGCCCATGCCACCCACACTGACGTGTCCACGACTGAAACAGCAGGTCTCCACCCCCGCGAAGCGTATAACATTGGTAGAATAGCAGTTCCGAGCAGTGTTACGACATCGTTTATTATGCACATTGCCAAGCAATGGATAGAAGACACTGATTCACTTTTATGGCACGCTCCTAATCTTTTAGTTAACGCTCTCGCAGATGACTTGTATGCCGATACACAAGCAGTATTCAGCGCAACTGCCCTTGTCCTTGGGAACGAAAGCACCACATAAGCAAACTGCCCCGTACCTCAATCAGATAGTGCGTTTGCACCACAAGCCGTGGCAGCGGTTTCTATGGGTGGACTTTCAAGAGAAAATAGCCGGCTAAAAATAGAAGCACGATAGCTACATTAATGAGTAGTCTCGCCCAAAAGTGATGGCGCAGCACAAATATATCGAGCGCACCTATTATTGCAACCATGACGCCAACGTATAGTATCGCCTTCATATTTTTTAGTGTAATACCATAGCCGTAAAATTACCACTAGCGAGATATGCTTCGTAGCTTGGTATACTACTGCATATGAACATCGCAATTATTGGCGCCACCGGTTTTCTTGGCTCACACCTCACCCGACATCTACTGAACACTACATCACATACCGTACTCGCTATTTCTCGTAGTGGCTCTCTGCCTGCGTTTGTAGATCCCGACCCTCGACTGCGCACTGCAGCAGTTTCAGTTCTTGACGATGAACAAATGACTGCTGCCCTACAAGACATCGACGTAGTGTACTACTTTGTGCATCTCATGGGACAATCCCACACTGATTTTTACAGCCAAGAGCATTTAGCAGCTGAGAGAACTGCAGCAGCGTGCAGATCGGCGGGTGTGAAGCGAGTCATATTTATGGGAGGGCTTGGAAACGACACAGACCATTTGTCACAGCATTTGCTAAGTCGCCATAATACCGGTACGGTGCTGCGTGATTTACTCGATGATGTGATTGAATTTCGTGCTTCAATGATTATTGGTAAAGGTAGCTTAGCCTACGACATTATCTGTAATCTTGTAGCGAAGCTACCAGTCATGTTTTTGCCCAACTGGGCAAGCAGTCGTACGCAACCTATTGCGCTGGCTGATGCCTTAGCGTACCTTACTGCCGCTGCAACGGTCACTATCCCGCATAGCATTATTGTAGAGATTGGCGGAAAGGACGTTGTGTCATACACAGACTTGTATCGCCGCTACGCAAAATGGGCAAGTAAACCTCGCCCTGTCTTTCGCATAACGCTCATCCCGTTCTGGTTAGGTGGCAAGTGGCTTAATCTTTTCACGCCAAGCTATCATGCACATGTTGGGCGTATTATGGCGGAAAGTATGAGCAACGAAATGATAGTCCACCACCCCGAAACTGCTGCTACGTACTTTTCGGAGATTGCACCCAAAGGACTCGAAGCAGCGTTCGATGATACGCGAACCGAAGTAGAAGATAGTACCCTACTGAAAAAATAGTTGCTGTTAAACTGGTTATGGCGCATCATACGTGCTATGGATATACACGTTGGCGATGAAGTTGGTTGGCAGTGGGGATCAGGAATTGCGACCGGTTTCGTCATTGCGATCAAACCTGAAAAAACGACCATCGAAACGAAAGGTACCACGGTCACTCGAAACGGCACGGCTGACGATCCTGCAGTGACGATCAAACACGCCAGTGGCAATTTGGTACTGAAACGGGCACATGAACTACAAGTTATAACAAACGAAGAGGAGAAAAACGATGCATCTACTAAGTGAACTAATTACTGCCGCTGTAGTCATGGGTATACTCGACTTTGTCTGGCTCGGCTTTGTCGCAAAGCAACTCTACTATGGAGCCATGGGCGATATATTACTCCAAAAACCAAAGATGGGAGCTGCCCTGGCATTTTATGCCGTGTACGTTATTGGGGTGGTGCTGATAGTCGTTCGTCCCGCCGTGCACGCCGCCAGCTGGCAGCATGCCCTCGCCTATGGTGCCCTTTTTGGATTTGTCGCCTATGCCACCTACGACCTCACCAACCTCGCAACCTTGAAGGGGTTCAAAAGCAAAGTTGCCGCTATTGATCTTACCTGGGGCACTGCTATCACGACGATCGTCAGCATCGCCGCCTACGCCGTTGGTCATCATATTTAGTGCGGGCGGGACACAATGGGCGCCTGGCGCACAAACTCGTCACGCTCCAGCATTTCTAGAATTGCCGCTGCTACTTCTGCCCGCGACACAATGACTTTCGCTGGTCCGTGTTCGGTTAACGTAAAAGCCCGCGGTTTCGTGTTCTGTAGTTTTAGAACGCGCAGAATAGTCCACTCCAGATTACTGGTTTGCAGAATCTCCGCATGCCGAATACCATCACGGATACGTGCCGGATCGACCAGCGAAATCCCGAGATTAAGCACTCGGTCCATGAGCGGTATGATGTCGCCGGGCATCCGTACACCGGTGCCCGTCAGTGACACAACACGACGCACACCCTGCTTCTGCATTGCGGCTATCAGTGCTTCCGTGGCTTTCGTCTGTACGTCTTTTGGCGAGCGCCTGGTATGACCAATGAGGCTGACAACTGCTTCGTTCCCGACGACCAATTGTTCCATATACGCGGCATCGGTGGCGTCGCCGATCATGACGGTCAGGTGCGGGTGTGAAGGCAGCGTATTACGACGGTGGACATTAGCTGTAATGTCATGGCCCGCCGCCAGTGCTTGTTCAATAAATGCCCGGCCAGATCGGCCGCTTGCAGCAATAACAGCTAGTTTCATACCGATATAGTACCATTTTTCTGAAGGTACCCTTTATACTGTAATCACTATGGAAAAACGTACCGTATTGCTCCATCGCTCTGAAACGTCTGGCACCTGTGTTGTGTATGTCATGAGCCGCGACCAACGCGTGGCAGATAATCATGCGCTATATGCCGCCCAAAAACATGCACTTGCCGAAAAACTGCCGCTTGTGGTGGTTTTTAATCTCAGACAGAACGTCGGCTATCGTGCGTATGAGCACTTTGCATTTATGCTCGAGGGACTGAGTCAGGTTGCCGAACGATTAGCCTCACTGCATATCCCATTTGTTTGGACCGCCGAAAGTAGCGCGCACACGTTAGAAGCAACACTTACGCGCCTCAAGCCTGCTGCACTCTACTGGGATTTTTCACCACTCCATGGTGCCCGCCAGCGCGCCAAATTGGTAGCTACCACACTCGGTGTCACAAGTTACGTGGTTGATACGCATAACATCATCCCGGTATGGCACGCCTCCGACCATCAAGAATTTGCGGCCCATACCTTCCGGTCTAAAGTGCATGCTAACCTCGCTGCCTATCTGCAAGAACCAGATGCAATTGTGCCCCATCCGTACTCCCTAAAAGCACTGCCAACGACGTTTACGACAGAAGAGGCTTGGGAATATATTGCCCATCAACCAAAACGCGGTATAACAATTTCGTTTACTTCCGGAGAAGCGGCGGCGACAAAACTACTGGACGACTTTATTGCGCAAAAGCTACCGCAGTATGCGCTCAAACGGAACGACATCGCGGAGGATTTTCAAAGCAACTTGAGTCCGTATTTGCATTTTGGACAGCTTGCAAGTTTACGCGTCGCCCTCGATGTTTTAGCAGAAACGCAAAAAACGCCACTCCTGTTTGAACGCGCCAAAATGGCAAGTGCCGGCGACCAGCCAAGCGCCGAAGACGGCATGAATGCGTTATTTGAAGAGATGATAGTGCGCAAAGAGTTATCAGACAATTTTTGTTTCTACGCAAAAAGCTTCACGTCGTTTGATGCGATTCCAGCCTGGGCAGTCGATACCCTGACACAACATCAGACAGATAGACGTGAGCACGTCTATACGATCGACGAACTGCGGAGCGCCTCCACCCATGATCCTGCCTGGAATGCCGCTCAACGCGAGCTCACAACCAGCGGTAAAATGCATGGGTATATGCGCATGTATTGGGCAAAGAAACTACTGGAGTGGACACCCACTCCCCAAGACGCGCTCGCAATAGCAATCGAACTGAACGACAGCTACTCCATAGACGGGGGCGACCCAAATGGCTACGTCGGCATGTTGTGGTCAATTGCCGGTCTGCATGATCGCCCATGGACTGAACGCCCAATTTTTGGCAAGATTCGCTACATGAATCTGGCGGGACTTGAGCGCAAGTTTAATCTCAACGCCTACATCAGCAGAATAGCAGCACGATAACGCAGACGAACGCAGGAACGGCATTGTGTCCTGTTCAATAAACTACCGGTGTTTGTACATGAAGCGTCTGCCCTCGACCTGCCACATAGTACCTATCGGAATTGTATGGCATTAACTGCGGAGCATGCGATGCACGAGTTGAATCGTCACTTCAAAAGTTACCAAAAACCATACGAGTTCTACCCAAATACCACGACGGCTTTCACGTTGTATTGTTTTATGCAGGACGAAGAACTTCCATAGCGGTCCGCGTTGTTTTACGAATGCTGCAGCCGGCCAAAATAAATCGGGTAATATTGCACACAGCGCACAGAGAATAATGAGCGGTGCATGGAGTGGGTATAAGCCCGCAAAAAACAGTACGATGAGCACTGACAGTATAGTATCTACTACTATCCTATAGAAATATGGGCGCGACCCTAGTGGGGCGTGTTCATCGTTACCGTAGTGCGGTAATGAATCCATCGCAAAGTGTGAGGCAATGGCGAGCGGTACGACAACTACCGGATCAGGCAAAACAACAGCCAACAGGCTACCCGCAACAACGTGATTAACAGCTTGCATTGGTAACCTGAGACTCAACGATACGTATGTTACTTAACATGAACATCACTATCTATTGTACGGTACGCGAATACATCCATGGTTAATGAACAATAATCGTTGCCGTTAATTGATCATGCGCATGATCGTGCAAAGGAAACGTACCGGACTCGACGAGACGAAATGAATACTGCTGATTCGGATCCAGCACCGATTCTTGAAACCCCGGGTACTGAATATGATGCTCATGCGGTCCCAAGGCAACAATGACTTCCGTATCCGTCCTGTTCGTCAGCGTCAGTTCATCGCAGCGCTGGGCGACAATTTGACTCGGTGATACTGCCGTTGGTGTGAAGGCGGCGTTAATAACATGCGTTGGCTGACCAGAGCACGGAGTGGGCGCTTGCGCGACGGGCGCAGCCGAACTCTTAGAAAGTCCTATTGCGGCAAGCGAACAGACGCCTGCTACCAGAATGAGTCCTGCGGCAATCCATACACGATTCTTCATATGACCTCCACTGTTAATTCGTTACGATAATTGTTCCGTGCATAAACGGATGTGGCTGGCAGTGAAAGGTATACACGCCAGCTTTTTTAAAGGTAAAACTATACGTCTGACCTTTGCCGATCAACGGTCCGTTAGGAGCGTTTGGCGAAATAGTATCAGCGGTGACCGAGTGATGGACCATGTCCATGTTCGTCCAGGTGACCGTTGTACCAGGCTTTACCTTCACCGTCATAGGGACAAACATGTAGTCGGCGATTTTCACTTGATTGGTGCTAACTGCAGAAGCTAACTCCTGCGCTGTCGCCACAGGGGTCGAGCTCCGGTGCAATAGCCCGAAGCCGGCGAGACCAGCTACCAGAACTATTGCACCTATAATGAGAACTCGTTTTAGCATATTAGAACTTTGAGGGGAACTGTTTAACGATGCCGTCCGCTAGCGTGCTGAAGATTCCTTCAATGTGCTGGGAAGCCATCTTTAATTGGTTTTGTTCGTCCGAGTAGTTACCATTGACATGGGCGTCGATAATAGCTGCTGTCATTTGTACGTGGTCAGATAATGCTGTTTCTAACGTTGCTTCCGGCAAGTTAGGATTTGCCTTTGCAAGGTACTGAGCAAGTGGTTTTGTGTAGCCGGTATCAATTGCGTTCAAGGCAGCTTGCTTTCCAGCGGTATCACCCTTACTGTCGGCTACAGCATAGTTAACGAATTGATCAAGGTGTAATTTCCAGACGCTGTCAAATGTCTTTTCCGCATCGCTACCATAGATACTGCCGACAGCGGCGCCAATGTCATTACCATTTTGGTATAACGCTGCAGCTTTGGCGTTCGCATCTTTCGAACCGTCAAGCGCTGCGTCAACCGCTTCATCGGTTAATTGCATATGCTCAACACCGAGAGTTACTAAATTAGCCCGCAAATCTGCCGCTTTGGTGCTGGCTGTTGGTTGCGTGCTCGCGGAAGCTGATTTCATACTATGACCCCAGAAATATCCGCCGGCTATACCGACAATAAGTGCGATGACCAGTACTACCGCTGTTTCTGCGCCACCCCGTTCACCTAGTTTTTTCATGCTTACTTCCTCCTTATTATTACTACCATTTATAGTTTACTTTACTAAGTAAACTTAATTTGATAATATGTTTGTACGACAATATTGTCAAGGAAAAGTTTTGGATAAGATTGATTTACGAAGCATAACGACGTATCAGGCTGGCGCGACGCAAGCTACGATGCACCGTAAACTGCAAAAATTATGCGATATAATCCTCCGCCCCTTCGGCATCACTAAGATGCAGTGGCTCATTATTGGTACCGTCCTTGATGCTGGGAGTAACGGCGTACGAGTCAGTGATCTTGCGGCACAACTTGGTACCACCCTGTCGTATTTAACGAATAGCGTTAATTTACTAGAATCGCGCGGCATCTTAGAGCGCATAGATAACACTCAGGATACCCGCTCGCGCTTAATCGTAGTCCGGGAGCAATATCGCCCGACGTGCGTAGAAATTGAAGCAACGTTGCGTGACGGGCTGCGCTCCACAATATATAGCTCGATCGACCCAGCCGAATTTGCCGTATACATCAAAGTCATGCGACAACTTGCGAACGTCACCGTTCCAACCGATGAGCTCCCTACGTAAACTACGGTTACCTGTCACCGGGCGCCTAGTCTACGAAGCATCTGCTGTAACATAAACGGCTTTAACGCGTTACATATATTAGGTATTAACGCGGAAGCTATACAGTTGTATGTAATGACACTACGGGGAACACCACATATAAACACCGGGGATCAACCGCAAGATCCCCATAAAAAGAGAGCGCTCCGGCGTGCTGCACTTGGCATGTTTACCGCGCAAGAAATTGCTGAGTTTAAACGGCAAATCGCACTCAGATCAAAAATCCGGCGCCAGCAAAAGCCATAACGTTACCCTTGATACACCCGCTCCCATTACTCGTTTGTTTGGTGATTTGAGAAAAACAGATTGTACCAGTTAGAAGCACTGTTTTGTGGTTGTTCCCATATAAACCATTTTGACTGTTTATTCCCATGTCCGTTATCCGGCGCAGCAGACTGTTTCGGCGTAGCTCCGGGAGTGCCGGTCACATTTGTGACTGGCTTCGGAGAGCCAGCACTATCACCTGTCGGTTGTTTCGGCGGTGCTGTCTGAATTGTTTGCAATGGTTGGGCAGGTGTATCAGCGGGAACCTGTATTTGCTGTCCATTGGGTGCAGGTGCCTTGGCGTGGAAGAAGTGAGTCAATCCCTTGACACCATACAGATGGCTGCCCGGTCCAGAAAAGCCAGCAGTCAGCAGTACGGCGGCAATCACGGCGAGACCACCAGCAAATGCCAATCGATTTACCATGTGGGAGCGCGTAGGACGAATACCAATATGTTCGGCAATCGCCGCTTTACTATCCGCGCCTAAGTGCGGCACCGGCAGCGCAGCGAGACTATGGGCAACGGCTACCAACTCGTCAGCTTGCTGCACGCTACTGCCTGCGCGCCGCAGTTCTCGCTTTAAGCGTCGCGTGTTCATGACAAGTGCTCCTTGAGTTGCTTTAAGGCGCGGTGCTGGAGCACCCGCACGTTGCTCTCGGTCAAGCGCAAACTCGTAGCGGTATCGCGCACACTATAGCCCGTAATAAAGCGCATGATGACAACGGAGCGCATTGGTTCGTTCAAGGTATGTACCGCTCCGCGGACCCGTGTTTTGGTAAAGTGGCGCTCAACATTTTCAGTAATATCTTCATCTGATTCCTGCTCAAAATCTTCCGGTAATAGTTCGGTTTTATGCTTGCGCCAATGATCTGTAATAAGGTTTCGGGCAATCTTATAGAGCCATGGTCGCGGTTGGGAAAAATCAAAGCTCTCAATAGATTTCCAGGCACGCATAAAGGTATCAGCTGTTAAGTCCTCAGCTAATTCGCGGTCTCGTACATGGACAAACACGTACCGAAAGATATCGTCGGCGTAGGTATCATACATTTTAGTGAATCTCCGCTTACGGTGCATTTACTCTTTCTTTAGCTAATGTAACGAATGGTCAATTAATACGTTACATCTATTACAAAAAGTAATAAAGGAGTGGTAACAACATGGCCATAGTAAAACGCCTCACGACATCGACCTTCACATTTAAGAAGCTTGCAATGGGTGCGGCAATAGCCGGACTTATCGCCGTACCAAGCTTCGTTGCTGCCGAAAGTTCGACCGGCGCCTCAACAAACACCAGCACCACGGGCACAACCAGCACCGCGACTGATCCAACGAGCACGAGCACGACGGGAACCGTAACCACCTCAACCGGCACAACCGTTCCCACTACCACGAACACGAACACGTCAACCAGTGTCACCTTCCAGCAAGCAGTTGACACTGCCCAAACCACGTTCGCGTCAAAAACTATCGTTAAAGCTGTACTCTTAGATGCCCAAAGTAATACGCCCTACTATATGGTAGTATTTTCCGATGGCAGCCGGGTTATCGTTGACGGCACCAGCGGTTCCGTCGTCTTTAGCTTTGATACCGCTACCCAAACAGCAACCGGCACCAATCCATTGAGCGAAAAAGATGATGCAGGCACTGACGAAGACAGTCAAGGTGATATGCACTTCGGTGGCGCACACCTGCACATGCCGAGCATGTCCAATGCGCGCGGCTCGCAAGGCGAAGAGCGACGAAACGACTAACTCGGTCCATGTCCCCTACGAAAACCCCGCCTCGGTGCGGGGTTTTTAAAAACCCGTGTGTAGTAATGAAACTATGGGTGCTGCAACACGCGCCAAGCATGCGTTACGGCACGTGGACGCAGTGGATTTTTAGCTCTCGTTCGCCATCCTTCCGGCGGTACATAGAGGCGAAGTGCACCAGGCAACACTCGAATGTGTATGGGACACTGGTACGTTTCCCGTTCGCCGTCTACTCCCACAACTAACGCAGTGTGGGCGTTCCACACATGAAATGTTTTACTTACCCATTGCTCAACGCCGGCAATGGGTCCCGCTCTACGTATACCCACCCGCTGCATGGGGCGCAGCAATTGCCGCACGAGCGCGTCGTCGAGGGCAGGCAGTACGGTGACTTGGAGCACGCCTTCGTCCATACGTTCACGCTGCCCAAACTCCAGTACATCATCAAACGAATAGCGGTTCACCCCCACTAAAACCTGCACCGCAGCCGTATAGTGCTTCCGACCATGCTGAAATCGCAGCGGATAGCGCTGTTTTTCACCACTCGCGATTGCCTGCAAGGTTTGGCGGCTAATTTTAGCCTTGTGAAAGCGGTACTGCGGGTGATCGACAATATCTGCATATAACCCGAACGATGCATTATTTAAAAAAATACGCCCATTAATTGATGCGACGTCGACGTGCCGTTCAACACCGTTGTATCCCAGCAGCGCATCGATAATGTGGCGCGGCTCAAGACCAATATCCCGTGCAAAGTGGCAGCGCGTGCCGCCAGGCAAAACAACCATGGGCACATCATGTTTAAGCGCCTCTTGTGCCACTGCGCCGATGCTCCCATCGCCCCCTGAAATTCCGAGCACATCTGCCCCTTGCGCAATAGCATTTCGGGCAAGCGTCGCCACGTCATCATCAGCCTGCATAACGAGTACCGTTATGCCCTGCTTGGCGGCGAGCTGCGGCACATTGGTCCGTATTGCGCGACCATTCCCAGATTTTGGGTTCACTATCAGAAATGGGTTATGAAACTGCGCCGTAGCCCCAGCAACTATTTGTCGTCTACGCTTTTCATGCCAGTACGCACGCCGGAGTACCAGCGCGAGCGCAATATACACACTACTTAAAATAGCGAGCAGTGCGGTGGTGCGGCGGTTCCCGGCATCCGAAAGAAATATTGCAAATTCAATACTTATCGCCGCACTACTTGCTATAAGAAGTACCCAGCCAAAGACTTGACGCTTGCCCCTCCCGATAATTGCCAGCCATAGGGCGTAGCCAATCAGTAAAATTGTGAAGACAATGCAGAGCGCAATAAGAATATTGTGGGCTATCAGGATAAGCAGGACAGCGACCATGAGCCCATAGAGAGCTACCGCCAGAGACGAAACGAGCCACCACCGTAACCGCAATCGCATACCGCCTCCTTATACGTATCAGCCTACGGGAGGAATCGTTCGGGTTCTGTGATTGTAATCGACCTTTTACGGTCATACGACTATATGAGCTGCGTCGGGTGGGTTATGCGCGCTACGATATCAGCCCGATCGTACAGCGGGCATTCATCGCATCGGGCATTGGGTGCAGCCGGATGGACTGACACATGATAGCGCCAACGACTGCTCAGCTCTTCGTTAACCGCATCAAGCTCACTCAGCACTGACGTCAGATCCACCGTGACATTTTGCAGTGCTTCACGGCTGAGCGACGCACCGCCACACAAAGCGAGCGATAATTCTCCCAGGCGAGCACTGAGTTGCACCCGCGTTTCCTTTAACTGCAATTGGTAGAGAGTAGGATCACTTTCGATGAGTGCCATGATAGCTGCAGTATATGCCGCATGAGAGCATCACGCTAGTGGTTACAGTGTTGTAGATTTGTATATCGCCGGGTCGAGCGGGTACGGGAGACACCCGCGAAGTGCTACTATTGCTGTATGTACGCAGAAACAGTAAACCAGTCACCCAACACCAACAGTGAATCGCAAATGTACCCTGATTTTAATTTTGCCCTGTATGCGCCTGAGCTCTATGGCGCATCGCCATCGCTTTCACGAGCAAAAATTGTTGAGAGCGCGCTTGGTGCGCTAAGCTTGTCTGTCGCGCAGATGTATGCGTCCGCACAAACTGACATCGTCCCCATTTCCTCCCATGTATATAGCCGTAACACCATGAGATGGCACGATCGCTATATGAACGCGCCGGTTCCAACCGAGGCACGCGGAAGCTCGATCAGCCCGCTCATGCGCCGAAAAGATATTGTCAGTAAAGATAGAGCTTGTGGCGAAGTCATATATGAACTGTCTGCGGTTAATCATCCCGTATTCCAACTCGTATCATGGCTTGAAACACAATTTGGCAGACAGATTGCCAGAGTAGACACCGCCGATGTTACCCAGGATATAGTGCTCATAACCCAGCTTCCGTTATACCGAGCAGAAATAGATAAGCAAATCGCACGTCATAGTACGAGAAACGTATCGACCGGCAAGCCAAAAGCACCTGCCGGTAAAAAAGGACGGTTTCTGCCCTTTGAAAACGCCGGCAAAAAAACGAAGCCATCCGAAACCCCCGCTCCAAAACATCGTCCAAAGGCTGCAAAATCGAAAGGTGCGGCTACGCGGGTAACCACGCCTAAACGGACAAAACGCCGTGCATCAAACATAACGTCAATCATGACTTTTGCCGCTGCACGCAAATCGGCTCCTGCTGGAAGTATGCGCCGAAGACCATATCGCATCGCACCGAAACGTAAGCCGCAACTATAAAAAAACCGAGCACGGCGTATGCCATGCCCGGTTACCGGTACTCGATCGACTTACAGGGTTTTAAGTTCTGAAATTATATTTTTAGCGTCTTGAAATGCCGCCTGATTGTCGGCATGAGCAGTCTTCAGCTGCGCCACATCACCACTTAAAATGCTGTGGTCGGAATTGAAATCGCTCGGCTGCAACGTCAGTACTTTTTGTTCCATCGGCTGGGAAATGGCCTGCGCGTTACGGGTTTGCGTTTCCATGTCGTTTAACTCATTTTGCAGCTGTGTGACTTCTTTACCGCTTTCCTTTGCGGAATCGAGGCGGCTCTGCAGCTTGCTGGCTAAGGCAGTAAGATTACCTTCAGCAACTTGCTGACCATCAGCTGCTTTTACAATCCAGGTCTTTGGCAGCAATAATGCATATACCCGGTAATCCGTATAGATACTTTTAACGTCTGTTCGCGCATCGCTGAGTGTGGTATCAGCCGCAAGCTTTGACTGTAAACTGGTCAGACCACTAATTTCAGTGTTAATTTCATTGCTTAGGTACGCCTTGTCGGACGTCGTTATCTTCGTCAAGCTATTAAGTTTAGCCGCAGCCGCATTCAGCGAAGTTATGCGTCGAGTTATTTCCGCCGCCCCTTTCGATTGTAAGGTAGCGAGGCGATTTGCGGTCGTGGTAGATGTGCTTGTCGTACTGGTCGTCCCACTCGTTGTGCTCGTCGTGTCAGCAAACACGGGACTCAATACGCCGATCGTACTCAAACTTATTACCGCAGCAGCACTTGCTGCAACGATACGATTTGTTTTAGAGGTTCTTTTCATTATATGTCATCCTTTCTTGTTATATGCGCAGCTTTCATGAGCTGTACTTCGTATACCGTCAATGCGAAATAAAAGTTTCATTACTGTGTCGGAACAGCAATTGCCTGCTGTTGATCGTTGACTGCTGAATTAGCGCTATTTAGTGTGCCGCCGTTCTGATCGAGCTCAGAACTCAGTGATTGTAGGTCACTGTCTAAGCTCGCGTTGTCGGTTCCCGGTGCGATCGCTGCCACAGGTGTCGTTGCCGCCGATGATGGCTGACTGGGAGAAGGCGCCGGAGACATGACTGTTTTGTTACCATGTGGCACAAATATAAATAACAGCACGAGCACTGCAAGCGAGCCGGCTATCACGGGTGTCCAAAATCTGAACCATCCATGACGTCGTGTTGGGGTCGCTACGATGCGACTCATTGTAGCATCGACGAAACGAGCGCTGGGGGCGACCGGTTCCTGCGCTTCTTTAATAATATGGTCAAAGTTGTCCATATAGCTCCTTTCTTAATTGTTGCTTCGCGCGGTGCAACCAGGTGCGTACGGTGCCAACCGGACGATCCATGATAGCCGCAATTTCCTCATAGCTAAAGTTGTCCCAATAATAGAGCGCAATGACTTGGCGGTAGGCGAGCGGCAAGGTCTCAAGCGCCGCTTGGACGGAACGCTTCGTAATTTCGCGATCAGTGAATTCTTCCAGTGAGGGGCGATCATCGGCGATCCGCTCCTCGTGTTCTTCGAGCGCCATTGTTGGTCGCGCACGCCGCAAGTGGTTGTACGCGAGATTATCGGCGATCTTATATAACCAGGTAGAAAATGCGTATTCTGGGTTGTACTGCGCTATTTTTTCGTATGCCCGTACAAATGCATCTTGGGCAATATCTTCTGCCAGCGCAACGTCACGTGTAAGGTTATACAAATGCTGAATGAGCCCGCGGTGGTAGCGCTCAACGACAATGCGGTAACTGTCGGCATTTCCAGCCTGGACGTCCATGATTGCGGTGGTTTCGTGTATATCTGCCATGTTGTTGTTTTACCCTCATTATATGCAGCCCAGCGCAAAAAAGTTTCACGAATTTTGTCCCATATCCACACCCCTTGAATTGACGTGCGGCAATCCGCTATACTGCTAGTGCTACTCTTAAAACAAACAGTTCCATGCCAATACAAGCCTCACCCTCTTATCGCTCGGCGCGCGTTCCGTACGCGGCGCCTGCTGGTCGTCCGGTAAAAAAGCACCGTTTACGGCGGACCGGCGCGGTAATGCTGCTTATACCGATCGTGGCGCTCGGCTTGCATCTTGGGGGACACAGCGCCGCCGATGTGCCGATGGTTAAATCAGCGTACGAGAATTACTGCATGGATCTGCAAGATAACAAGCTGGTTTCTGGCACTCCGGTGAACGGACGTACCTGCAATCAAAGCCCGGCGCAAGCCTGGACTATTAATTATGATTCTATAACCCATGCAAATAATCTGTGCCTTGCGGTCCAAAATGATAGTCAATCGCCTGATAGCGCAGTACAAGCTGACCGGTGCAGCGACGCGCCAGGTCAAGTGTGGCTTAGAGATCAAGCAGGGTTCTATAACCCCCATAGCAAACTGTGCTTAAGCCTCGCCACTACCCCGACCTCGCAGCTACAAATCGCCCCCTGTCGGCAACCGTCAGTACCTTCCCAGGAATGGTTGCCAAGTGGCACCAATCGCGTAAGCTTACAATCCCTCTGCACCCATACAACGGGCGGCGATCGCATTGCCTGTGTTGCAGAGCAACAATGGTCTATATGGCAGACAGGATCACCCAGCCACGAAACGCTGCTGACGCAATATACAGATGGTACCCCCTATGAAGAATGGTGCGCGGACTTTGTCAGTGCTGTGTACCGACTAGCCGGGCACCCCTTTACGAACGGCAGTGCCGATGGCTGGGACGAGAATGACGCGAATAGTATTCAGGACATGGGTTTTACCATCCACGATCCTGCATCCTACATACCAAAAGCCGGTGACGTCGCGTACTTTGATTACAATGGTGGACACGTTGAGATCGTGGTCCGTGGTGGTCGCACCCCAACCTTTGTATACGGAAACTCGGCAACCATTGACCCCACAACCGGGAATGGTCAGATGCAAGCAAACACGACAATGAGTGATGGTGACGAGGGTAGCTTGCAGTACTACCTATCGCCGAACTAAACGCACGAATTGCCCATACGCCCGCTACCCACCTATAGGTGGTGTACTTCTTGCTGCCATGCGCTATACTGAGGGAGTACTTCGAGAAAAATAAACAGTGAGAACGTTTACCCATTTGCTACGCTCTGCCAAGTTTGTGCACGCTGTGCACATTGCCGTTATTATTGGTGCCGTTATTATTATTCCAGCGACGACGGCACAAACAGTCCACGTCATCCATACGCATGCCCATCCGCTAAAAAAACCGGTAGTCAAAACCGTTGTCTCTGCTCCCGCCAAAAAACCGACACCTGTTGCTAGCAAGCCGTCCACGCCCGCAGCAACACCAGCGACGCCGCCAGCGCCTGCCCCAACCCAAGTAGTACCCCCAACTCCCGCACCAAAGCCGACTGCTCAGCCGGCACCTGCGCCGGCAGTCGTCGCTTCCACCGGCGCAGCCCCAGGCACGAGTGTGCATACCCTTACCCCCGCGCCAACTCCGACAAGCAGCAGTTCCACAGCAACAGCATCAAGCACCACAAGCACATCGAGCACCACGTCAAGCACTGGAAACACAACCGGTAGCACAAGTAGTACGCCAACCACTTCGTCT
>DASTAH010000016.1:0-26215 GCA_035712845.1 Saccharimonadales bacterium (SeqCode)
CACCAGCGGCGTATAAGTGGAAAATTAGCTTTAATGAAAATGGCAAGCATGTGGCATGGTGGAATCAATATCCGGAATTTAACCATAATGAATTTATGGGATGGACAGAACAGCCGGTCGATAAGCCATACACGGTCATCGATTTACGTAGCTCGCTCGAACACCCTCGTATTCAGAAGCGTTTCGAAGTAAGCGAACGATTGCTATCCGGACGCCGTCCGGCACCGATAGTAGTGAACGCTGAAGGCAATACGCTGCTGGAGCAGTTGCTCTGGGTAATTACCTTGGGAGACTTTACTACCATCTACACGGCGTTGGCGAGTGGTATTAATCCAGCGCCCGTAGATCTCATAGAAAAATTTAAAAAGAGTTTGGACGACTAATGGCTGATGAAGTTCAATCACCGCACTACGATCCGACTGGGTTTAGGGTTGACTCCTATGCTCGTCGTGTCGATAAGCCCTGGGGGTATGAAGTGCATTGGGTACCGGCAAATGCACCGTATATGGGTAAAATAATCCACATTAATGCCGGGGCACGGCTGAGTTTGCAACTCCATGATGAAAAGCAAGAAAGCTGGCTGCTGATGCGGGGTAAAGCTGCTGTTATTTGGGAAAACGAAACAGGGGAGCTTGTGGAAACTGAACTGCAGCCAGGTGTTGGCTATTGTACACAACTTGGGCAGCGCCATCGTTTAAAAGGCATAACTGAGTGTGATGTAGTAGAAGTTTCCACGCCTGAACTTGGTACGACGTGGCGTTTAGAAGATGACTATGCCCGCCCCAATGAAACGCCAGAACAGCGTAAAAAAGAACGCGGCGAAGCTTAGACACCTCCTGCATTCTGGAGTATAGCTATGTCGAGATGTACAGCGAGCAAATCGCGGCTAGTCACTGGTACCAGTATAATGGTAACGGTATGCTAGTGCGAAAAACACCCAGCAATGAGTTCATTGCCGCGCTCATCGGTGCTACCTTCGCCGCGCTTGTGCTATATGGGTGGGGTGTGTACCGGAATCACAGTTTTTACTATGGGTATCTCACCTGGAATCTATTTTTAGCTTGGTTACCGTTATTGTTTGCTACATGGCTGATGCGATTGCTGCGCACAAAATTATGGTCAGATTGGATACCGTTAGGTGTGAGTATTTTGTGGGTGTTATTTTTACCCAATAGTTTTTACCTAATTAGTGACTTTATACACTTGAATAATGTGCCGACCGTAGATGTGCTGTTTGATACAGTCATGTTTAGTGCTTTTATTTATACCGGCGTGTTGATAGGGATAACCAGTGTATACCTCGTGCACCGCGAGCTCCGTAAGCGGCTCACCGCAGTTACCTCCGCTGTACTTATTGCCGGTACCTTGTTGGTATCGAGCTTTGCCATATATATTGGTAGAGATTTGCGGTGGAATAGCTGGGACGTTGTCACAAATCCTGGCGGTCTCTTATTCGATATATCTGATCGCATACTGCATCCATCGGCCTATCATCAAATGTTTGTCACAACGATTAGTTTTTTTATCCTGCTGGGCAGCATGTATGTACTTGCGTATAACGGCGTAAAAGCCCTCCAAAAACTTCGCTAGCTATCTGTTATAATGCTCATAATGAAAGAAGAATTGGAGAAGGCAATAGGTGTTGCCGTGACAGAGATATGGGGCAAAGAGATTGCTGTTGAACTTACGCGACCAGATGAGCAATTCGGCGACTTTGCGACAAATGTAGCACTACAACTTGCTGGTACGCTCGGCACTAACCCCCGCCAGGTTGCGGAGCAACTCGTTACTCGATTACAAGAATCTGGCGCCTCTACCGTGCGCGAGTATACTATCGCCGGACCAGGCTTTATCAACCTTCGACTTACAGATACGGCATTGGTTGCGGCATGCAACGCTGAACCAGCAAAGACATATGCCGGACAGGTCATTGTCGCTGAATATTCGGATCCAAATCCATTCAAGGTGTTGCATGCAGGTCATCTCTACACTAGTGTCGTCGGGGATGCCATTGCTAATTTATTTGTTCAAGCCGGTGGCGATGTGCACCGAGTAAATTTTGGAGGTGACGTCGGATTACACGTAGGGAAAACATTATGGGCATTGTTAGAGAAATTAGGTGGTGAATATCCTGAAAAGCTCGCCGATATCCCCGCAAACGAACGTGCACCGTGGATGGCGGAGGCGTATGTGCGTGGTACCAATGCGTACGATGATGATCCCATAGCAAAAGACGCAATTATTGCGCTCAATAAGGCCGTCTATGGATTTCATGAGCGTGATGATCATACATCACCTTTGGCACAGATCTATTGGACGTGCAGAGAGTGGAGCTATGACTATTTCAACGAGTTTTATGCCCGGATTGGCACTTCGTTTGAAAAATACTATCCTGAAAGCGAAACTGCAGGTATTGGTCTTGAAACCGTACGACGCCACATAGGTGAGGTGTTTGAAGAGTCAGAAGGTGCCATCGTATTTAAGGGGGAGAACCACGACCTCCATACCCGAGTATTTATCAATAGCCAAGGCTTACCGACATACGAAGCAAAAGATGTTGGTTTGATCATGAAAAAGTGGGACGATTATCATTTCAACCGCAGTGTCGTGATAACTGGCAACGAGCAAATGCAGTACATGCAAGTGGTCCTAAAAGCAATCGAACAATTTGCGCCTGAACTTGCACGTTCGACGACCCACCTCACGCACGGCATCGTGAAATTGGCAGGGGGGGTAAAAATGAGCAGCCGCAAAGGAAATATTCTGCGGGCGGTTGACGTGCTTGATGCGGCAGCAGCGGCGAACAAGGAAGTGCATGGTCAGGAAGATGAAGGGGTAACCTTAGGCGCTGTGAAGTATGCGTTTTTACGGCAACGTACAGGTGGCGATATCATGTACGATCCCCAAGAGTCAGTCAGTCTCGAGGGAAATAGCGGACCGTATCTCCAATATGCGCATGCTCGAGCGCGGAGTATGTTACGTAAGACCGAAACACAGCCGGGTGAACTCACTGATTTAGAAGCCGGAGAACGAAGCCTCGTCCGCAAGTTGGCTGAATTTGCAGAAGTCGTAGATAAGGCGACTAGTGAACTTATGCCCCATCATATTTGTACTTATCTCTATGAATTAGCGCAGAAATTCAACAGTTTTTATGAACACAATAGGGTTATCGGCAGCGACCGTGAAACACAACGGCTACGTTTAGTTCGGCTCTATGCTGATACGTTACAACACGGGTTGGCACTGTTGGGCATTTCCGCACCCGATCAGATGTAATATCTGCGTACCATAAAAATAGTCTACAATGGGTGTATGGACGCATCTCAAGATATTGATTGGAAGCAGAAACTAACGCCAGAACAATACCATGTTCTGCGGGAGCAGGGCACTGAAGCGCCATTTTCTGGCACCTATCTGAATCATGCGGCTGATGGCATGTACCACTGTGCTGCTTGTGGTGCCGCACTGTTCAAAAGCAGCGATAAATATGAGTCGCACATGCCCGGGCTTGAAGGTTGGCCTAGTTTTGCGGAAGTAGCCGCAAGTGATGCTGTTGTACTTCGGGATGATACAAGTTATGGCATGCATCGTACTGAAGCGGTGTGCGCCAAGTGTGGCGGTCATTTAGGGCATCTGTTCCCTGATACGACGTCTCCAACCGGGCAGCACTATTGTATAAATTCAGTAGCGCTTGATTTCGAAGCCCAAACTCAACGTGCAGAGTAATACTTCTCGCCCCAGGTCGCCATTTGTTTCAGGATAGGCATTAAATCCTGTCCTTTTGGTGTGAGCGTGTACTCAATGCGCGGTGGAACTTCCGCATAGCTTTTACGGGTGACAATGCCACACGTTTCCATGTCATCAAGACGCTGGCTGAGTGTACGAGGGTTTATATTACCGACAGATTTTTCGAGTTCGCCAAAACGCTTTGGACCATCAGCGAGATCACGAAGGATGAGCGCCGTCCACTTGTTTCCAATAATATCCATGGCGCTGGCGATGCATCCAGATTTGGGTTCAAGCGGTGCATCTGATTCATTGATTGTTGGTGAAGTCGTTGGGAGGTTCATAGCTTTACAAAGTATAGTTATGTAGTTTATACTAAACGTTACAACTAACTATACAAAGTATAGCACAGAAAGGATTACAATGAAACTAGCCGTTGTTCTTGGTAGTACTCGTCAGAACCGTCAGTCAATTAAGGAAGCGAAATGGGTGGTAAAAACCGCTCAGCAAGATACAGACATCCAAGCGGAAATGGTTGACCTAAATGATTACCCAATGCCATTTTTTGACGAACCCATTAGCCCTCGCTACAACCCGAATCGTACCGTAGACCCAGCAGTGCAGAAGTGGTTGGATAAAATTGAACAGTTTGATGCCTACGTATTTGTAACACCTGAATACAATCACTCTATTCCAGCGGTTTTGAAGAACGCCTTCGATTATCTTACGTGGGAGCTGCAGCGTAAACCGGCAACTATTGTCTCGCATGGTACGGTGGGCGGTGCTCGCGCAGCAATGCACTTAAAAGAAATAATTTCAGAAGGTAAAGCCGTGCCAATCCCAAGTGCAGTAGCAGTCGCGGGGATGAGTGATCTCATTGATGATGAGGGAAATTTGGCGGAAGCGGCGAGTGCTAACCCATATGGTCCTCAATTTGCCCTGCAGAACGCCCTCGAAGAATTGAAGTGGTATAGTGATGCATTGGCTGCAGCACGAACTGCAAGTGAGGCGAGTGCACAATAATCGGTAACACATAGATTTGAGAGACGTATGTGAACAAAAGAGGTCATACCAGACCTCTTTTGTATATAGTTGATTATTTTTTCGGCTGTAGCCAAACGTCTCTTGTATAATGACCCTCATGATTGATAAACATGCGATTCCCACCAAATTGTTGTGGGTAGATTTAGAAATGACGGGCTTAGACCCTGAAAAAGACGTCATCTTGGAGATTGCGGCGGAAGTTACCGACTTTAACTTTAAGACACTAGCAAGCTATGAAGCAACGATTCAACATCCCCAAAAACTAGTTGTCGAACGCATGCAAAAAAATACGTGGTGGGCTGATTATCCAGAAAATCGCGACGAATTTGTTCGTAAACTTGGTCAGGGTAAGCCGAGTACTGATGTTGAACAAGAAATGATTGCGATACTCGAACAGATCTTTGGTACCGAGCCCGCCGTGCTTGCGGGCAACAGCATCCATAATGATCGTAATTTCATCAAAAAATGGTGGCCGGCACTAGATTTAAAATTACACTATCGCATGCTGGATGTGAGTAGTCTCAAGATTCTTTTGCAGGCAAAGTATGGTGTCATGTACGAGAAACCAGAAATACACCGGGCGTACGAAGACATCCAGGCGTCCATTGCTGAACTACAACATTACCTTGATTGGTTTAGTAAACACGAGTAGCGGTACAACGATCGTCTGTCTATTCATGTATTGTGCGTGCTGTTTGCTACAATTTAGCCATGCAGCATAAAGAAGTAGAAGCGTACATATTGAGCATGCCCAATGCACGATTGGAATATCCCTTTGGTGAGGAAGTGGCCGTGTACAAAGTAGAGGATAAGATGTTTGCGCTCATTCAAGAGGGGAAGGATCCCGTAAGTCTGAGTCTTAAATGCGATCCCTTATTAAGTAAGGTGTTACGAGAACGATACGAGACGGTCATGCCGGGGTATCATTTGAATAAAAAGCATTGGAACACAATTGTGCTCAGTGGACAGTTAAGTTGGGATGAGGTTAAGGACCTCATCCGGCATAGCTACGAACTTGTGACCCACTAAGAGCCCAGCTGTTTCAAAAGCAGATTACTCTCATCATAAAATGCGCTTAAGAGTGCTCGACCATGCGGTCCTTTTTCCTGCAGGTACGTTTGCTGCAAATCTTGCTGGTACGCCTTAAGTTGGGTCTGCATCGTACTGCTGTATGTGCTATCAAACGTGCTGGATGCAAGCGCGCTATTTAACTGATTAGTAATAGCGGCACTAACTTTAAGATTTGCCTCTTTTACCCCTACTTTTCGACCATCTGCCTGTTTGAGGTAGGTGAGAAGTTGAGATTGATCACTTTGTAAACTCAGCTGCGCGGTATATGCCGAATTCTTCAAGTTCTGAGCGGTAACGTGTTGAGTGCCACTGGCGGCTATATTGAGTAGTGCTTGTTGATCTTGCACGATGCCGACTAGCGCGGGCAAGGCATTATTCCCGCCGCTGAACGCGCCTTTTATGACGGTAAAGGCCATGAAGAGTACGACAATTCCAACAGCAACAAAGAGTACACGTTTCGGTGTTGAGCTGGTTGCAAAATTAAGTCCACCTAATACGCCGGAGCGCGTCGGTTTTTGGGGGTTGAGAATAAAATCATAATTGGGCGTGGCAGCATTACCGCTTGGCAGTGGGGGTTGCGTAACAGTTGGAGGAGTAGCCGGCAAGGGCTGTGCCGAAGCTGGCAACGTCGGTTGCGGCGGGGTTGGTGAATCGTACGGTTGCTGCGGTTGCATAAGCACTATAGTAAAGGGTTTCGGTGCGACGGTCTAGGCTACTTGCTACTTCTCCCCTGATAACAGATACTTAACGGTATATGGACGCAGTAGAGGAAGTCAAAAGCCGTCTTAGTATTGAGGATGTGGTAGGCGAGTACGTGCAACTAAAGCGCGCTGGTCGTAATTGGCGTGGTCTAAGTCCGTTTACCTCTGAACAAACACCGAGCTTTATGGTGAGTCCTGAAAAGCAAATATGGCATGACTTTTCTTCGGGAAAAGGTGGCAACATGTTTAGCTTTGTTATGGAAGTGGAGGGACTTGATTTCAAAGGTGCACTAGAGCTTCTAGCGCGCAAGGCCGGCATTGACATAGAGCAGTACCGTGACACCAAACGGCCGGGTGGTCCAGACAAGGAGCGGTTGCACACCGCGCTTGAAACGGCAACAAAATTTTACCAAGTGCAGTTTAGTCGAAATAAGACTGCACTTGAATACGTGTTGAAAACGCGACAATTCAGCAAGGAAACTGCACTCGAGTGGCGCCTTGGGTATGCGCCAAATACCGGCACGGCGCTCGTCGATTACCTTAAAAAACAAGGTTTTACCGAACAAGAAATTAAACAGGCTGGTTTGAGCGCACAGCGGTATCGAGGGCTGGGCGATATGTTTCGGGGGCGGCTGATGATTCCGCTCCAAGATCCGCAAGGTCGAGTCATAGGCTTTACGGCGCGATTACTTGACGATGCACCTGATCAGCCAAAGTACATCAATACGCCGCAAACGGTTCTGTACGACAAAAGCCGCCATGTCTATGGGTTGCACCTGGCAAAGGAAAGCATCCGAAAAAGCCAATTCGTGGTTCTTGCTGAAGGCAATCTCGATGTTATAGCCAGTCATCAAGCTGGTGTACGCCAAGTTGTAGCTACCGCCGGTACGGCCCTCACAGAACCGCATTTAAAGGCATTGAGTCGGTTTACGGGAGATATCCGCCTGGCGTTTGATGCCGATCGGGCTGGCTTGGCGGCAACAGAGCGGGCAATTCCTATCGCGAGTCGTGTGCATGTTAATTTAAGTGTCATCACAATTCCAAGCGGGAAAGACCCTGATGAACTTATCCGCCGAGACGCGGCGCAGTGGCAACATGTTATTCAGTCTCATGTCTACGCACTTGATTGGTTAATGGAGCGATATCAGAGGTTACTCAATATTGATACGGCTGAAGGTAAACGGCAATTCAGTGATGTACTACTACCTGTTGTGCGCAGCCTAAACGATCCGGTTGAGCAAGATCACTATCTCATAGCGATTGCGGAACGCATAGGAGTAGGTCGCGAGGCGCTTGAAACAAAACTAAAACAAACTGAAGAAACCGCTCAGCCACAACGTCGGCGTCGTATCAAAACCGAGCCACCGCAGCTTAACAAAGCTGATGTTGAGAATCGTAAATTGCAGGACCACTATTTAAGCCTCTTATTGATGCGGCAACCACTTCGGGAGTATGTGACAAAAATAGAACCGGAGATGCTCTTTAGTGAACAAGCGCAGCAACTTTTTGTATTCTTGCGGGATAACCCAGACTTTACGGGACAACCTGAACAGGCGACAAAGCTGCGCAATTTACTGGATTATGTTAAAATATTAGGGTTAGAATACGAAGAACTCTACCAGGGTCTCGAGCTTACAGAGCTTCGCTACGAAGCCGCTCGATTGCAGGCACGATTGGTGGAACAGTTTGTAAAAAAGCAAAAACAAATGCTTGCCACGAAACTTGAGGGCGCGGACGAGGCGACTATTAACGTATTACTTGAGCAAGCTAAACAATACGACGCATTACTTAAGGACATTCAGGGAGGTTTGCATGCCCAAAGACAAGACACCTAAAAAAGGAAAAGCAGCTAATAAAGTACCAGCGCAGGGCTTTGAGGAGCAAAAAACACAACTGCTCGAACAGGCAAAACGTGATGGGCACATCACGCAGCGTGATATATTTGCAGCTATACCAGATGTTCCAGAAAACACCGAGGTTCTCGACGCACTCTATACAGACTTAGCCGACGCTAGTGTTGAAATAACAGCCACTGAACCAGACGAAGCTAATTTTACTGATGAGTGGGCACTTGAAGAAGGTGAAGAGGAAGACCTTGCTGCCGATACAAGTATTTACCTTGATGACGATGTGGCAGATGACTCAGTTCGTTTATACTTGCGAGAAATAGGTAAAATCCCGCTCTTATCTGCTGAAGAAGAACTTGAACTTGCCCAACGAGTCGTGCAAGGTGACAAGGGTGCCAAAGATAAGATGGCAGAAGCAAATATGCGCCTTGTTGTGTCTATTGCTAAACGCTATGTCGGTCGTGGACTCGACTTATTGGACCTCATTCAAGAAGGCAATACCGGCTTGCTGCGCGCCGTAGAAAAATTTGATCCGGACAAGGGCTTTAAGTTTTCAACCTATGCGACCTGGTGGATTCGCCAAGCTATTACCCGGGCTATTGCCGATCAGGCGCGTACCATCCGCATTCCTGTACATATGGTTGAAACAATCAATAAGCTCCTGCGCACACAACGTCGACTTACCCAAGAGCTTAACCGCGAACCAAGTAACGATGAAATTGCGAAGGCGATGGACATTGAAGTCGACAAAGTTGAGCACATCATGAAAATTAAGCAGGATATCTCTAGTCTTGACGCATCAATTCGGGACGACGAAGAAGACAGTGTCCTGGCTGACTTTATTGAGGATGAAGATACGGTATCGCCTGAGGAAAGTGCGACATCTCAGCTGCTGAAAGAACAAGTCAAAGACATGCTCAGTGCACTAACAGAACGCGAACAAAAAATATTGAAGCTGCGTTTTGGGCTGGAAGACGGCAAGAGCCATACATTGGAAGAGGTGGGTCAAGAATTTTCAGTAACCCGTGAACGTATTCGACAAATTGAAGCAAAAGCACTCGCAAAGCTGCGCAAGCACCGCGATGCCAAGAAACTCCACGATTATATAAAGTAGACCATGAACAACATACGTATTATTGGGGTAGCCGGTACAAATGGCAGTGGCAAGGACACGGTCGGTAAAATCCTGGCTAGTGAACACAATTATTTATTTATTTCGGTCACAGAACTATTGCGCGCAGAATGTAGGCGTCGTGGTTTGCCGGTTGAGCGTGAGCACTTACGTACAATTAGCGCTGAGTGGCGCCGCAAAGAAGGCTTGGGCGTATTATGTGAACGCTCGATCGCCGAATACAAAAAGGTTCAAGATAAGTATAACGGCGTTGTCATGGCGTCGCTACGGAACCCAGGTGAAGCCGATAGTGTGCACCAGCACGACGGAATTGTGTTATGGATAGATGCGAATCCGAAGACGCGATACGACCGTATACAAATGAATGCTGTCACACGGGGTCGCGCTGAAGAAGACAATAAAAGCTTCGAACAATTTTTGGCAGAAGAAGAGGCTGAAATGCATGCCTCGGGAGATGCGGCTACGTTAGATATGGCTAGTGTTAAAGCAAAAGCTGATATCTTTATTAGCAATGATGGTAACGATTTGACACTATTTCAGCAGGACATTGAGCAAGCGCTTAACCTACAAACTTAGCGTATAAACAGGTAATTGCAACGCCAGCTTAGCATAATCGTATGCGCAGATTTTGTTTTACGAAAATTCTTAAGAATAGTTTGTATATGCATTATTTATTAGTAGCCATACACTAAGCCGCGTGACTAAGCTTTTTATGCATCGGTTGCATTTGCAGTAACGTACTTAATAAGCGCCAAAGTTGCATAAAAGCTCCTGCCACAATTGTATCGACTATTAATACGGCGTGTGGCTCGGTTGCATACAATACAATGAGTAGCGAGCTATTTGTTACACTCCATTCAACAGGCGCATCGTATTGTTCAGGAGAAGCCCAAGTTATATCAAGGTTACTGCGTTTGTGCTGTGCGTAGTTAATAGACGTTTCGTCTTGTGGTGCGGTCATAATCGCGTGTCTTTGATTGCCATGACGCGATGGCGTAACGCGTATTTCATGCATCGTATCAAACCCCATACTTGGGACATCTGCACGGGTATGAATAAAATGTATGTTCTCACGAAAATTTAATTGTTTACGATATGCAGCAGCCACTTCTTTTCTTCCAGTAAAAACTTCTACATCAGGTTTGTCGGAGTGACTATGATACTGTGCAAGCAAATCATGGATTATTGTATTCATTGCCTCTTCTCGGGCGACAGCTTCTGCACGGAACCCAGCGGTGAGGTTCGTAAGAGCCATTGGATTCGCGGCGACATATACTGCCTTATTACTGGACTCGCTTCTTACCGCAAGCTTAAGCTCAGTGAGTTTATCGAGAAGTTTGTACGCATTTGTACGGGTGATCTTCATTGATTGTGCGAGCTCAGGAGGTCGTATCGATCCAGCCTCTAGCAGTGACGCATACGCCTCGGCTTGATGAGCGGTGAGACCAACTGCTGTGAGTGAGGTTATATCCATAGGGTAAAGTCTAGCATGAATATGTTTAAATGTGAATATATAATTCACAATAACTATATAACTCTTTAAATAACAGATAAAACTGATAAATATGTATTGACAAATAGTATATTTTTGCTAATATATCGACTCGGAAAGGTATCGTAAATCTGAGCTTGCACATGATATGAATCGTAAAGCAAGATGGACCATGACCAATGATGGGTATGAGCTAGCTCACCTGTTGCTTGATAGGTGGGTAAGCCGCTCGAGTTGCCGCGTTTTTAGTTCATGTTAGTGAAAGGGGTATGGCTACAAATTTAATAAAATAAGGAGTTATATATGTCTACACCAGAAGTGCAGGAGAATTTAGCAAACTACATAGCGGAACGTAAAGCGTGGGTTGGTGACGCAGTTGAGCTGGTAACAGGTTCACGGGATGAGAATCCCTTACAAGTTTTCCCCCAATCAACTGAAGTGCGTCGAGACGCGCCCGGTATGGATCTCACGGCTGATCAAGAAACACAACTTCGTGAAATTGCGGGTAGGTTTGGTATTGGAGGCGAACAAGATGTGGTGAGTACCGCCGAGCACCATGTTCTTGAAGGTGGTCTTGTATGGAAAATTGAAGCAGAAGCTGCAAATGTAGGTGATGCGAAAACAGTTATTTTCGCTGGCTGGTCAGGTCGTCAGGTAAATCAAAACGAAATCGAGTACGTACGCAATAAGTATGGAACTGATATCACTGGTATAAGCGAATACGACGTAGCTCGATTTGTAGCTACGCAACAACCAGGTTTCACGGCCCATGATCAGGATATTCCGTTGCCATTTGGCTATGACGTCAATGACGCATATGCGCTGATGCACACAGAAACTGGACAATTAGTGAAGATTGGTGATCTTGGTGAGGTGCCCGTGTTGTTGTTACGGGTGGACGAGAATCCACGCGCGCTTGACGACCGGGGTCGCCCGCAAAAGCCTGACGGTGCTGACTTGATGGTATTTATCAGTGACGTGCTTAGCGCGTGCGGCGACGAAACGAGCGGTGTGGCTTTGAGCACTAGCAACACATATTCATCGCGTGCCATTGATGCCGTAAAAGCCGGTTTAAAGGCTGGACGATTTTTTGATGTGAGCATGTATGGTCGTGAGACACTTGCCAATGTAAAAGGGACGCCAGTTGCAGAACCGACGGAAATCTTCCAGATTCCCAGTGAGCTGCATACTATTTATACGAAACTTGTTTCGCTAGAGCAGGCACTACCCCAAAACTGAGAATACTTTAATTTCTTTGGGCTAAATGGAGCGCCAGTACAGCGTGTCTCGTATGCTTTCGCGTGTGGCGCTGGAGTATCCGGAAACCTAGGTAAGTACAGGCAGCAGCAATAGCTGCGAGCCAATCGAATACACTGAGTGGTCCAGTAGAAAAGTACGGTCGCACCAAAGGGTTGTACAACAAGTTTAAAAGCATGAAGAGCGATGCGCTTACTGCGTAAAGTAGCTTACGATTGCTGTTGAGGTAGTTCGTAAAGAAGCTATCGTGCTCATCGGCGCGTACCAAAAACAGATTGAGTATTTGACAAAGTACCAGGGTTACGAGTGCTAAGCTTGATGCTTTGAACAGGTATGGATTGTGCAAATCTACGTGTTTGGGGCTGAGCGCATTTCTCGCAAAGAACAATAAGAAATTTGCGTATGCGAGGAAGCTTACTGCTATGCCAAAGCTTAAAAGTTTAGCACTACCTTGGTGGGCTTTAGCACTTGGCGGCTTTGTATCCCACGCAACGGCAGCATACGGCATTGCCATAAGAATTGCATTAATAAATAGAATTTGCACGGCATTTATTGCCAAAGGAATATGCCAAGCCAACATACCGAATACACTTATGACGATGAGTAGTAGTTCGGCAAGGTTATCTGAAAGGGCGCAGCGAATTACTTTCGCCGCTATAGCACTGGCTTTGGTAGCAGCGGCATAGGTCATAACTGCGAGCAGTTCGTACAGTAATCCCACTGGCAATAGTGCGGCAAGGATTGCCAGACCAAACGCCAAGAGGGTATCAGACGTAAAGCCTGCCTCTACACTCACGAGTAGAAGAATAAGCTCAAGAATAATACCGCCAATGGCGGCGCGATACACCCTATCTTTGAGCTCTCGACGTAGCGGGGAAGCAAACGTGCGTTCATATGGAAACACCCGTCCCGGCAAGACAAGCTCTTTTAAGCGGTAGGCGAATGTTCCCGTTTTTTTCTCATGGTGCCAGGAAACCCAGATATTTAATAACGCAGCCACTACAAAGGCACTTGCAGATTTTTGGTCGCCATTAACGGCAGCAATTCCAGCTGCCACTACACAGAGACCTATTAGCAAATCGTTCAGGTATCTCGTACGGCGTTGAGCAGCTCGTTTCATACATAAGCATTATACGATGCTTATTCGAGATACTACATTATTAAAGCCTGCGCATTTCATGCACTAACCTATCAATTGCTGGTTTATACTGTAGCTATGGCTGCGACAACAGATGAGAAAAAAAAGAAGTTCGCAATTATAGACGGTAAATCAGTGTTTTACCGTGGATACTATGCCATGCCAAATCTTAGTACGCCAGACGGAACCCCGACGGGTGGCGTATTTGGGTTTGCCACGATGGCCCTAGAGGTCATTCGTCGGCTCCGACCAGATTATGTTGCTGTCGCATGGGACAAACCAAAAACTAATATTAGAAAACGACTGGCATTGTACCCAGAATATAAAGCAGGAAGGAAGCCGGCTCCGCCTGACTTTTACGCGCAGATTCCTGTGCTGCATGAACTGCTGGAAGCTTTCGGATGGCCGCTCTACGAGTTAGATGACTATGAAGCAGATGACATCATGGGAACACTTGCCGTACAAGCTGCCCAACAAGACATAGACGTCATGTTGATAACCAGTGATCTAGATATGCTGCAACTCATAGATCCGCACGTGCATGTGTATGCGCTTAAAACCGGCCTGAGTAACATCGAACTTTACTCCCCAAAGACATTTGAAGCTAAATACGGCATCCGGGTTGATCAATTTTTAGATCTCAAATCTTTGAAGGGTGATTCGTCCGACAACATTCCCGGTGTACCAGGGGTTGGCGAAAAAACTGCCGTGCAGCTCCTCCAAGAGTACGATACGCTCGATAACATTTATGATAATGTCGCACTCATAAAAGACTCTGTCCGGAAAAAACTGGAAGCAGGGAAGGATCTGGCGTATTTGAGTAAAAAACTTGGAGCGATATGGACTGATGCACCACTTACATTAGATCTGAGTGCGGTGGATGGTCATCATGTACAACCTGAACAAGTATTGCATCTGCTTCAAAAACTACAGTTTAAAAGTTTAGTGCGGCAGTTACCAGAAATTATGCAGGTCGCAATTGCGAACCATCATGAATCACACGGTACCAGTCCCTTGAATATCGGTACACAGGTACTCATACGAACCGACGCTGAAGTGGCGAAGGTAGATTTCACTGATGCAAAACAAATTGTGGTGCACTCACGCAATGCGGGTCGACATGGACGCGACCCACAACTCTTGAGCATGAGTGTCGACGGTTCGACGGTTTACACCTTTGTATTGCCAGCACTTAACAAGCGAAAGGTGGCTGATCTCCTCCAAGGCAAGGAACTCGTAGGCTACGACGTAAAGTCCACTGTAAAAGTGCTGCTTGAAATGGGTATTGGCGCACTGCCAACAGTCGCACATGATGTTCTTGTCGGCGCATTTCTGATAAATTCTTTGCAACGCGAACAAACCCTCACCGAACTTGCCCAACGTGAACTAGCTTATGAGGGTTCACCATTTGAAGATTTAGATACAGATGAGCTCATGGACCGTATGCCCGAAATTATTGCGGTTATACACGCACTGCACCTCAAACAGCTTAAGGAACTCAACGAAATTCCAAAACTTGCACAACTCGCACACGACATCGAGTGGCCAGTAATCCGTGTATTGGCACGCATGGAACACGTGGGCATTGAACTGAATACAAAATACCTGGCTACTTTTGCGGTTGAAATTAATGACACTATCTCTGATCTTGCACAGCAAATTTATGGACATGCAGACCAAGAATTTAACATCGCTAGTCCTGCGCAATTAGCCGAGATATTGTTTGAAACATTAAATCTACCTACCCAAGGTATTAAGAAGGGTAAAACTGGCTATAGTACGGCCGCCAGTGAGCTCGATAAGTTACGCGGATTGCATCCAATTATCGATCTTATTACCCAGTACCGCGAAGTTACCAAGCTTAAAAATACGTACGTTGATACGCTGCCAAAACAGGTAGATGAAAACAGACGTGTGCATACTACCTTTAATTTAACGACGGCACAGACCGGTCGTCTCAGTAGTCTTGACCCCAATCTTCAGAACATCCCTACCAGAACTGATCTCGGAAGGCACATTCGTACTGCCTTTGTTGCCGGAGAAGGCAAGAGATTAGTCAGTGCCGACTACAGTCAGTTTGAGCTGAGAATCGCCGCCTATTTGTGCGGTGATGAAAAATTAATGGAACAATTTAACAGTGGCATGGACGTTCATCAAGCCACTGCTGCTGAAATTTACGGACGAAATATTGAAGATGTGACAAAGCAAATGCGTCGCGATGCCAAAGTAGTTAACTTTGGGGTCATGTATGGTCTTAGTGCCCACGGACTTTCAATTGCTACCGGCATGACCCGAGAAGCAGCCCAGAATTTCATTGATAGATATTTTGAAGTACGCCCTAAGCTTCAGGAGTACATCGAGCATCTTAAAGAACAGGCGCGCAATGAAGGGTATGTTGAAACACTATTTGGTCGAAGACGACCTACGCCTGACATCCATAGCAGTAATTTTATTGTGAGACAGGCTGCAGAACGAGCAGCAGTGAATATGCCATTTCAAGGCACTGCTGCCGATATTATGAAAATGGCAATGGTGAACCTTGAAGAATTACTTTTGAATCAGCACAACGATTGTAATATGCTGCTACAAGTCCATGACTCAGTACTTGTTGAGTGTCCCTCTGAAGTAGCAGAGCGCATTGCCAAACTCTTAAAAGACACCATGGAACATGCATACGAATTACCTGTACAACTAACTGTAGATACAAGTATTGGTTCTAATTGGGGCGCGCTGTAGTAAGTTTGTATTGGTGCACGAGTTCAATCACGTCACTATCACGTAGCTGTGCAAAGTCGTCGTAGTAGGCAGAAACGGCACCCACATAGGTGTCCGGATTGTTGAGTACAATAACCTCATCAGCTTCTTGAATAAGTTTGTCTATTGCCTCACGCGGTGCGCACGGGACGGCAACGACGATGCGAAGCGGATGGTAACGTGCAATCTCCCGAATAGCCGCCACCATGGTCATGCCTGTAGCGATACCATCATCGACAACAAGCGCTGTTTTGTGTACAGCACTCATATGTCGATGACCACTGGTATACAGTAGTCGTCGACGACGAACTTCTTGGCGGACGCGAGCGACAGCATGCCTTTTCCATGAACTACTTAAATTTGTTTCTTCTAATTCATTCCATACAGGAGACCCCGCTTCTCCCACAGCCCCCACTGCATATTCGTTCGCGCCTTCACGACTGATTTTATTGGTTACTATGACATCAAGCGGCACTTCCAGTATCCTGGCCACCTCTGCGCCTACGGCAACACCGCCGCGGGCGATCGCATATACCACGGCGTGATGTTTATAGCCAAGGAGGCGTTCAGCAAGTTCAATGCCAGCAATTGTTCGATTCCCATACCGCATACTCTAAGCGTAGTTTCGCATCAAAAAACCGTGCAAGGTATTTCGTCACAAACGTATACGAAGAAAGCAGTAGTTTATGCGTACTATGTGGCTGGATTATGTTTATGTTTGGTAGTGGTGATGCGTGAACCTTTTGCGCGAAGCAGGCGGAACGCTAAAATTGCGACCCACAGTGCTAATCCGGCATCGATCAGGCTGGATATTAGACCAAAAATATTGGGCCAATGCCGCGTATCAAACAAGGCTATCAAAACAACCAATATCTCGGCAGCCAGTAATAACTGCGTAATACCTTTGCTACGTCGATCTTGAGCGGCGTAGCCAAGCACTGCAAGAATAGCAAACCAAAACGTAATTAAAATAAAAAACATAAGATTGATGGTTACGCTGCCAAGACAGCCATCCCCATTTGTGCACCCTTGCACACTGCTCACAATACCATTTATAAAGTTCAATACCGTCATGGCTATGAACTGTATGAGTGCCGCGACACCGGTTTGGTACCGAAGGGTCATGGCTCTATTATGCCACAGTAATTTCAACGCAGGGAATTACTTCGATACTCACTGAATTGACAAATAAGCATAAACATGATAGTGTATGACGGATATGAAAATTAACCATGCGGCATCGTTTGCAGAACAAATCGTATCGCCTCATTTTGCAGATGTAACCAACAAAGCGTGGCGCGAACACGGTGACCAGTACATTGAATATCGTAGCCTTGCCGAAGATGTAATTGCAACGTCTATATCGCAGCGTCCTGAAAATACAAATGTAGCTTGGGAAGCAGAACGAAGAGCAGCTATCGTAGCACTTGATGATTCTAGTTTTGCTGGTAGCCCCTATTACCATGAATACTTTGTTGCTTTACCTGGGGCTGCTGCTCATACAGATGAAACAAAAACTGCAGATCAAAACCTAGGCGAACGGGGACCCGTTAAAACGAATAGTGCGTTAATTGCACTGAACAAAGAGGTTGCAGATCCAGTGAAATTTTTCGGAAGTGCTTTACAAACAATTGACCTCAGACGTACCCAACAGGCAAATGCCATAGGACCTGAAAACTATGCTACCTCCCTAAAATTCTTTACCGATAAAATACTTGATACAAGTATGACGATTTCTGAAGAGCAATTGGATCAAGTTAGCACCTTTATGAATCAATGGCATCATGGATTCAAAGACATTGCAGCCAAAGATACTCCTAATTTTGTAGAGCTAACGAATATTGCTTCGGCAATCCGACGCTTACCACGTGAAGTACTGCCGTCTGGATTTGCAAAGACATTTGTGCGGTATGCACTAGAAGGTCTACCGCAATTTAGTCGAGGAACTGCCATGAGTAGTTTGAATGCCCTCGGTCGTATTGATTCATCGGAGGTACCGTTTGAGCAAGCGGTACTCACTAATTTAACGATAAAAATGCTTGGTCAATTTGAGCGTAGCAGTGAGTTTACAACAGCTCTCCGAGCAATAGCGAACCTGACTCCATCTAAACCGACACACGATGCAGTACAAACAGTGCTTACATATGCGTATGGTCTTGAACAGCCGGTTACTGATTTACAGAGCCTTAGCGAGATCTCTAATTTATTGCGAACAGTCGCTATAAAATCTATAGATGATCCAGCTTTAACGTTAGAGGTAAAAGACCGGGCGCAGCGCTGTGCCACCCGTGCCATTCAATTATTCAAACTACGAAGTGAGGATCCAACGATTTCTCAGGAAGAGTTGGCAAATGATCGACAAATTGCCAATATGATTGTGATCAACTACGATAAAATTTAATAATTAGTGTATATTCGGTAACTTATTAACCACGGTGTAATCAGCACTTATGGTATATCCTCCAGATACTTGTACTTCCAGTCCAATAATATGACGGAATGGAAGCGCAGAGCTATACTGTACAATACATGTTTCTTCTCTGGAGATGTGTAATGGTGGTTGAAAACGTTGGGCATCGTTGACTAATGCCTCATACAAGGCATCGACGCCGGATAGATTGTCAGTTGGCACGGTCGTATGGATTACGAGTCTGCCTGCACTTTTTGGTACATCAGGGCTGTATGGACGAAAAAGTTTGATAAACTCTCCTTTTTCTATAATGTCTGTCATGTTGGCACTGCAGCTCCTCTTTACCGATAACGTACCACTACTGAGTCAACTAGGTCAATACTCTCTTGGCGGTATTGCAAAAAAAGCTTAAAGGTGTTAGTATATATTAGTAAAATTCTAGAGAGACGCGAGTAATGAAATACTTTATTGGTTTTCTTGTGACAATTGGTCTCCTTATTCTGCTTATTGTGTTGCTAGTAACGCACCACGGTGGCAAGCCGTCCTCGGTTACTCCTCTTGTAAGCTATGCCAATACCGGAACTGTCGTCCGTGAAACTATTGATGGGCCAATAAACGCCCCTCAAGACCATCGCCAAGTGCAAATTACGGTTGGTCGCGACAATACAACGTTTGAGGTATTGCAGGGCTATGACAACGATCCAATAAACACGCAAGTATTCCCAATGACTGAATCAGCGTATGATAATTTCTTGCACGCGTTGCAGCTTGCGGGGTACCAAAAAGGTAACACGAGCTCAAGCCTCAAAGACGATACAGGATACTGTTCACTTGGTAACAGGTATATTTTTGAAATTGTAAACAGTGGCCAGAGTATTCAACGTTATTGGACGACTAGTTGTGGCGGCGGTGTGCCACACTCGTTTAATGGCAATACAAGTCTCGTGCTTGAACTCTTCCAGAAACAAGTTCCAGGATATTTCACGTTAACCCAAAATGTCGATCTTTAGTCTTTCCAAAGTTTACATACTAATTTAAGTCGCGTTTTAGCCTGATGGGGATTGCTGCCCAAAGTACCGATACCATTTCCGGCATGCGCACGTTGCTGAATAAAAACGTTGCACACATACATCTGAACCTGGCTGGTTTATTACAGAATTCGAAACACTAACCGTTTATCGGTTTGTGCGGCGCGCTTGATGGTCGGCCCACGTAACCGTAAGGTATTTATAAATGCGGCGCCGCGACCAGTGATGACGATATCTTTTTCTCGAACCATGACCTCTACTTCTTGGTGAAACTCATCCCTGACATATTCTTTAATAGCTTTTGCTTCGGGCGGTATAGAAAAATCTTTGTCTCCCAAGAGATTAAATAAGCTATCCATACCATTTAGTATACCTGTTAGAATAGGAAGCATGCCAGAATTACCAGAGGTAGAGACCGTAAAACGCGGATTACAGCAGCTCCTGCCTGACCGTTCCATTGCGAACATCGAGCATGATTGGCCAAAAAGTTTTCCTAATGCTGCCAACGATGTAAAACAGTTTCTTATAGGCGCGCGGGTTTTGCGGGTACGGCGTCGAGCTAAAGTATTACTCATTGAACTGTCAAGCAATTACTCGCTTGTGATACATCTTAAAATGACAGGACAGTTGGTATTCCGAAGCGCTACAACGCACTTTGGTGCTGGTCACCCTAACGATTCTTTAATTGGAGATTTGCCTGATAAATCAACTCGAGTAACACTGAGCTTTGCGGACGGCAGCACCTTATTTTTTAATGACCAACGAAAATTTGGCTGGATTCGATTGCTGCCAACAGTAGAAGTGCCAATGCTCGATTTTTTTAAAAAAGTTGGACCTGAGCCACTTGCCGACGATTTCATGTGGCAAGATTTAAGAGCACGTCTTTTGCGGCGAAAGAAAAGTTCCATAAAAGCTGCACTTCTAGACCAGACAGTAATTGCGGGTGTTGGCAACATCTACGCAGACGAAAGTTTATGGGGCGCAAAAATACACCCTCAAACTCTAGTAGGGGATCTATCTGACGCAAAGCATAAGCTGCTCTATAGCTCCTTGCGCACCGTACTGCAACTAAGTATCGACAAGGGCGGCTCTACTGCTCATACCTATGTAAACGCAGAAGGAAGACGGGGGAGCTATTTACAGTTTGCCAATGTGTTTCGTAAAGAAGGTCAACAGTGCCCACGGTGCCAAACAGTCATCATTAAAATACGGGTTGCGGGACGGGGGACGCATCTGTGCCCACGCTGCCAAAAACTGACTACTTCACCAGACGTTTGAGTAACGCTTGAACTTCCGAGGAACTCTTCAATCGATATTTCGCGTGCGTGCGCCCGCGCCCAACTTTAATGGTGTATGCACTGTCAGGTAAAGCGGCAAACATATCTTCATCCGTATAGTCGTCACCGATAGTGAGTATGAAGTCGTGTGGATGTTTCATCCAGCGCTGCACCGTCTCTGCTTTAGATGTAGAGGGATCTTTTACCTCTAGTATCTTGTTCCCACTATAAACTGCGAGATCATAATCGCGCACGATTGTTTGCAGTACGCGCCGGAGTATTACCGTATATTTTTGTGCTTCATACGGCGGGCTTTGGCGGTAATGCCATACTAATGAGTTCGATTTTTCTTCAATTACCGCGCCTGGTGTACGACGGGCATATTTTTCCATGATAGGACGAATACGTTCTTTCCAGGCGGTGGAGTGCCCACGAGTTTTGTGCCACGTGCCGCGTACGTCTTTCGTGAACGCACCATGTTCTGCGACTAAATTAACAGGTATAGAATCGAACCAGTCATCGAGGTTCGTGCGGGTTCTTCCACTGACAATTACCACTTCATTTGCGGGATCAGCCGCGAGTTTTTTAATTGTTTGCACCACTCCTTTAGAGGGAGCTGCTTGCTTGTAGTGCGTGGCGAGCGCCACCAGAACTCCGTCGTAGTCCAGAAGAAGGAGCCGACTCGATGCTTGACGATAGCTGGCGACAAGCGCTTTTTGCCGATCTGGAGTAAGCGTTTGCGTACGATGTATTGTCGAGGTATATGTTGGTCGTTCAAGGGCTTTGAGGAACGCATTCGCCCACGTATGAACCGTGCGTCCTTCAAGTTGTTTTTGCATTGCGTGTAACCTTCGCTTGAGTTCGTGTTTCGGCATATTTACAGCTTGGTATAGGGCGGCAACGACAGTGTTTCGTCGTGCTGGATCGACGAGAAGTGCTTCGGTAAGCTCTTGGGCGGCTCCAGCAGTTTCACTCAATATAAGAACACCACGCCCACGTTTCGCGGCTACATATTCTTTTGCTACTAAATTCATGCCATCACGGAGCGGGGCAATAAAAGCAATATCTGCTACTTGATACAACGCCGCTACTTCCTCAAACGGATGTGCTGTGTTCATATAATCTATGGGCTGCCATTTTGGCCAGCCAATCGTATTATTAATCTGTTTAACGAGCGTTTCGATGTGGAGGGAGAGCTCTTTGTACTCCGGTATATCAGTGCGTGATGGTGCTGCGATCATTGCGAGTACAACTTTGCCATGAAACTGAGGATTCGTTTCAAGGAACTCCCGATATGCTTCCAGTCGTTCGACTAAGCCTTTTGTAGGATCAAGGCGGTCTACAGCGGCAATGACTTTTCGCCCTCGATATTTTCGTTTATAGGTGTGAATTGCTTTTTTTACTTCTTTGGTACGGGCAGCTTGCGCATATTTGTCGTAATCAATGCCCATAGGGAAATCTGTCACCCGCACTACCCGCCGGTCAAGCAGTACTTGATCGCGTAAGACAACATGGTGGTCAAGTTGTTGACTCGTTTCCAAGAAGTTATCTGCATAGCTTGTGGTGTGAAAGCCAACTAAATCTGCACCCAGCATGCCGTGTAATAATTTTTTGCCAGTTTTCAGCGATGCAAAGGTATCGACATCCGGGAAGGGAATATGAAGAAAAAAACCAATGTGATCGTTAGGACGTTCGGCGCGGAGCATTTCGGGAAGTAAAAGCAGCTGATAGTCATGTACCCAAATAGTGCTCGTCGTCTCGATAAGCGATAAAACAGCTTCAGCAAATAAATGATTGACTTGACGGTAGGCACGCCACTCGCGGTCATAGTCTTCTAGATGCGGTGACAGATTATGGAACAGCGGCCACAGGATACGATTGCTATAGCCGTTGTAAAACGCATCAATTTGTTTCTTGGATAAAAAAACCGGGTAGCAATTACTCTTAGCGAGCTCATAACTAATTGTTGTCTTGTCGCGCTCGGTCAACTCCTCGCTTGGTATACCAGGCCAACCGATCCATTTATTTTTACGGTTTTGCACGTACGAGGAAAGACCAGTCGCAAGACCGCCAAGACTGGCTGAAAATTCCAATTCGTCACCCACCTTCTTGACGCTCACTGGCAAACGGTTGGAAACGATAATTACTTGTGCCATATACTCCTATCTGTAATTCTAGCATGAAACAGGGGTAATACGGTTAAATTAATTACAGCTGAATTGACAAACTGACAATAAATTGCTAATGTATATCTAAAGAACGCTAAAAACAAACATGCCTGAATTTATTGCAGCCAACCACGATCCTTCAATAGTGCTTAATGGTGGAGCGCAAGCAATTGCTGAACGGCTTGGACTAGGTGCAGTAGAGTTAGCAAATGCAGGCGAACGTCGTAGTAAATTAGCAGCGATGGAACCATCGGAAGTCAGCAGTGCTATTATTGGGCTTAACGGGTTGCTTCGTGGTCTTTCAAGCGAAGACGCAAAGATTGAAGACGGTAAATTACCGATGATGGTAACACCACGTTTTGAAGATAAGCGTCCATTGTTGGATGAAGCCACCCTGGCTTTTAAACAGATCCTTTCAAACACTTCATTAGATGATGCTCATGCACTGCGCCGTGCTGGTTTAACAATAGCTGGCGCACTAGCGTTTATTCATCCATTTTTAGATGGCAACGGCCGTACGGGCCGATTATTCCACTACTTTACTGAGTTTGGTAATGAACGCGGCACGCAATTGTTTGAAGCTGAAACCTATAGTGCAATTGGCAAAATAGCAGTATTTGATATTGATAAACGGCGCTCAATAGAAAGTTCTCCACATCCTGGTATGGAGCGAGCCCTAAATGCGTATATTAAACAAGTACATCCAGAGCTAATCGGTAAAATCACAAAACGACAAGCAGCGACTTTACGTGTACAGGCATTTCTCGATGCTATGAGTGGCAAAATAACAGTACCAATGCTAGACGGTGAACGTGTGAGCTATGCTGAGAACGGAAAATTTGTGCTACACATGTCTGAACAAGACAAAGTAGCGCAAAATCCTAATACCTTTACGAATACTACATGGCCCGTACTCGCGCCCGGAACAAGCATAGTTGATGCCTATGAGCAACAATATGTTGCAGAATCATTCGCTGCTCACGTAGCCCCGCATTTGATTCCTGGGCATGCGAAGCGAGTTGAAGGTGTTGCAAGTACAACAAATGACACATTTTTGCTCGATTTAAGTATTGTTTCCTAGTTTATTGATAAGATAGGAGCGTGATTACAACGCTGACAGGAGACAATAGTTGGGCGCTACAGCAAGAGCTGAATGCAATTGTCAGCGGATTTATAGCCAGCCATGGTGAGCTAGCGGTGGAGCGCATTGACGGTGAAGAAGCAGATTTTGTGCACATCCAAGAGTCGTTGACTAGTTTGCCGTTCTTAGTGAGTAAAAAACTAGTCGTACTGCGCATTCCAAGTGCCAATAAAAAATTTGTTGATGAGATTGAAGCACTCCTCAATGACAGTACTGAAACGACGGAAGTAGTCATTGTTGAGCCGAAACTTGATAAACGGTTGAATTACTATAAGTATCTTAAAAAAAACACTGAGTTTAAGGAATTCCTTCAGTTAGATTTCAACGGCCTTAGTAGGTGGTTGATTCAATCTGCAAAAAAGCAGGGCGGTACAATTACATCAAACGATGCCAGATACTTACTTGAACGGATAGGTCCGAACCAACAGTTACTCGCTAATGAGCTGGAAAAATTATTGTTGCATGACACAAAAATAAGTCGCCAATCTATTGACTTGCTCACCGAGCCAACACCTCAGAGTACAGTCTTCCAACTTCTGGAAGCTGCGTTTGCTGGCAACGCAAAGCGCACCTTACAGCTCTACCATGAGCAGCGACAACTCAAGGTTGAACCACTCCAAATAGTCGCTATGCTGACGTGGCAGCTTCATGTTCTCGCAGTTATCAAGACAGCGGCGGATCGTACCCCCGCACAAATAGCAAAAGAAGCACACCTTAGTCCGTACGTTGTGCAAAAAAGCATTGGCATTGCTCGTCACATGACTATTGCCGAGCTTAAAAAGCACATTGAAAATCTTCTCACGATAGATGTGCGCAGCAAACGTGATGGTATTGACATTGACGAAGCGCTACAGCACTACCTACTTACGTTAGCGGTGCTCAATCGAACTGGAGAGCGCTCGTAGTATTTTATCCTTGTCTTGCAAGTCGATATCTTCATCGGGAGGTAGAGCGTGTATAGAGAATACGCCCACCTTCAACCCTTCCTTTGTCGCTTCTTCTGTTTGGGCCGTAACCTGTCCCGGAAGGGCTTCTGCTATAAATGAAGCAAGTACAAAAGGCAATTCTTCACCGTCCGGTGAGACAAATACTTTCTCTTCAATTTGTAACGGGCGTATTAGGCGAGCTGCAACAGACGTTTCATCTTGTGTTTCTCTGAGAAATGCCTCACTGAAGCTTTCGTTTAGCTCTACACGGCCGCCCGGCAAGGCCCAGCCACGATGCGGTTTTGTTCGCTGCGTAAGTACAACCTCTGTATGCTCGGCGTTTGCCCAGACAACACCTATGGCACCACTTTTAATGGGATACTATAATTGCTTGGATTTCTGGTTCTCGAAATCTTCAGCGTTGAGTTGCTGACGTATCTGTATCATTTCAGCATCTGGAAATTCCTCACATAGCTCATTGAGAATTTCGTTTGCTTTAGGTGGCTGTTCAGCCATGGTTTACTTTTTTGCTGCGGGCTTTTTCGAAGCGGGTTTTTTAGCGGCAGTTGTTTTCTTAACAGGAGCGGCTTTCTTCACGGCAGCCTTTTTGGCAGCTGGCTTGGCACCGGCGGCTTTGGCCTTCGCTGCAGCCTGTCGTTTCATGCGAGCGGCTTTGTTCTTGTGAACAATGCCTTTTTTCGCAGCTTTATCAATGTTGCTTTGGGCAGTTGAGTGGCTACTGCTCGATGGTTTTGCCGCAAATGCTTTCAGTGCAGCTTTTAATGATCGCTTAGTTTTGGAGTTTCGTACTGCAGCTTTATGGGCAACACGTACACGTTTTTTTGCAGATTTGATAATGGGCATGAGTCATCCTTTAAAATTTTAATGCTTCGAGAGATGACTATAACAGGTTGAAGCAGCTGTTGTAAAGAACGTATAACGCATATGTGCGACAGCCAGAGATACAAGCAGGAGTATGAAGATTCACTCATCGATCGAAACCTGTTGCCAAGCATAAGCAACTATGATACTTTGAGTGTAAAGCCTAAAATAAAAACCATGGATAATAACGGCACACCAAAACAACAGTTGGTAGAGCGACT
>DASTAH010000017.1:0-9150 GCA_035712845.1 Saccharimonadales bacterium (SeqCode)
TATTCACACCACTCAAGCCAATGGCGATTGAGGCTGCGAAGTTGCTGAGACCGACCGATATGCCGATCAGCACCAGGGGAAATATAGAGTGCATGCTTGTAATTCTAGCAAACTGCGGTCGCATCGCAGCATACGTACCAAAAGACCCTGCGCCGTGGGGTTCCGATTCCACATCCTCACACTGATAGGGTCTCTCTCGGTCCTGTACAATGTAGGGGTATGAGTGACGCAACGATTACCACAACTGACTATTACTTTCCTGGGCAAACCGGTCTGTATCATGGGAAAGTACGGGATGTCTATACGATCCGTGATCATTTTCTGGTATCCGTCGCCACTGACCGCATTGCCGCCTTTGCGACGGTTCTGCCTCGTGCGATTCCTTATAAAGGTCAGGTATTAAATCAGCTGGCAGCCCACTTTCTACACGCCACCAATGATATTGTTCCCAACTGGCTGCTTGAGGTTCCCGATCCAAATGCCAGCATCGGCAGCAAAGCTGAGCCGTTTCATCTAGAAATGGTCATCCGCGGCAGTCTTATTGGTGTGGCATGGCGCGCGTACCAGACGGGTGCTCGGACGCTCTGCGGCGTGACGATGCCCGATAACATGGACGAGTATGACTGCTTCCCGGAACCGATACTGACGCCAAAAATAAAAGTAGATAACGGTCACGACAAAAACATAAGCGAAGCTGAGATTCTTGAGATGGGGCTCGCTACCGAATCACAGTGGGAGCAACTGTGCGCGTATACGCGGCAACTGTTTGCGCGCGGACAAGAAATGGCGACCGCTCGCGGTCTGGTACTGGCGGATACGAAGTATGAATTTGGTATTACTGATGGTCGCATCATTCTCATAGACGAAATACACACCCCTGACTCTTCGCGCTACTTTTATAAAGACAGTTATGAAGCCTACATTGGTGGCGACAAACGTACCAAGCCTGTGCATCTCTCAAAAGAATTTGTACACGCTTGGCTTGTTGATAACGGCTACAATGGTCAGCCTGATCAAACCCTCCCCGACCTGCCTGACGAGTTTGTTGCATCGGTGACCCAGCGTTACATTGAATTGTATGAAATACTGACCGGCACCTCCTTTGTACCTGCTGATTACGGCAATGCCGTAGAACGTATAGAAGAGAACGTCACCGCCGCCTTAGATCAGTTTTAAGGGTGCTCTCTGCATCGCGTGACAAATGCAAAGATGATATTTGGTACTTTTTGCTGTTTGTAATTTTTTTGACAGCATCTTGAGTCCCAGTAAATTATATTGTTTTACAACATCACGTAATTGGAGGACCTGCTATGCGCAAGGCGTTGTTTCAAATTGGCTTACCACTTTTAGCACTTGGCGTTGTACGCCTTATAGACCCACATCTACTATTTAAATTTGCTGGACTCGACAGTTCCTTTGCTGTCATTGGTATCAGTATTGCGCTCGCTGTTTTTACGGTAACGGGACCATTGTCGCGCTGGTTAGACTTCCGATCTATTCTCGCCCTCGGCTCGATCGCCTGCTTTGTACTACTTATAATTATGCTGAATTCACCAACCCTGCTTGGACTCCGGGCTACCTACCTCTCCGTTCTCGATATGTTCGTCGTATTTGAAAGTTCGCTGCTGTTCGCCCTCGGCGCGCTTCAGCCCAAAACTGAAACGATGTCCGTCTTTACTGCCATTGCAATCTTAGGCGAAGTACTACTTGCGAAGCTAAAGGCGCGCCGCACCGCTTCTGGTCCGGTCTTTGGGCACAGCCTCAACGCGCCACACTTTAATTCATAAGCAATCAGCACTTATAATAAAAGCCCGGTTTATTAAAATACCGGGCTTTTATGTATGCGGATACACCGCATGACGCTGCGTTATAGTTTCTTCAAAATCTTATCGATATTGAGTATATCTTGATTCGTGGTTGTAGCGTATTCAAAGGCTACGGTTCTACCTATTTTCATGACGATTGCTTCCCTATATGTACTATTTTATTTTTAAATGTTTGTTTGTGATCACAACACTATGCATTATACATTTTTTTGCTCTTTTGTCAATTTTAAATCTTCCAAGCTTTACCGGTTTAGCAGCGCTACACCGTCCAGTACGTGACTCCTTGCCGGTATGCCTGCATCTTTAAATCCTTAACCTTATTCTAAGCTTAGCTCGTTAGGGTATGGACATGTTTAAGCACACCTTTGTATCCAGCCAGCTTGTCAGCCCCACGGTTGTATTGCTGACGTTGCGAAATGTGAGCGGCAAAGAATTTCGGTTTTCAGCAGGTCAGTATGCGGCGGTGCACTTTAAAAAGCATGGTCGTCGTTCGGCAGTCCGGTGCTTCTCTTTAGTAAGCCCACCCCACATCACTGACAGGGTGCAGATTGCCTGTAAGATTACCGGTGCGTACACGGCCCAGCTTGCCCGATTGAAACCGGGCGACTCTGTGTATCTGCAAGGACCGTTCGGCGACTTTACGATTAACCCCCAGTATGATCGACGACTGGTACTTCTTGCCGGCGGTATTGGCATAACACCCTTTATGAGCATGCTTCGCGCTGCGGCGCATGCCCAGCTCACCATTCCTACGACGCTAATATATAGCTGTCGTGACGAATCAGATGTGCCGTTTGCGGAGCAGTTAATCCAGCTCGAGCAACAAAACCCTCAGCTTCAGGTGGTGTTTGTCCTCAGTCATAAGCCGGTATCAAACCGGTTTGACGGTACGACGGTTGTTACTGGTCGTATTGACGAGCCCCTGCTCTCACGCGCCATTGCCCAGTCAGATGAGACAACAACCTTTTTCTTGTGTGGACCGCCCCGCTTTATGGACAGCCTTTCTGGCACACTAGAGGCACTCGGTGTTCAACCCGATCGCGTTATTATGGAGGCGTTTGGGCAACGACCGGGGAGTTCGACGAAAGTCGGCGAACGAACGCCACGACTCATTTACGCCACAACCTTTGCCAGCATTCTGCTCGGCGTCGGCGCATTGTCAGCCGGCTCACTGTTTAAATCCGCCCAATCCAAGGTTGCCAATTTCACTAAAACCGTCAGCTCGGGCACCGCTTCTGCAAATTCGACCAGCCAGGCAGCTGACGACGCCCCAAGCACACCGGCAGCTGCTCCATCGGCACCTGCGTCCACAACTACTTCACCTTCTCCAAGCAGTGCTGCGCAAAGCAACCAGGCAACTACTCCTGCAACCTACCAACCTCCGGTGTCTACCGTATCGTAATCATGCTACTCCAACAAACAAAACATGCCCTCGGTTCTACTGCACTCCTTACTATTGTGGTTAATGACGAAGCTTACGGGCAGACACTCCTCGACAGCTTGTGGCAGCTCATTGATGACTTTGAGACCCGTTTCAGTCGCTTTCGCGTCGATAGCGAACTCAGCCAATTTAATGCTCGAGCTGGTCAGTTCACCCCCATATCAAAACCGTTTCAGAAACTCCTGACCGCGGCACGAACAAAAGCTCAGGACACACGCGGGGTATATAACCCGTTTATATTACCGGCATTGCAGCAGACAGGCTACGTCGGATCATGGCCCACTCCTCAGCACTTTGACCCGCAGCTTGACTACCGGCAGCGCCGCATACACAGTGTCGATACCATAGAATTTTCCGCTCATACCGCCCGCATTCCGGCAGACGCTGCCATAGATTTTGGTGGTATCGGAAAGGGGTATCTCCTCGATGAACTTGCAGCATCAATAGATGGGGCACAAGTTATGGGGTATTGGTTTTCCCTGGGCGGTGACATTATCTGCGAAGGACTGGATGACGCCCAACAGGAATGGCAGCTCAGCATCGCTGCGGCTGATCACCCCACACGGAGCATTGCAGGAGTGCAGAACAAAAACGGAATGCGTGTGGCGCTCGCGACTTCTGGCGTTACAAAACGCGGCGCTTCAACGGGCGACCACGCCTGGCATCACCTTATTGATCCCCGTACCGGGACTTCCGCCCGTTCTGATATTCGAACTGCAAGTGTCGTTGCCTCGCGCGCCGTGGATGCCGATATCTACGCCAGTTGTGCCGTTGTGCTGGGAGTCGCAGAAGCTACCTCGTTCCTTGCAGAACGCGGGTGTGCCGCCCTCCTGCAAACAACGATTCAAACACCGCATAGTCAACATGTGCACGTCCTGGGAGATGGTATTACACTACAGAGAATCAGGAGCTACGCATGATCCACCTTGTTGCCGTTACCTCACTGAGTCTCTCGTGGCCTTGGTACGTGGTTCGCGCGGCGGGAGTCGTTGCCGTGGTACTTCTGGGAGCGGTGACGCTATCTGGTATCGGTATGGTCACCGGACTTACGTATCGATTTTTAGAACCACTTCGGGCATGGGCACTGCATCGCACGCTCGCGATTGCCCTGGCCTTAGCAACGATTGCGCACATTGGCTTTTTGCTTATTGATAAATTTGCACCCTACTCTCTTACCAATGTGTTCGTGCCGTTTAGTGTGCACTATGAACACAGTACGATTTTTGGCATGTCTGTTGGGTCGCTATATAACGCACTCGGCATACTCGGCGCGTATTTGTTACTGATAATTATGGTGAGTTCACTCTTTATTATTGAGACCCACAAGCGACAGTGGCGCTGGTTACACTACTTAAGTTATCCACTCGCCGTTATGGTGTTTTTTCACGTCTTATTTTTAGGGACTGATTTCAAGCACGGCATTGGACGACTTGCCTGGGCTGGAGTTGGTCTCGTGCTCGTAGCTGGTTTTATCTCACGCCTCAGACGAACGGGTGCCGTGTCATCACGCGAGATGTAGACGCGCCCCACCCTACTGCCCACTCATTCGACACACCACACCGCCACGCCTGTGATCGATGTAACAGTCATCACGACGTTTTTAGGGCATAGTACCTATACATAGTACTGCGCCAGCAAAGGAGGGAGTTATGGATAGTAACGCAGGGTATATGCCGCACTCACCTTCCCAGCCCTCGCCGTCGGATGATCCGGTTATGCGTATCCATCTTGAGCTGATTGCTGCCGGCATTACCAGCCATGGGCTCCATAAAAGTGAAACCCGCTATTTGCCCCGGATTATTCGTCCTACCGAACACATTGGCGGCGTCGTTTACGGCGAAGCCGCGGTTGGTTCAGTGATGTTGGTTGCTACCAATGAACGTATTATCTATCTCGATAAAAAATTTCTGTTCAGCATTATGGATAGCATTAGCTACCATGTCATTGCCGGGCTCAGACTTATTCGGCAAGGGCCATTTATGACGGTGGTACTCCACACCCGCATTCATGATTTCACCGTCAAGTATGCAAACGCAACCTGCGCCAGAAACTTTGAGCATTACGTCGCAACCCACACGAAAGCCGTCTAAGACTGGCTGGTGATTTCCGTGTCGACGATGGTCAGCTGGGTTGACGGAAGCATCGAATCAGCAGATACGTCAACGGGAGTGCGATGCAATTGCTGGATATAGGTGAGATAGCGATGGGCCGCCCGGTAAATGTCACTTAACATACTGCGCTCATAACCATCAATCACGCCCTGCGTGCTCTCATTTTTCAAATACTGATCGATAACTTGATGCATAAAAGAAATGCGAAGCGCTCTATCCTCGGTACTCATCCCTCCCTCTAAAGCGAATCGTGAAGCACCAGCAACTGCCGGCTCGGCATCAGGTGCGTAGGTCATACATTTCTATGCAAATGGTTAAATTCGTGTCGTTGTTTCATGAGTTTGCGTTCACTTTTTTGTTTCTGCCAATCGCGTTCCACGAGAGCCTGCACGTCGTCTGCCTCAATGTCCGTATTACTGTTTGGTGTCGTTATGATTTTATACTTCATGCTAGAAAGCCCTCCCTATGCGTCCTAGCATACCGCTGACATGCGCTGCGATTTTGTGATTATTTACCTACTTATTGTGTAACTTTTAGCACACGGAGCAGATGGGCTATAACGAGCTATGGTGCAGATACGTGGTAATTGCCGTGGACACTTTGCCACTATTCGCAAGATTTTCCCAAAAAATGATGTGGCCCGTATTATAGCTGGCAAGCGCTGATACCGGTACTTTCACGAGATTCACTTGATGGTTCGATTCTTGGAAGGCAAACACCTGTGAACTATTGGTGAATAACTGGCTAGAGGTTGCGGAGTGAAGCGCGCCAAAAAATACGGTGCCATTGTCAAAGAACACCGCCTGGTATTGCGCTGGTTTGACATAGGCATCGATCGTTTCGGCTGCGGTGGCATCATGCACGATAGGGATCGGTGTTGTCTTTTGAAAGGATTGTATCGCCTGATACTGCGTACCACTGGGAGCCAACTTTGCGAGTGAGGCAACCTTATCGGCATGGATGTACATGACTGGTTCTGGAGCGTGTAGTTCGCTGCCGAGCAATACAAGTTTGCCAGACGCGTCACTGTAATAAGCCGGGGTGAGGCGCAGATAGGAAGTGCCAATTGCTTGCAGTTTTCCATAGTACTGTTTTATGGCTGAGGGATCGGTGCTGGTGAGAGACACGGCATAGTAGGAAGTCGACTCAATGGGAACCCCTTTGATCGTTGTTGCGACGTGAGCCGAAGCAGTTTGAGCAGCTGCAGTGCTGAGGGTGTGCTGTCCTGATTTCGTGGTGCTCGCCGCTCTCACGAGGGCTGCACCGCCAGCAATGGCCGCAATACCTACGACAATGATGGCCGCTTTGAGGAGCGAGCGACGGCTGCGGTGGAGCGTAAGCTTCATCGGTCTAACTATACGCAACTCTCACTACCCTGTCGATAGGAGCTACGCACAAGCGAAGTGCGATACCGGTTGTGACTATTGCGTGTAACTATATCTGATTATGTAATATTTCAAACAGACACCTGCTACCTACCGGGTAATAATACAGCGATTACCAAACTATGGAGGTGTACATGTTCACAGAAATTGCCAGCGGCTACCATTTTACCCAATCCCTACAAAACGGACTGGATAAACTACTCAGTTTTATACCGGCGGTGTTCGGCTTTATCTTACTGATACTTGTCGGCTGGATATTGGCCAAGATTGCTAAAAAAATCACCCGTACTTTGTTACGCAAACTGCGTTTTGAGCGGGCCATCACCCTTTCACCGGCCGGTAATTACGTCACCCGCGTTATTGAACATCCGACCGAGTTTATGGCGAAGCTCGTCTATTGGATTATCTTTATCGGCTTTATATTGTTTGCCGTATCTGGCCTTGGTGTGCCAGCGTTAACACTTATTGTAAACGGCATATACCGCTATATTCCGAACGTCATTGCGTCTATCCTCATCTTCTTGGTAGCCAGTGCTATTACTGCCGGGGCTGAAGTATTCGTGGCAAAGGTGCTCGGTCGGGGTGCGCTCGCTAAACTGGTGGGAGCCGTGGTTCCCGCTATCATCATGCCGATCGCCATCTTCATGATCTTAGATCAATTACACATTGCAAGTAATATCGTCAATATAACCTACGCCGCACTCGTGGGCGCCGTGGCCTTGGGACTGGCACTGGCCTTTGGATTAGGGGGCCGCGATGTAGCTGCGCGCATCTTGGAGCAAGCTTACGACAATGCCCAAGAGAAAAGCGACCAGATGCAGCAGGAGTATCAGCAAGCAAAAATCAGGACAAAAAATCGTGCCCAAAATATGCGCAACAACACGGAAAATAACGCCTAACAAACGCTCATGCGCTACTCAGTGCGCAGCGCTTCTATGGGGTCTAACTGAGCAGCTTTACGAGCCGGTAATATGCCCGCCATCATGGCTATCACCGTCAATATAACGAGCAAGCCGATGATCTGCGTCGCATGAAATGCTAAGATTCTGGCATCGCCAATACTCAGTAGCCGGGAAATCGTCGGATTGAGCGCAACACCAATCGTGATGCCCGCAAGAGCGCCAATAAGGCCCCCTAAAAGACCGAGCAAACCTGCTTCAAGTAAGAACAACAACGTTATCGTGCGTTTACGCATCCCTAACGCTTTCATTAAGCCGATTTCGCGCGTGCGCTGCAAGACACTAATATACATAGTGTTCACCACCCCAAAAATCGAGGCTACAATCGCGATAAGACCAAAGACCAACACGATGCCTTGTAGGATAGTAATTATTTGCGTGATAGTCTTTTGCGTATCGACCACACTTTGCGCACCATAGCCTAATTTTTTAACCTTGGCCTGTACCGCTGCAAGCTTTGCAGGATTGGTGCCATCAGTCACCTTAGCATAGACGGTAAGGTATTTATGGTAGCTGTCCGTGCCTCGGGTGGCAGTATCGGCGAGGGTGGCAACAGCCCTCGGCGCCAGGGTGATGTAGAGTTCAGCACCGGGCTGTACGAGGACCGAGGGTTTTTGACTAACAGCCGCAATCACAAACTTTGTTTCAACTGTTTGGCTGGGCGCGCGCAGACCGGCCAGTACAGCGGCGCTGTTTCCGGATAATAGGGCAGAGAGGAGTTGGGACTGATCTTGTTTTTGTTGAACGGTAATACGAATTGTTTTGCCGATTGCCTCCTGCGGCGACCGAAAACCGAGTGCTGATAAGAAGTCTTCAGGAAGTACCGCCGCATTGGGCGCGAGCGTCCCAGCTAGGCTTCCGGCGAGCAATGGCGGAGATTTATAACTGTCGTACGCCTGCACCGTAGCACTATACTTACGTTCCCCGTCACGGGTGACATAGAGGACACTGAGGGTTGTATTTGTCTGCACCGACTCGACGCCAGGGATTGCTTTTATGGCATTGACGTCCGTATCACTTAAGCTATCAATTTGCCTGTTCACGCCGGCCTGCGATACAACACTGGTCGCGTTTGGGCTGTATTCTTGCGGGGTCGAGGTGTCAGTTGCGGAGAACAGATCTTGATTAGCACTGACGATCAACTCGCTCGGGTCAAAGTTATCTTTAATCACGCGGCTGGCGTAGTTATTAGCGCCGTTGGTTGCTGCTAAGGTCATGGTCAGGGCAAAGGCGCCAACCGCAATCGCAAACGCAGTGAGTAAGGTGCGTGCTCGGGCGCTGCCTAAACTCCGTAACGAGCGACGAAAAATATCGATGAGATTCATGAGGCCATAACCTTCCCGTCCTTAATACGAATGCGTCGCTGGCACTTACGCGCCAATTCCTGGTCGTGCGTGACGATAATGATCGTGCAGCCAAGTGTCTTAT
>DASTAH010000018.1:0-13561 GCA_035712845.1 Saccharimonadales bacterium (SeqCode)
TATACCATTGACCAAAGTGTAACAGATGTGTATACTGGTCAACTGACTATGAAGAAAGAGTTACACCCCCAAAATTATCGCTACGTTGTGTTTGAAGATTTAAACAATGGTCAGCGTATATTGACCCGCTCCACAATTGCAGCCGATGAAACAACCACCTGGGACGACGGCAATGAATATCCTTTGGTAAAAGTACATATCACTGCCTTCTCTCACCCCTACTATACAGGCGAAGAGCGCGTACTAGACATTGAAGGTCGTGTAGATAAGTTCAAAGCTCGCGCCGCTGCCGGTAAAGCAGCCCGCGATAAACGCGCTGCAGCTGCCCAAAAGCAAGCGAAACGCCGCGCCGCTAAAGCAGATAAAGCAGCTGACAAAGTTGAAAGTACCGCTGCTAAAAGCGCTGCTAACGAATAAGTAGTGTTCATATAGCCGTCTGAATATGTATTCGGACGGTTTTTTATATGCGTACGTATATACTGTAAATTGAGCAATAACATATGGATACCAAAGAACGTGCCCTTAGAACTGAACTAGAAGAGCTAAATATAAAGCTCCAGGATGCTTCAATATTTAGTGATAAAAATTATCCGCGGCTCGCCAAGCGCAAGTCGGAGCTTGATGAACTTGTTTCTCTTTTCGACACCCGTGCGCGTTTACAGACTGCCAAAAGTGAAGCTGAAGAACTAACTCACAGCGAAGATAATGAACTACAACAGATGGCGTACGCCGAATTAGAAGATCTAGGACCAAAAATTCAACAAAATGAAGCGCAGCTTATTGAAAAACTAACCCCGCAGGACCCTAATAACGAACGCGATGTCATCATGGAGATTCGTGCTGCAGCCGGAGGTGACGAATCGTCATTATTTGCCGGGGATCTGTATCGTATGTACGCTCGCTGGGCAGAAGCGCACAATTTTAAGATTGAGCTATTAAATGAGAGCCCCTCTGAAGCTGGTGGGTTCAAGGAAATCACCTTTGCGGTTCGTGGCGTTGATGCCTATAAAAATTTAAAGTTCGAGGCTGGCGTACACCGCGTACAACGTGTCCCCGTCACGGAAAGTCAGGGGCGTATTCATACCTCTACGGCAACCGTAGCGGTACTTCCGGAAGCAGAAGAAACGGACATAGACATTAACCCGAATGACTTGCGTATTGATGTGTATCGCAGCAGTGGTCATGGGGGTCAGTCAGTTAATACAACTGACAGCGCCGTACGAATTACCCACATACCATCGGGTATTGTGGTGTCAAACCAAGATGAAAAAAGCCAGATTAAGAACAAAGCAAAAGCCATGGGTATTCTCCGCGCGCGCCTACTCCAAATAAAGATAGAAGAGGAACAAAAGGATCTGTCCGACAAACGGCGCGCACTTATAGGCAGTGGTGATCGTTCCGAAAAAATTCGTACGTATAATTTTCCCCAAGATCGGATCACCGACCACCGTATTGGATATAGCCGCAGTAACATACCCGCCGCGCTCAATGGCGAAATCGACGATCTCATGGAACAGCTTCAACAAGCGGAACACGAGCTCATAAGCCAAGAAAATTAGTCACTTTTGTTATTTACCAACTGAGGCATAATAGATATATGGCTATAACAATTGGCGAATGGCTGCTTTCAGCACACGCACTATTAAGTCGAGTTGGAATTCCCACCGCACACCTTGATGCCATTGTTCTTGCTGAAGATGTCACTGGGTATGATCGTGCATGGATTTTGGCGCATACGGAAACTGAACTTACCACTGAACAGCATACAGTACTAAATCTGATGCTAGAGCGTCGCTCGAGTCATGAGCCATTGGCATATATCCGCAATAAGACTGAGTTTTACGGACGGGAATTTTATATTGATCACCGAGTGCTCGAACCACGCCCTGAAACTGAGACAATGATAGATCTCCTTAAAAAATTGCCCTTAGATGAAAATACGACGATCATTGATGTTGGTACCGGGAGTGGTGCGCTCGCTATTACCGCGAAGCTAGAACTGAGCGATGTAGAGGTTATGGCAACGGATGTGGATACTGACGCATTAGCCGTAGCGGAACAGAACTGCCAACGCTACAAGTGCAATATTCATTTTCTCAAGGGCAATTTATTAAAGCCCTTTTACCTGCACTACCATCCAACTCGATCCGTAGTGCTTGCAAATTTACCTTATGTTCCTGACAATTTTCGTATTAATGCAGCCGCAATGCGTGAACCAAGCATAGCTATCTACGGTGGGTCAGACGGCTTAGACGTGTATCGAGATCTCTTTACACAAATCGATCCACTCGCATATAAACCACAGTATGTGTTAACCGAAGCCTTACCACCGCAACATGAAGTACTGACAAGTATTGCAGCCCAGCATAATTATCAGCTTGATAACTCTGAAGATTTTATCCAAGTATTCAGAGCTCGCTGACCATACGATCCGCTATTCTCTAGCTCGTAGGCACCGACCCAAGCGTCACGTGCACATCAATTGACTTACCGCCACGCAGCACCGATAGCGTAACCGTATCACCAACTTGATGCTGATCAAGTAATGTAATGAGGTCGTGATTCTGGTCAATCGTTGTGCCATCAACTTTCGTAATGATGTCACCCTCTTTGAGTCCGGCTTGGTCGGCTGGACTTCCACTCACCACCGATGGTTGTGACGGATCCGCCGAAGGTGCGATATACGCTCCCTGGTTCACATTTAGACTATATTGCTGGGCCACGTCAGAGGTTATGGGGATATACCGCACGCCTAAATATGGCTGGTCGAATTTGCCCGTTTTCGTCACTTGATCAATGAGTCCTTTCACCTGGTCAATCGGTATCGCAAAGCCTATATTTTGTGCATTGCCAGCAATTGCTACATTTATTCCGATGACTTGCCCGTTTAAGTTTACGAGCGGTCCACCGCTATTGCCCTCATTGATTGCGGCATCAGTTTGAAATAGATTATTTAAGTTTTCCGAGCTACTGCCGGTAGAATCACTGGCTTGCACACTGCGACCATAACCACTAATAATCCCACTTGTCACCGTATTTTGGAATTGACCAAGCGCATTACCAATCGCTACTACCTCATCACCAACATTTACTTGTGAGGAGTTGCCCAGGACTGCGGGAGTTAATTTATGTCCTTGGAGATTAGTTATCTGTAAAAACGCAATATCAAGGGGGTTACTGTCACTAGTGCGGCCAACGACCTTAACATTATTTAATTGCGTACCGTCACTTAACGTGACACTGACGTTTGTCGTGCCACTTGGCACCACATGGCGGTTTGTAATTATTAGACCGTCAGACGTAAGTATAATCCCTGTCCCCGCTGCTTGCTCTTGGGTAGGTTGGGCGAACCCAAATAAGCCAAATGTTGATTGGCTTTGGCTTGTCACGTCTACGTTTACGCTCACAACGCTCGGTCCTACTGATTTGGCTATGCTATTTATGAGATCACTTTCGCTGGTGACTACTTTTTTTTGATTACTTAAGTTTCCCGTTAGCACGGTGCCCCCATTACTGGCTTCGTGACCAGAGAGCCAGCCACCGAGAACACCGCCAATAAGACCAGCCGCAAATGCCAAAAGTACGGCTGCTGTTTTTGCTTGTGTCGCAAAATTCTTCCAATTTACTTTTGGCCAAGGCACGGTTGGCATTGTCAACGTGACACTCCGATTAGGTCGCGGCGGACCGGATGACACACTATGCAATGCTGACTCTTGAATTTTTTGTTGCTTGGGCTGCTCTTCGTCCGCCACGATTCCCCCTTGTACTAGAAGTTAATGCTTTGCCTTATATTTTATATGACGAGAGCTGGGAGATTGCTGTAGTTTATGCCACAGCTCATATTTGCACTATGTATACACTGCGAACATGCAAAAATAAGCAACTGATCGAGTAGTGCGCTACACTGTTTTGTCGCCCCAGTCAGAAAGTGCCAGGACAATTATTACTACAGCAACCATCATGAAAATAAATTGTCGTTTCAGCGGGCTGTTCAATTTGTCATGGTAGTCAAGGTAATACAAGACTGCCATACCGTATCCCAACGCCGTTAGTAAAAGTGTAGGTTGAGAAAGTTCTCGGTAAAACAGTAGCCAGTGTCCAAGCAACCATGCGAGCGCTGCGCCAAAATATCCCCATAAATAACTCAGTAAGCGTGCGTAGGGCTCATCAAAGCTATCAAAATAGTGGTGGGCCGCAAAGAAGCAAATAAGCCCTGTCAAAAAAACTAAGCCGTAGAGCGGTCCATTTGCCCATGATAGATAAAGTGCACTTAAACCCGCTAATTGACCTACCGCAGCCTGCAAGGCAACAAATAAGTTGCTCGTTTTCGGTTTCAAGTACACAAGCCACACGCTATACAGTAGTGCCCAACCGAATTGCAGCGCAACACTACTGGTGTGCGTCATAAATAGCACGGTTGATACACCAACTATTAAATCGACTGCATTAGCGCGAAATACTGCTGGCCAAAATCGGGGACGCATGGCAAACATACGCCACTTAGCAAGCACGATAACTACTAATGCTAATTGCACAAAACTAAGCCGTACAAGTACAAACACTAATAATGGTAAAAGTGCCTTTAATACTAGATACAGGACGTGCGAAATGCCGCTGGCTGGTCTAATTTTGGAGAGTAGCGGTTTGATCATTGCCTAGTATAAGTATAAAGTCTGCTTGGCTAGACGCAATAGCTTGATCTGGAACGGTAGAAACGGCTGTAGTGTTAAACCGCTGCTCAAGATAATGCTTCGTATATTTATCTTTGCCATGCGTTAGATCAACAAGTACTGTTTGTTGATAGCCACTTGTTGGTGCGGTCGCAGTCTGAGTTACGTTGTAGCCATACTGCTTCAATTCATCAGCCTTTGCGGTTGCAAGCCCAGGTGCTGTAGTGCCATTGAGAACCACTACACGGGCATTCTCTTTTTTAATATAGCCGTCTTGCAGCGAACTGCGCACGTAGCCCTGGATTTGACTATAGTCGAATAGTCCTGCTTTTGGCTCAACGATGGACTGTCCATCAATGTCGCCAGTGGTCACAAATTGATTCGGCGCGGTATCAAGATCCAGAGAGCTGACATTACTATTGCCTATATCTTTAACAATGGAATATAGCCGTTCTGCGTCACTTAGCGAAAGGTCTGTCTGCACATTGTTACCAAACGCACTCATTAAGCCAGAAATTTTCGTTGGATCACTAAGCACCCCAAGAGTCATAGCCTTATCTTTCAGGGCCAAAAGTACTTGACGTTGACGTATACCACGAGCAAAATCACTTGATGTTTCCCGAGAACGAGCATAAATAAGGGCGTGTTTACCGTCAAATGTTTGTACACCAGGTTTAGCGAGTACAGGGTTCCAGTTGTTCTCCCATGCCATCGTGGGGTCATACAGTTCGTTTTGTACATCAATCGTTACGCCACCAACGGTATCCACAGCTTGCCGGAAAGCTTGGAAGTCAACTAACACATTGTAGTCAATTGGTACCCCAAGTACGCCTTCTACAATAGGGTCAACCGAGCTAAAGCCCGCTTGAATAGCCTTACTGTTGCTGTTGTCGGCTGTTATTTTCCCTAAGTACTTAAACTTGCCCATTTCATATGCGGCGTTTATCTTCATGGTGCCATTATTTGGAATATTAACCCACAGGTCTCTTGGGACACTAAGTAGTGCTGCCGTGTGATTAACGGGGTCAATACTGGCAAGCATCATCGTGTCAGTAAGGTCGGCGCCATCATGACCTGCGCCTCCAATGCCAAGCAGTAAAATATTAATGCGGCCTGAACCCTCACCTTTTAACAGGCTTGGATCAACGTTTGCTTGAAGTGCTGCAGCCGTGGCTGCACCGCCCTTAAATACTTTATGTAAATTTAAAAATCCTTGTGAGAATAAATACCCACCTACTGCTATGAGTAAAACTAACATGAGAGCTACTGTACGGAATGTCCATCTGCGTACCGTGCGCCATTTACTGCGCTTAACAACTTTTCTTGGATTATGCGTCGGGTTAATGGCGTCTTGAAGCGCCATATCAATCCCCGGTAACCGGTGATTTGCTGGTGAATTTTTTGGAGCCATAGGCACAGCCGTACGATTTATTTGGGTGCGTGACATAAGACGTTGCTGCGGAACAATAGAAGCAGCATTGGGAACTGCAGGAATTCGAGGTGAACGGCGAACAACCGGTGTGCCACCGTTTATAAACCCATCTAGTGAGGGCCGCATGTGTTGCGGCCGAGGCCGTTTGTATTCTTCCATCACGTAGTGCTCATCAGTATAACGCTTACGTCTAGAGGTGTAAACATAAAAAGAACAACACAAAAATAGCGTTCTTGCGCTACAAGCATTCTCCCCTATTTAATGCAATTTATGCAGCAGTTCACCATGTTGCACAAAGTTTTATGCTATAGTGGTGACTTGTATGGATGACAACACCAAAAGCAATAAAACAGAATCAACACAAATCAACACGCCGGTAACTCAGGTCACTCCTCAACTTCCTCCTGAAGAGCCAAATCCTCCTGTCATGAGTCAGCCTGTTGACACTGAAAATAATTCACCAGAACCCTCCTCGCCGTCTTGGTGGCATGAAATTTTCTCCACAATCGGAATCCTCATTTTAGCGTTTGGTGTAGCTATATTTCTTATAAGCTTCGTGTTTCGATCTTACCAAGTCGATGGCCCCAGTATGGAAACAACGCTCATGAATGCCGATAAGCTCATTATTTGGAAGGTGCCACGCACCTGGGCTCGCATAACGGGACATGCCTACATACCAAAGCGCGGCGACATAATAGTATTTAGTGAATCAGGCTTATCTGCTTACGGACAATCCGATACGAAACAACTTATTAAACGAGTTATCGGACTGCCTGGTGACCGCGTTGTTGTTAACAATGGTCACTACACTATATATAATGCTAGCCATCCAAACGGTTTTGACCCCGACAAAACGCTTCCCTATGACAAAGATAATCACATACCCGCTACCAATGGAAACGTTGATGTGACACTTGGTTCGCACCAACTTTTTGTCTCTGGAGACAACCGACCAGACTCATTGGACAGTCGTGCGTTTGGACCAATTAATGCTAACCAAGTTATCGGCCAACTTGTCTTGCGCGTCTACCCAATAAATAAAATCGAAGCGTTTTAAGTCGGCGCTGCAGACGCCACGCGCAAGAGTTGCGCCCACCTAACGGTCTAAGAGCTGTATAATCTTCGTTAGTTCGTCGTCCGTTTTAAAGCTTATCTCTAAGCGACCGCCTTTTGCCATACGACGAACTGAAACTTTTGTACCGATCTTTTTACTGAGCGCTTTTGTGACCGGATTTTCTGTATGTACTCGCGCGTGAGCTGTTTGCTCATTGTCGAGGCCATCTTTATGTGCAGCTACATAGCGCTCGGCTTGCCGCACACTCCACTGCTGCCCCACAATAAGCTCGAGCAATCGATGCTGTATTTCCGGCTGCTCTTTAAGTGAAAGTATAGCTCGTGCATGACCTTCTGATATTTTGTTTGTGGCTAGTGCATCCATTGCGGCTTGCGGTAATTGCAAGAGTCGCACAATATTATTAACCGTACTGGGCGCTTTGCCTAGTCGCTTTGCGATATCGTCATACCGCGCGCCAAATTCCCGATGCAGCCGTTCAATACTTGCCGCCTGCTCTAAGGCACTTAAGTCAACACGCTGTACGTTCTCAAGTATGGCAATCTCCAGTTGCTCCAACTCTTTGCTCGATCGCACAATGACAGGAACATGCGAAAGCCCTGCTATTTTACTTGCGCGCCAACGGCGCTCGCCTGCAATAATGCTATATGTATCATGGGTATCAGGGCTTACAACCAGCGGTTGTACGACACCAAAGTGGCGAATCGACGATGCAAGTTCTTCGAGTGCGGTTTCATCAAAGTGAACGCGCGGCTGATACTCGTTTGGGTGAAGCTTATCGAGCGCTATCTTTTGCACTTTTTCACCGGGTTCAAGCACAAGCTCCCGATTGAAATCTTGGGGCAATAGTGCCTCAAACCCTCTTCCCAACCCGGTCTTTTTATTTGTGGCCATAACTGATCATAACTATACCATACGCAAGGGGCAAAGTTTAGCTGTTTACCGTGCTATTTTAAGAGGTACGTTTGCGTACTTCAGCAGCTAGTGCTTTATAGGCACGTGCGCCTTTACTCCACTTATCGTGTTCAAATATAGTCTGTCCAAAACTAGGCGCTTCAGCGAGTCGCACGTTACGGGGAATATAGGTATCAAATAACCCATCACCAAAATAGTTGGTAAGTTCACCAACCACTTGATCAGCCAACGAAGTACGCTTGTCGTACATAGTTATAGCAATTCCAAGCAACGCTAGGTTAGGGTTTACACTCTGCTTTACTGCTTGAATTGTATTGAGCAACTGACTAAGACCTTCGAGCGCATAGTACTCAGCTTGTACAGGAATCAGGACATTACTCGCAGCTGTCAATCCATTAATAGTCAGTAAGCCTAAGCTTGGGGGACAATCTATAAATACATATGAATACGTATTTTCCTCAAGCGCTTGCTTTAACGCGTATTCGCGGTTCGTTTTTGCTACAAGCTCAACTTCTGCACCAGCTAAATTGGCATTTGCGGGTAATACATACAAGCCGGGTGTACTTGTCGCATGAACCGCCGTACTCAATTTCGCATCGCGGCAAAGCACGTCATACGTCGTTACTTTTGCGGAATCTTTTAATATGCCGAGACCACTCGTAGCATTACCTTGCGGATCCAGATCCACAATTAGGATAGGTTTGCTGGCACTCGCAAGTTGTGCCGCAACATTAACGGTCGTCGTCGTTTTCCCCACTCCACCTTTTTGGTTCACAACTGCAATTACGGTCGACATATTTATTTGTTTATTTCTCCTTAAATAAAGTATAGCACTCCGTTAATTCAATCCCCTACTGAGTACGCGTACAGGAAGAAACTAGCCGTATAATACTAGCACTTTTAGAATCTTTCCCCTTGTACTCATAATGCTCATCCTCGCTCAAATGATCTTATTACTCTAGATCTTCCGACGTTTGATAGGCGCATTCACTGCGTTCTCATTTAGAGACATAGTCAATGATTGTGACTCCCCTACCCTAGTAAGCACTCGTATAATTCAGTACCAAATTGCCTATACGTATATTACTACTGTTACTAGCAGTAACCCGTATTCGTATCGTGGCATAGCCGTCCGCGGCATAATCGGCATTCGTTAAGCTGAAGGTGGCCGAGTTCCAACTACTTGCAGTACCGAGCGTAACGCTACTCATCGTGCCACTACTCCCAACATCGTAGGTGTTTGTCGTTCCGTTATAGCCAGCAACTTGGACGCTTAAAGCGGTATTTGTGTTACTGTCATCATAGTAGTAGAGCGTCATATTTGTTCCCGTCCAGCTACTCCAATCACTCGGAATTGGGACTCGCGCCATAATATCGTAGGTTTGCGCGCTTGTCGCAGTACTCGTCCAGTTATAGTAACTCATATAGCCGGGACCACCGTCAGTCGTTGAATTGTCCCAACTTGATGTCATCGTACCGTTGTTAGTATCAGTACCAGCACAGGCGCCCGCTCCTGAAATAGTACAGTTGGTGAGTACCGATCCCGCATATTCAGCAGTTAAGTTAATCTTTTTCGTGTGGCTGCCGCCACCGCCAGAGCCACAACTACTCCAGGTGAGCGTCGTGAATGTTGCCGAAGATTGTAAACATTGTCCTGAAGCGGTAGGTGCAGCATTGGGGAGAGTGAGAGTGTACGAAGTAAAGGTCGTACTGGAAACAGTCAATCCGACAGAACCTGAAGTTGCACTACTGTTTATAACCAAAAGCCCATTTATGCCACTATTACTACCGACATTTACCTTGCCACTGCTGGTGTCTACACCAAGCATCGTTTGACCAGCAGTGTTTTGAATTTGGAGGGCAGTTGTAGATGTATTTTGCGTATACACATTACCGTTATTCGCAATTTGGAAGCCAGGCTTATGAAGGCGGAAGTATGTACCGGTGGCTTCATAGTTAATAGCAGCAGAAAACGTTAGCCAATTTGAGGAAGTTATTGCCGTGATAGTTGCTTGCTGAGCATCTTTCCCGATGAATATGTCTCCAGCTGCAGCATTTGCTCCGAAGCCTGAAGCATCATAAAAATATTGTGATGTCCCTGATGTTAAACACGTTGTCGACGCCGTAGACGAAACACTACAGCCGGTCGACGTTGAGTCGTCGACGACTGGCGAAACACCAAATAAGTTAGTGCTGATGCCCTCAGTTGCGCCAACAACTATTTGTGTTGCCGTATCAACAGAACCAAGTACCAACGTGTTGCTTGCCTGAACCTGCGCGTATGAACCAATGGCAGTAGCATTTTGCAGATTACTGCCCGAAACAATATTGCTGTTACTGTCATATTCTCCGGCTCGGTAGCCGATCGCAATATTATTTGAACCTGTCGTATTGTCATAGAACGCGTGGTAGCCCAAAGCTGTGTTATTTGAGCCCGTAGTAGTTTGTCCTAAGGCATTTGTACCTACCCCAGTATTTTGACTTCCTGTCTGGTTACTATGGAGACTTTGATCACCAAAACTCGAATTATTAGAACCTGTTGTGTTAGCTTGTAACGCGTTGTATCCAGTTGCTGTATTACCGTCACCCCCATTATCGGTTTGCAATGCTAATGATCCTATTGCTGTATTTTCATTGTCATTGACGGCACTTTGCAAAGCGGCATTTCCTAGCGCTTCATTACCATACCCGCCTGCAAAATTACTTAACGCGCCGTATCCGAGAAGCATGTTACCAGTCGCATCAGAACTATACTGACGATTTCCATTGATATAAATGCCCGTTGAAGAATCTAAGTTAACATACTCAACACCAGGTGACGTATTGCTGTCAGTAAAGGTTGTCGTCGTATTATCATTAACTGTTCCAACGAGATACCAATTTCCTGTACTACTGGTGCCGCGATAAATTTTTCTTGCCGTAACCAAGGAATTTGCACTTGTCGGTATATTTAAAATAACGTTTTGTGCTGAAGGAGTTATCGCAGCTGACGCAGGACTGTCACTCGACTGACCGGCTGGCGTGATATACGTAACAACATAATAATATGTTCCCGTAAGAGCGCCGCTTGCTATGTAGCTATTCAGCGTTGGCGCTGTTGCTGGCGCAGTAACTCCTACTAAATTAAGATTGCCATTTATAACGAGCTTATTACTAGTAGAATCAGTTGCTAACAGCGTTGCGCCATTCGCATTTTGCACCTGAAATGCAGTGCTGGAATTGCCACCGTTCGCCTGTACTATTACTGAGCCCGGTGTTCCGCTCGCTGTTCCGTTTGCGCCAGCCTTAAGGTATAAATTACCACCGGCGCTACCGCTAGCTCCTTGCCCGGCGACAATGCTTAGACTATTGCCAACTCCACTTGTAACTTGTGTGGTCCCAATCGTACTTGCTTGACCAAACGTTAATCCTCCCGCAGATGTCACAGCTAAAGCAGCGGCTGAAGTACCTGCACTTGTATAAAAATCTGTAATATCTTGACCAGAAGCACCTTGAATTTTAGCGGTGACACTGCTTGCAGCGCCTTGTATAAAAAAGTTAGCACTTGTCTGTTCAGTGGTTAAACTCGCACTATTATTATTAATGTAACTGCCGCCTCCCGATCCACAGCTGCCCCATTGTAGTAATGTGGCGGATGTTGTACTTCCACTTGTGCTTTGAAGACAGCTGGTGCCGGCAACGCCAACAGTTGGGAGCGTGAGAGAGTAGCTACTACTCAAAGCTGGGGAAATAAGGCTTATGGTACGATTATTGCTTGTGCCATCTTGCAAAATTAATACACCGGTATTTGTCGTACTACCGACAGTTAGAGCGCTGCTACCGCTAAAAATAGCCGTGGTGCCTTGTATGGAGGTAGCAACAGTTAAGCCACCGGTGGTATTTATTGTAGGTACACCCCCCGAAGGAGTGCCAGCTGATTGGTCATTGTATGAAGAAACATTACCTATCACCGAAGCAATTTTAAGGGGTGTACAGCTTGCACCGGTACATCGATATATATTGTATTGAACTGCACCACCAATTGGAGCCCAGGTAATTGTATTATAGTTACTTGTACTTAAAGTAGAGTATCCGGTAGTAGTCTGTTGAATGGTAGAACCCGTAGTCTCCCCGATGCCATCGAGCGCCGTGACTTGATAGCGATATGTGGTTGTGCCTGCCGTACCCACATTAGTAACACCACTACTCAAAGATGGAGCCGACAACTGATTGATAGTCTCCCCACCCTGTATAGAAAGGCTAGCTGTTGCTGAAGAAGCACCCACGACAAAACCACCACCTTGGCTTTTATTGATTAGGTTACCGCTACCATCCTGCTGATTGACATATATTGTGCCGGTACCTTGGTCGGTAATGGGGGTGGTTGCCCCACTTAAAGTGTTATTGGAAATATACGTGTTAACGGGGTTTCCGTAGAAAGTTATTATTCCCAGTGGTTTGAGCCCATTAATAGAGTTGCCTATTACAGAGTTATTACTACCATTAGATATTTCTATCGTATAAGCGGAAGAAGAAGCATCGTTAATCGTGTTGTTAGCAATTGCTGTGTTAGAGTACCCATCTATAGTAATGGCCTGAGTGGCAGAAGAGCCTGACAAATTTATTGTATTACTTGTAATTTGTTCGTATGACGATGCGACGATTCCTACACCCGCATTACTATTTATTGTATTCCCCGTAATTACCGCGTACGCTGCACTTGCAGAAGCAACAGTACTTATACCTGTACCGTTATTAAGAATTCTGTTATTCGAAATTGTAAAATTAGAAGTTGCATTAGAAAAAGTGTAAATGCCAGCACTGTTATTATTTTGAAGAGTAGAATTAGTTATGGTTGAGAAACTACCGATCAAAAACCCATTACCAGTCGCGTTTTGACTAATTATATTATCCGCAACACCGTTTGTAGTGTTAAAAAATTCTATGTTGTTATTGGTATTTGTGTTATTGGCCTTATTCCCATCCACTGTAAAATCTTCAATGGTTATATTGCTTGATCCACCAGCTGTGGTGAGTAAGTTGAAGGAGCTGGATGAATTTACACGCATAAGTATGGTGCTTGGTCCTGCGCCAATTAACTTAATATTTGAGCCCAAGCTAATATTACCGGCAATATAATATGTACCTTCTGTTAAATACACCGTGCCCCCTGAACTTGGCAGCGCGCTAATAGCATTATTGATCACTGTTTGATCTGCCGTGCCAGTAGCTATATAGTCAGCCGCATCCTTTTCAGCTTGGCTTGAGTTACTAGCAGCAATTATCAGGGTAGCAGACCTTGGTGCGCTAACCCATTTACTACCGTTATATTGTATAAGCGAGTTAGTGGAAGTGTCGTAGTACAGCTGCCCCTTAGTAGGACTGACCGGGCGGCTGGCGGTTGCCCCTCCTACAAAAGTAATGGTAGTGGGAGATGTTGCATTTCCTATGGTCAGATTTCCACTATTTGTTGTATCTACATTGAGCAAGCTA
>DASTAH010000019.1:0-13840 GCA_035712845.1 Saccharimonadales bacterium (SeqCode)
CAACAACTTGCTTGTAAAACTGCTCAATCTTACCGCCAGAGATAACGCAGACATCAAACTGATCGAGTAACCGTACGAGTAGCCCGGCCATACGATCCGATACCGGTGATTTGCTGATTGCGAGTGTGTCATCAAGATCAAAAGCAATAACTTTTTTCATTAGTATTCCCTTCTATTGCTGTAAGCGTTTACTTACGTCACCGACTTTTTGAGACATGTCTTTGCGCGCCACCAATATACCTGCAGGTGTATTAATTACGACGCAATTATCAAGCCCTATAACTGCTACTGGTTTATCTTCGTGGTTCTCCACGAATGAGTTTTCTACTTCTTCTAGTTCTACGTTATTTCCGAAGATGTGATTGCCTTGTTCGTCACCACCCACTGCCTTGGCGATATCAGCAAACGAACCAAGATCCATCCAGTCAAAGCTAGCGGGGACAACAAGCAAGTTCTCTACTTTTTCTATAAGCGCATAGTCTATAGAAATACTTTCAAAGCTAAGATAGGTGTTGGTATAGTTCTCAGCTTTTGCATCCTCAAGCTTTTGGTAGTTTGCGCACATATCTGGCGCAAATGTTTTCATCGCATCCTGAAATGTTGCAACTGAACCAACAAAGTAGCCGCAGTTCCATAAGTAATTGCCGCTCGATACATACTTAGTTGCGGTCTTGTAGTCGGGCTTCTCCTTAAAGGAATGCACGTTGAATATAAATTGCTTTTCATCTAAAATGCCATCTTTTTGAATATAACCAAATCCCGTAGCCGGATAGTCTGGCTCAACCCCAACTAATACGATTCGAGCAAATTGTTTTGATGTTTCGGCGGCTACATTGAAACTGTGTACAAAACCGCCTGTATCGCGTATGTAGTGATCGGCGGCTAAGAAAGCGATTGGTTCGTCCGCGTCATTAGATTTAGCAACTTCAACTAAAGCTGCAATTATGCAACTGGCGGTACCACGTCGAGCAGGTTCAACAATAAAATGATCTTCTGATAGTTCTGGTAATTGCTCTTTTACATGATGTATATGGCCTGCTTCAGAAACAACATATATTTTGTTGGTCAGTTTTTTAGCACGGTCGTAAGTATTTTGTAGTAAAGATTTGTTGTCGCCATTTACTTTTAGCAAATGCTTAGGATAGCCTGGCGTCGAAAGCGGCCATAGCCTTGTCCCCGACCCCCCGGCGATTATTACTACTATCATCGTTTTTAATAATAGCAGATGGTCTAGTAATGCCAATAATCTGTTATTTAATTACTGGTTTCAGTGGGTTTTTGAGATTTAAAAACAAATCTTTTGTATAAGGTATAGTTCCACACCAACCCGGCCATTGATCCAATGACTAGTGCCAAGCCATAGTAAAGGTGTGCAAAATGCACTAAGAGAACAACACATGCACTGTTAATTACTAGTCCCATGATAGCGCTCGCATGAAATTTCACTATCTTGTGGCGCCACGATACATGGTGATGATGCGTAAACGCCCAAAAATTGTTTCCCGCGAACGTAGCCAGCACGGCCATTTCTGCGCTAATAATCTGTGCGACAAGTATAGGTAATTTCAAAATATCAAAAAATATTGCGAGTCCACAAAAATTCACCACAAAACCTAAGCCACCAACAACAATAAATCTTACCTTATCGTAAGAAATAAGCTTATAATAGCTAGCAACTAATAATGTGTAGGGTTGTTTTATGGACATAAAAAAGGTCGCTAAACTGTCGATCATTATACCGTGTTATAACGAAGAAAATACATTGGAATTAATCGTTAAGGAAGTCCTATCCTCATCCATAGGTGATACAAAGAAAGAAATCATCATCGTTGATGACAACTCCAAAGACAATTCGGCAACTATCATTAAAAAGCTTGCCGCCGAACATAAAGAAATCAAGGGAATCTTTCAACCCCACAACCAAGGCAAAGGAGCCGCCCTACAACGCGGTTTTCTTGAGTCAACCGGAGATGTCGTAATTATCCAGGATGCTGACCGCGAATACGATCCTCGCGATTACAATAAAATGCTCGAGATATTCCGTGAAGATCGGGCAGATATCGTCTTCGGCTCACGCTTTTCCGGGGGTGCGCCACGCCGTGTAGTATATTTGGCAAACAGCATAGCAAACAAATTCATGACTCGCATGTCTGCGTTGCTTAGCGGTCTATACGTCAGTGACATCCATACCTGCTACATCATGTTTGATGGTAATTGGATAAGAGCAAAGGCGCCCCTGCTGCAGTCGAAACGATTCGGTTTCAACCCAGAAATTGTCGCTCGCATTGCCAAAGAAAAGGAGAATTTGCGTATCTGTGAGACAAGCATCTCTTACTACGGACGCACAAAAAGTGAGGGTAAAAAAATTGGTTGGAAAGACGGCGTAGCAGCACTGTGGGATATAACTAGGTTCAATTTATGGAACAAGTAATTCAGAGATTAACGCCTCCGCGGCAATTTGTTCAACGTGCATTCAACAACCGATTGATACGTCCTTGGATCGTTGTACTAATGGCGTGCGTTGCATTAATTCTATTCAATCTTTACATTGCCCAACACTTTATTGCCTACACCAGCGACGATGTTTCATGGCAAACAATATTACTAACGTGGAGCCCGTTTAATGGTCACAAATTGTACCTTGGAGGTTCTGATAATTATATTATTCGTGCTCCATTACTTGCACTTTTAGTTCATATATTGGGTCCCACAAGGCGTGCTCTTTTTATTGAATCTTATATTCTAGAACTAGGAAATTTCGTTCTGTTTTTTACCGCGGTCATGTACTTTCTAAGAAAAGTTCGTGCCAAACTAACTTACTCTAATATGCTGCCACTAATATGGCTTGCAAGTTTTGGTCTAACATTCGCCACGCTATTTTTAAACTCAAACTTGCGCAGTTTCGAAATAGGCATGTCTTTTCTCTTTTTTGCGCTGGTCAACGAACTATTAACTCGAACAGCTCGTCTGAAATTTAAGCAATGGGTATTACTGGTGGTTTCTAGTCTATCAGCTGGTGTACTCATCTTTAATGATCCGTATTTTCTTTACTTTACCGTAATTCCAATTGGCTTATTATTCCTATTTCTCGCGCTTTATAAACGAATTCCAATCCAAAAATTATTAGTGATAGTAATGTGGTGCATTTTAGCGCTGTTATTTGCCATTACTATAAGTAAGTTAGTATCGCTCATGGGCATTGTTATACCGTATGCTGATCCCCTTGAGTTTGTTGCTTATAGCGGACTCTTCAGTAATATTACTCTTGCGCTGCATGGACTGCTCCTAATATTTAGCGCTGATTTCTTCGGTCAAAAAGTGTTTGGAATTTCAGCGGTAAGTGCAATTATCAATCTATTAATTGTAGGCTTTAGCCTTTGGCTTCTTCGTATGAGCTCCAAAGCACGGCGCGACAATGATGAACCAACCACTTTATGGATACTTTATTTCGGGTTTATCGCTGCATTAGTAATTACGGTGTACGTTGTAAGTACGCTCGCAATTGACATTACTTCCTATCGCTATTTTGTCATGCTGGTATTTGCATTTGTTGCATTACTCGTGCTCGCTGGCAGCAAGCTTGTACATCGCCAACGCTTAGTACTGAATGGGCTGCTTATATTGGCTATTTTGGGTAACGTTTGCGCGAGCATTGCAGAGGCACATCGGCTGCAACACACACCAATGGATAGTCGTGCCAATTCTGTAAACTACTCACTTATAAGTTCCATACAAGAGATGGGACTTACTAAAGGTTACGGCTCTTACTGGAACGGGGACATTAATACCTATCTTTCTGGTGGTAAAACTAACTTTTTGCCAGTAGTATGTCAGCAGGGAAAAACCGTACCTTACTTCTGGTTAGTGGATGGTGATAACTTTAAACGTTCAGTCTCATCTAGCTTCTACGTCATTGACCCTGCGTTCCCCTCACCCCCCGTTTGTACTAAGCAGCAGTTATTGAGCCAATTTGGAACCCCTTCAAAAGACGTATTTGTGGCTGGAAAAGAAGTGCTAGTTTACTCTTACGATATTCAGCACCGAATGTAGTATTTTTGTAATTTATCAGACAAGGTTGGGTCGCAACCATTGCGAGCATTAGCTATATATTGTAAAATGCTTATACTTTAGGTTTAGTATGGTAGCCAAAAAAAACAACCCCAGCCGTAAAAAATTCTCACTAATAGTTCTGTTTGTTTTGTTGCTACTTGCCGGGGCGGTTTCCTTATATATTATCCATACGAAGAGCTCAGCAGCCAGTAAGGTACCGCCTGCAGTAGTTCATGGTACCCCTTCTAAGCCTGTACCCCACCAATCTAACAGCACACCAAGTACTGCCCTTCCGCAAGGTGGAGCAATCGATACTAATGGCCAACAGCCAGCTAACACACCTGATTCATCACACTGGATGACATCAGCATCAGGCAATATTACATTACAACAGCCCTATAATAATCAGACAATCCAGTCTGGCGCGCCAATAAGTGGGTTAGCAAAAGTAAGCTCCGTACAATTTGTGCTAACCGATGACACCGTTGGACTGATAGCACAAGGTAGCCTCAATGTTGTAAATGGGCAATTCTCAGGTACTCTTCACTTCACTGCGCACGCTTCTCACGGAAAAATTGAAGTTTATAGCCCTAATCCTGAAACGGGTGCAGAAGAAAACATTATTAGTGCGGAGGTGAATTTTGGTTCGTAACTATTGTAGGGGGCATTTTACGTTTCGCCGCATGCTTACAGTGTTGGCATTGGGTCTGATAACTGGGGCAGTCTTTTTTGCGCCAGCTGCTCACGCGTTTACGCCAAACTATAATCCTAACAATTTGATTGATAACCCTACATTTTTAAACAATGGATCTATGAGTGCTTCAGATATACAGGCTTTTTTACAAAATGTTGGCAGTGGACTAGCAAACTATTCTGATGTCGAAGCCTGTAGCGGTAATATGTCATCCATTTACCCTCGGTGTGGACAGACAGTATCAGCCGCACAACTTATATACGATGCCGCTCAGGCGTATGGACTTAGCCCGCGAACAATTTTAGCTACGCTTGAAAAAGAGCAAATATTAGTTACAGATCCTACGCCCTCATCTTCTCAGTTAAATTGTGCCATGGGCTATAACTCCTGTTCGGGTTATGTTGGCTTCTTTACGCAAGTGGATTGGGGCTCGTGGGCGTTACGCTACAATTATGAAGGCGCTATGCAGCATACTTCTTGGATGGGGGAGTATCCGGCAGCTAACTACCCTTGCTCAAGTGCTCACTCGGGTTTTTATTCAAACGGTCTTTACCCCGGCAATACAGTCACTTTTGCAGACTCCGGTGGTACTGCAGAAACAATTACTATAGCTAATGCTGCGACAGCATCACTGTATTGTTACACTCCCTATGTAGGTCCATACAGCGTTACCGGATATTCGGGTAGCTACAATTTTGTATATTTCTTCCAACTGTGGTTTGGGGCAACCCAAGCTTCCGTACCTTATGCATGGGCATACGAAGGACAATCAGCCTATCAGGATTCAACACACGACACACCACTTACTGGAACACCAACAGTTGCACCTGGTGGAACAATCTACGTCCAGGTATTGGCTCGTAACGTAGGCTACCAATCATGGGATCAGTCAAGTTTGCACATCGGCACATCCAACCCTGATGACCGCAGCAGTGTCTTTTACGACTCTAACTGGCTAAACCAGGCTCGACCGGTCGGTCCTAGTTCGAGCACGGTAGCGCCAGGGGATGAAGGCGTCTTTAACTTTGCCCTGCATGCCCCTACTACGACAGGCACATACGATGAGTACTTTAATCTGGTTGAAGACGGCGTCACGTGGCTAAATGATCCAGGCCTTTATTACAGAATTAACGTTGTTAACCCTGTTCAAGCAACCAATAATCTAAACACAGGATTGCAATCTGGCCAGTCACTTAGTGTCGGTAAATACTTGTTGTCGCCTGATACTCACAGCACCCTTAATCTGCAATCGGATGGTAACCTGGTGCTATATAGTGACTATAACCATACATGGGCTAATTACACCTTTGACTCTCAGGTCTCAAAGCTTGTCATGCAGGGCGACGGCAACCTTGTAGAGTACGATGCCAGCGGTAAGTCAGTGTGGGCATCCAACACATACAACAACCCTGGTGCCTACCTTTCGCTCCAGGTTGACGGCAACCTTGTAATATATAGCTCCTCCGGTTCGCCGCTGTGGACTACCAGTACTGTTGCCGTACCGAACTATCTTGACCGAATAGTCGATTCGATCGACCCTGGCGTACTGTTCGTCAACCAATCACTGCAAACCCCCGACCGAACATACCAGCTAACGCTGCAGTCGGATGGCAACCTGGTACTCTATCACAATGGCACGGCTATATGGGCTACCATGACTGCAGGAAAGCTGGCTGGATTGCTGGCGATGCAGCCTGATGGCAACCTGGTGCTATACAGTGAAAGTAACCAAGTACTGTGGTCCAGTAATACTAATGGTCAAGGTGAATCGACCCTTTGCATGCAACCAGACGGTAATGTAGTTGTCTACAATAGCACGAATAAACCAACATGGGCGTCAAATACAAATAACGGCACTAACCGTCTGTAGAATAGTTTTGGTAAAATATTAACAGTGAAGACAATATACATAGAGGGACTTGGTCTTGTTGATGGGCACTTTAGTGGTATTGGTCAGTACATTTTGGGCATACTAAAGGGGCTAGACGAGCAAATTGAACAAAGAAAATTTAACGGCGAAACACCTCCTGAAATAAAGGTGCTTATTACCCGCGATACAATTACACGCTTTCGTTCGTTTGGTCTAAAACATATTGGATACCGTACTTTCCCTTTTACTTTTAGGACTATGAGCGGGTTATGGCACAGACGGAAAATGCCACCCATAGACCTGTGGTTTGGTCCAGGCACATATATATTTCCACGGTTCGTTAATATGCCCTTGCTATTTAGTAAGTCGGCACTTGTAATTTACGACCTCTCCTTCGAATTACATCGGCAGTATTCTGATGAAGGCAACGCTCGCTTCTTAGCGACCCAAGTAAAAAAGTCTCTCGCTAGCACCAACAAAGTCATAACTATATCACAGAACGCTAAAGCGGAAATTGAACGTTTTTATAATCTGAACGGTAATGATGTTATCGTCGCAACTCCAGCCACTGACCCGCGTTTGTTTTACAGACGAAGTGAAGAAGAGATTAATAAAGCGAAACTTAAGTACGAAATTAAGGGCAACTACATCTTGGCGCTCTCAAACCTCGAACCCCGCAAGAATCTCGATAGCCTTGTTGAAGCATATTGTCGCTTGCCAGAAACATATCGTAAGGATACCGCACTGCTTCTGGTAGGCGTCAGCGGCTGGAAAACCGACAAATTATTTTCTAAAATTATCGAGAAAGTAGAGCAAGGCTATAACATTATCCGTCCCGCTCAGTACGTACTCGACGAAGATAAGCCTGCTATTATAAGTGGCGCCAAAATGCTGGTGTACCCTAGCCACTATGAGGGATTTGGTATGCCGCCGCTCGAAGCCCTTGCATGCGGCGTACCAGTCATTACGTCCGACAATTCATCTCTACCTGAGGTGGTCGGGGGAGTCGGTCAAATGGTTGATAGTACCGACATTGCAGGATTGCGGTCAGCTATCCTGCAGTATTTAAAAAACAGCACGACAGTTACTGCACGGACTGTTGTTACCGGTCCAAAAAAAGCTACGGAGTTCTCGTGGAAAGACAGCGCCCAAATATTTTTAGACGTTGCAGGTGGTCTAGAAAAATGAAACTTGGCATCGACCTATCGGCCTTGCAGGGCGCCCATAGCCAGCGTGGCATTGGTTCAGTGCTTCGCAATTTTATTAATCACCTGCCCGACGCCACACTACAGGAAAATTCTTTCGTCTTCTATGTCATGCCTTATGAAGATATCGACAATAACCCTTTCACATCCCTAAAGCTAGACCACGTGCAATATGAAGTGCGAACATTTGGTCAGGCAAGAAAAGTACAACGACATTTGCCTGGTCGTCTTAACTTGCTAATTAGTGCAATCAACCGCTGCCTTAGGCTTTGGGACCTGCGTTTTGGCGACTCACGGCTATCACGACATCAAACACATGACATAGATTGTTATTTCCAAATCGACCCTGGCATGCCATTACCGCGCAATAGGCACATTAAAAGAGCGGTATTTTTACACGACCTGATTCCTTACGTACTCGAATGGGATTATCTTTGGAATTACCGTACTGCTAGAAACCGCGGGTTTTCAAGGAAAGCAGCCTCAAGAGTACAAGCTCGACGCATGCTATATCGATACGAATACCGTGCGCTCATCAAGCAAGCTAACTTGCTGCTTGCCAATTCCGAGTGCACGAAAAATGATTTTGTGAGCTACTTTGGAATAGAGCCGAATCGCATAACGGTTACTTCTCTCGGGGTAGATCCACCCACTACAGACGGAGCCATGAATGCACCTATCGCCAAGTATGACCATACCGCCTGGGGATATTTAAAGAGAAAGACTGTTTTTGATACAAGCACGCCTTTCGTTTTATTTGTTGGGGGTGCCGACCGCCGGCGCAAGCTTGAAGACCTAGTAACTGCGTTCAATCATTTGCGAGCAGAAGGAGTAGCTATCAAATTGGTCCTATCCGGTGACAGTATGAAAGGTCCCATGAATATCGCCACCGAAGAAATACAGGCAGCCTTAAAGAATTCTTCGTATCTTGATGATATCATTTTCCTAGGATACACCGACGAGCAGACACTGAATTGGCTTTATAAGAATGCTCTAGCCTATATATTTCCTAGCCGCTACGAAGGCTTTGGGTTACCAGTACTCGAGGCCATGGCGTATAGATGTCCTGTCATATGTTATGACAATGCCGCTGCAAGGGAAGTTGCCGGTGACACTCCTTTTTATGCGAATGACAGCAATGACATTGAGAAGCTTATTCGCAGCCTTTTATCCGACAAATCTACAAAAAATTTGGATGCACGCTTAGATAAAGGCTATAGACAAGTGCAAACGCTTAACTGGGATACTACAGCAATTAAGCTAATAAAAGCCCTGCTCTCCTAAGCCGTGCTGCCTTGCGCTCCCGCGTGTGAAATTTAGTTACTTTGCCTCTTAAACTTTATCCAGTCCACTGTAAGTCCATAGACCGCACGTTTCACGCGGCTACGCAGCGGCCTGTTCTGCAAAGTGAGCTGCTGTAGCTCAGCATTTTTTTTATCAGCTTCTATGTTTTGCCGTTTTAGCTCTTCATTTTCTCTTGCCAGTTGTTTTACTTGTGCTTGCGACTTCGCCAACGATCTAACGTCTTTTTTCCAAGCTTTAAGGTGCCTGTACTTAATGGCGCGGTCTCTGTATAGAACGGCACGTTCCGCAAAACCATTAGTTATATCCTTTGCCTCATAAGCAATGTAGTATTCATTAAGACCGTCAGAAATGAATAATTTGTAGTTGTTATCTGCCAGAATGACACGCCAATCCTTATAAATATGATTAGCCTCAATACATATTACTTTAGGTCTGAATCGTTGCCAGTCGTTTCCAACAATAACCTCATATTCAAAGCCTTCCACATCCACCTTCAAAAAGTCAATCTCTTTGACCTTTTGTTCCGACAGAATACTTCGCAGTGTCTGCACCCGTACTTTATACTCAGTAAATTCCAGTTCCCTCTCGCTGTTTTTCTGTAAGTTGGCAAAAGTAGAGTGCCCAGGTACGGTCATATACTCCCTAAAATCAAGTGTCGCCACCTTCGATCCAACTCCCAAATTCAGATTGATGTCCTTGGGGCGGTCTTTTTCCAGTAACGTATACACGCTTTTTATCGGCTCAATATTAATGCCTCGCCAGCCTCTTTCATAAAATAGCTTTGTTACTGAATCATCAATGGGAAAGTTAGCGCCAACGTCTACATAGAAACCTTGTTTTACTCCATGCAGCAAAGCTAACAATATAACATCTTCACTATATTGGGCGTAGGTTGGAAATGCTTCGTTGTCTATCATGACTTACTCTTTATTTCTTTCACCAAAGAAGCGCCGTTGGTTTGTTCTTTTTACCTGCTTGACTCTTATTCTGCCATTATTTGTGCCGCCAAAAGACTCATGCACCCTAATGGCGAGTGGGCGCGCAATGAGTTCCGCTATCTGATCCTTGCTTGCATTACGCTTTATAGCGGCTACAATTTTTTCATTTTGCAACGAGCGTAATTTTTTATCAATAAAAAGTTGATTAATGGTATGGCTCAATGCCGCGGCGTATTGGTCATAGCTATGGGTACGCTCGATATAGCGTATCCTTTTTTTAGCGTTGCCCCGTAATTCATCTTTGTCCTTTATAAGTCTTTTAAGTACTGCGAAAAGCTCTTTCTCGTGATCCACTTTCTCGGCAACATCTTTTGGGAGCTCACTGTACCAGCCGACATTACGAACAATTGGCAGGACACCATAACGCAAAGCCTCAAGTACCGTTAATGAAGTTTCACCGTGGTACTCCGTGCGATAGTTGATTAGAATATCCAGCTGTGAAAGCATTGACTGAAATTCAAAATCGCTTAGATCGGTTTTTAATTTTATATTCTTATACTGACTTAATCGCAAAACTTCCTCGTTGCTTAGTAACGAGAATCCAAACATATAGAATTCGCAATTAGCGAAGTCTTTACTGCTAGCCATCTTTTCTAAAAGTGCTATGTTTTTTACAGGTGCAAGTATGCCGGCAAGCCCGATTTTTACACTATCTTTATTCTTGACAACGTTGTAGTTAGCAGCAGCAACGGGCAGATTGGCTCTAACTATTGGCGTGCTATCGACAATATCTGACAATGCATTTTCAGCATACTTGGAATGAGTAATAATTGCCCGTTGCGAGTTTGCGAGAGAGGTAAGATAGCTGGTTTTTTGACTAGCATTAATTTGGTTGAGGTAGTCTTCGGCAATTATTCTATCAGCGCTGACATACCCTTTTTCACGAAGTACCCAGCTGAACAAACCGGATAGGTGGGTATCGTGCACGATGGCTACACCTGGAAGATACATCGCTGATTTAATCGTTTCAGCATGAAATTCACTGTTACCGAAATGATAAATAACAGCGTGGTATTTCTTGTAATGCTGCACCGTAAATTCAGTAGCTGAGTAAACATTAGCAATCTTTGCTAGGTAATTTCCCCTAATTGATTGGGCAACAAAGCCGCTGGTTGCCTCTTCGACAAAGTAGTCAACTTTAAAGTGTTCGGTCAGGTATGGGTGTAGTTGCATAACCACCTTACCTATGGCAGAATAGCCCGTCGGGCTCGGGCACAAAACAGCAATCGTTTTCTTCTCTTTATTATTCCTTGTTGCCGGGGTAAGATAATGCAGCGCGTTCAGGGCACGCTTAGCCGTAGCTGACCAAGAGTATTTATTGCTTATCGTCTTGTACTCTGCTAGCTTTCTCGACCACTGCTTACCGGTGACCGCATCATTTATACCGGCCGCTATGCTCCTAGGATCATGCTCATCGACAAAGTAAAATGCCGCTGGCGAAATTTCTAAAAAGATCCCAATACTAGAACAAACGCAGGGTTTGTTAAACTGGACAGCCTCTAAAACGGGCAAACCGAGCCCTTCGTATTCCGAAACGAACAAGACGCATTCCGCCTGCTCATACAACCCTGCAAGCTGTCCCTCGCTTACATTGCCAGCAAAAGTTACTTTGCCAGGTCCCTCAATATTAAAAAGCTCTTTTTGGGTTTCAGATGTAAAATGCGAGGTAATTATCAGTTCGTATTTTTCATTATTATTCCGCTTACAGTACTCCTGAAATCCCCTTACTGCCATAGAATTATTTTTTCTTAACTCATCACCACTGGGCATTAATATATATTTTTTATCATTAATGAATTTTTTGCCGATAGGTTTTTTCCTATCTATCGGTGCGCCATGAATTGGCACTAACTTATCCCTGCTTATACCTAAATGTACTTCTAGATCATCTGCCGCTTGTTTAGAAATGGTCAGTATTATGTTAGCTTTGAATATTTGCCGGTAGCCGTTTAAGTAACTTTCAAAAAGGGGAGATTTGCCGTATCTTTCAATGAACAAATAAGGAATAAGGTCATACCATAGCAGTATATTGTTTGTTGTATCCGGAAAGGCTGGATAAGCCTCGTATGTAAATAGGGCCAATTGTAAAAAATCTGCACTCATCTTTGTGTCGCAACGGTTGGCAACTGCTTGCTCAAGTATTTGCTGATTGGTGATTTCAAAGCTGCGGTTGTCGTTTACTTCCAAATTTTCGGGTACTAGCAGATCAAGAAATAGCATTTCGAAGTCGTATAATGATTCCAGGCTTTCTCTTCTTTTAGAACTGAGTTCCTTTTTTGTATTAAATATTAGACATATTCGGTCATAAAAGAACACATCTTGTTCTACTAAGGACTTTAAAAAGTTATAGGAGTATTTGCCAATCCCCCTTTCCCAAGCATCTGTTTGGAATACTTGGGCGTCTACGAATAGCATTCTTTTGGTAGACATCTAGGCTTGCTCCCCTGCGCTCTTTTTTCGGTAAATGACCTTGTAAATTAAACGGGTAGGCGTTACATATGTTTTATATGCCAGTTTGTATATCGTAGTGGGAATAGGTTCGGGGCTATAGAGTCGAGCGATATCGCTTTGTCGAATGCTGGCAATTAGCTTGTTCCTGTCGCTGCTTTTAATAGTTGATAGATCAAGACCGTATGGCATTTCTACCTGAGTCATTTGCCTATCAAGACGTTTGATCTGTGCCAAAGCGGCAGCATCTAACGATTTAATTAGGTATCTAATTTGCGACCGTATTCTACGGTAGCGCGCCACTTCACCTTCCAGGAAACGTGCATGTCTTAGTATGGTTTCTATCTGCTCGTCGGAGTCTTTAAGACTATCCTTCAGATGATCATTCTCAGCTATGAGTTGCTCGTGCTCCGATTTCAAATAGGTATACTGACTACTCAGATGTGTTAAGTTACGCTTCAATTCTTTGCCTGCAGTTGCCAGCCGCTCATTTAGCGCTAACGCAGCCTGCAGCTCTTGTTCTTTTTTTACGACTTTATACTCATGCTCCGCTACTTTCTGAATAGCACTGGCGAGCAACTTTTCGATTGCCACCGGTATGACTGGCGTGCTCAATATGGTTTCGGGGTAGGAAAAGCGCATCTCAATTTCTGGTTTATTTTCGTCAACATAATATTCGTTTAGCCCATCAAAGAATATCTGCTTGTAGTGATGTTTTCGTAAGTGTGGGCGCCAGTCCTCAACTATGTGGTTGGCTTCTATACATATAACTTCCGGACGGTACTTTTGCCAATCATTACTGGCAATCACATCTTTTTCAAATCCTTCGACATCAATTTTTAGGAATTGTATCGAGTTTACATTATATTTCTCAAATATATCGGCGAGCGGTGCTACTGGCACATCATAGTCAACGTAATCTTGAACAATCGTCGGATCGCGATAATCACCCTTTTCATATTGATCATGCATCTCTTTGGAGAAGGTAGATAACCCGTCACCTTTTGGATATTCCCTTAATTGCATTTGACCAGATTGCTTAGCAACGCCGAGATTAAGATTTATATCCCTGGGGCGCTTCTGCTTAAGCAGATTATACAGCCGTGGAATTGGTTCGATATTAATACCTTGCCAACCACGTTCATAGAAAAATTTCGTGACAGACATTTCTTCTGGATGGCTAGCCCCCACATCTACATAAAAACCTTGAGCACCATCTTCAAAGAATCCTGATAGTAATATGTCCTCCCTATTTTGAGCGTATGATACG
>DASTAH010000020.1:0-12981 GCA_035712845.1 Saccharimonadales bacterium (SeqCode)
GCAATTTCAAGGCGAGGGCTCTCGCCCTCGGTAGGTTAGGGTTGGTAGAATAAGCCATGGTAGGCTCCTTTCATTGTTAGTGGTATTAACAGTTTAGGACGCCTACCTTTTATGTTGCAAAGGTGGTGAGAGAGTACGCAAGGGGAGGGTAATATATGAGCCAAGTTCAACCTGATGCACTACTAAACCAAACAGTGTTTGATATTGAGCACCAAAAAGTAGGGAAGGTGACACAACTCTACGTAGATGAAAAAAGCGATATGCTTACGTGGGCAGCAGTCGATACTGGTGGTCTATTTTGGGAGCAAAGAATCAATGCTTCCCTTAGAAGCCGTCCACATGGAAGACGATGGGTTGGTAGCGGAGTTACCGAAAGATGCAATAAAAAAGGCTCCGCAGGTAGATGCCAGACAAGAACTGACGGAAGCCGATCAAGAAACACTGCTTAATTTCTATAATGCCATCTTTAGGGCCCAAGGTACGCACGATACACAAGCTGGATCCCCGGAGGGTAGTAATACGGAAGAAACGGACGCAAAATCCGATACGGGGCATGATTCGAGCGGACCGACGACCGACACAGCTATGACGCGGTCAGAAGAACAACTACACGTTGACAAGCACCAGCGCGAACACGCCCACCTGCGCCTAAAGAAATACATTGTGACTGAGCATCAAACGGTGACTTTGCCACTCAAAAAGGAGAAGCTGCATATTGAACGTGAGCCTATCACGGATACTAATCGGGACGCCGCTATGGAAGGACCGCGCTTGTCTGAAGAAGCGCATGACATGGTGCTGCGAGAAGAGGTCCCCGATATTACCCAAGAAACAATGCCCGTTGAAAGAGTGCGTATGACTAAGGACACTGAAGAGCGTATGCACAACGAAGACCGAAAGATTCGCAAAGAACAAATCGGCGTCGAAAAGATCGAACCAGATAAGGGAAGTCGATAAGTTTTAGGGCGAATACGTCATATGTTGTCAGGCAGTACGCCCCGCAAAATAGCTGTCAATGACAGCAATATCCGGCATATCTTTTGGTCGACCCAACGCTTGCTTCCAGGCTCGTACTTGGCTGAGCGAGGCAAACGGGATTCCATCAAAATAGTCTGCGGACTACAGGAGCTGGTCGAGCGTGGGGCGGTATGAGCTGCCGCCCCACTGGGTAAAGGCTTCAAACACATCTAGTACGTACGGTTTATTATCCTCAGCCTATACTACTTGACGCCAGCCACGTGCTTTGAGCGTTTCTAGCAATTCATGTGACACGACCATGTCTTTATCACTCGCCTCTCGGATTCCAGCAGCTGCTAAAGGGCAGCTGCCAAAGAGAACATAGTGACCCACGGGCGGGTCAAGGGATTGTACCTTCGAAACAATGTCTTGCCTAGTCATTGGTAGTAATAATAGCAAAAAGGCTCCTAAAGGGAGCCATTAATTGTGCTTATAGTAATGGTACACCGTAGTGAATGAAGTCAGAGCCGGTTATATAAAAGCTATAGGGTTTTAATAGTTAAGTAGTTAGAGACAGTTTTTGCCAGGAACTTATCATTAGTGAAGAAAAGGTTGGCATGCTCCTGTATAGCGGTAGCTAAATGAATGGCATCTCCAATTTGAAGACTATGATGTTTTCGTTGCAAATTGGCTGCCTGTTCTGCGAGGACTTCATCTAGAGCTATGAATTTCATTTTGGGAACTTGTTGTAATGTAGCTAGGCTAGATGAGGTGGTACCAGCCAAAAACTCAGTTATAGTAATTGATGAAGTAATTAAAGGCTGATTTTGGACCGTCAAATCTTCTAAAGTTTCGGCAACTATTTTGCCATACTGCTGATGCCCTTCCATGAGATAGATTAAAATATTTGTATCGAGATAGGTCATTTCTTATATGTTACTGCCAATTACTACGCTGTTCACGTATACGATGTACAGCATCCTGTTTCTGAGAAGGCAGCGTTCCGACCAGATCACCATAGCTTGGCGCTTTTTTTAAAACTACTTCTTTGTCACTGAGTCGGACAACAATAAGCTTGTCTCCACTTTTCACACCTAATTTTTTCCTTACAGAGCTAGGAATCACGACTTGGTTTTTGCTTGATAGAGTAATTGCCTTCATAGGATAAGCTTAACAAAAAGTAAAGCAATAGTCAATAAGTAAAGCAAGAATAATAAGTAAATATTTTGGTACACGTCCTTGTTCCCGCTTGGAACCGTCTCAAGAGCGAACTACTGCGTAGGCACGAAACTTTTGAAGTATCACCTCTGCCAAATCTAGCATAATAACTACCGAGCCGGATTAGAACCGAGTTGACTCTAGGAGGTTCATAGCATATTGATGCAATGATGCTCATATGCTACACTGAGTTTGTTGCAAGAGGAGTATATATATGCGTACAACAATTACAATAAATGACAAAATCTATAAAGCTTTAAGGATTCGTGCAGCTGAAAGCGGTGAAACAGTTTCTGTCCTAGTAGAAGATGCTGTTAAAGAGCAGATTCTCGAAGACTTAGATGACTTACAAACCGTAAAAGAACGTGAGAATGAGCCAGCTATAGATTTCAAAGACTTCGTAAAAGAACTTAAAGCCGATGGTCTCATATAGAGTTAAAATTAAAAGCTCAGCCCAAAAAGAAATACGCAAACTTCCAAGCAAAGGTCTGCGAGAGAAAGTGGTGGGCTTAATAGAAGGTCTACGCGCCAATCCTTTTCCAGAGGACTCTAAGAAAATAAAAGGCTCAAATAATATCTATCGCATCAGACAAGGTGCATATCGAATCGTATACCAGGTTTATAAAACAGAGTTACTTGTTCTGATTATTAGAGTTCGACATCGCAGAGATGTTTATAAAGATCTGTAAGAAGTTGGTACACGCTAGTAGCTGACTAAAGATTTTTTAGACAATAGAGATAGAGTTCTAAAAGAGTTATTGCAATAAGGATGTCTGAATCCCTCACGGGCAGCAAAATCAAACAGAGCCTAGCGTTTACAAAAATCTTGATGGTACACCTTCATGTTTCCGCTTGGAACCGCCTCAAGAGTGAGCTTTTGCGCTGGCATGAAACATTTGAAGTTTCACCTCTGCCAAGTCTAGTACAATAACTACCGTACTGGATTAGAACCCTAACAATAGCTGTTGGCTAATAGGCGATCTAAAATGACGCCGAAACAGACTGCTTATTAAGTAGTGCCGATGCTAGCATTTTTGCCGCTTTTGGAAATATAGAAAAGTATTTATCTGGTTCAACCATCTCAACTTCCATTATGGTGGGGATTGTTGTTGGCACAAAGTCTAGGCGCATATATGTAGGCCTAACTCTAAGCACAGCAGTTACTTGTTGATATAAATTCTGTATATTGTCAGGAGGTTCTATTAGCGTTGTCGTTCCGCCGTATTGGTATTGCACTCTAAAATCATCATCACCCGGCTTTTTTAATACGCAGTGCGAAAGTCTATCTGCTATAAATACTGCCCCTACTTCTCCTAATGTCTCAATCTCTGGAACGTAAGTTTGCATAAGTACATTTCTCGTTTTGAGCATATCCATAAAGACTGAAGAGCCTAGCGCATCTTGAAGGTTATCGAACAAAAGAGTATCGCTACCGCCTGCTCCAATTACTGGTTTTACTACTATCTTGCTGGCGTTCTTGGGCAAAGTATGTGGCTCAATGGAAGAAGTAGCTTTAATAATTGAAGTGTGTGGCACATTTAGCCCAGCTTGAGCTAACGTCAAAAGATATTCTTTTTTATAGTTGTGGCGAATAATCTCTAGTGGATTTACTAGCAAGCTCTTATTAGAAGCTTCTTGACACCATTTTAAGAAAGTGTCGGGCTTTTCGGTGTAATCCCATGTCGAGTCGATAAGTACCGCATCATAGGCTGCCCAGTTAACCTCAGGTCTATCCCATATTACCTTTTCACCGGTAGCTCCCATCTCTTCAAGAGCCGCTATCAATAGCTGAATGTCTTTATAACGATCTTTTGGTTCGGCAGATGTAGCTATTGCGATGTTCATTATCATTATGTTAACAGGATACTTGACAGGATTCGAACTGATTTTAAGAAGTAATTGTGCCGAGCTGACTATAGCCAGTAAATATTTAGAACTCCACAAACAGCGGTTTAGCTAGAAAAGTCTTGATGGTACAGCATAGTGCACGAAATTAGAACCAAATTAGTCTGCGATTAAGAAACTGCTATGGTCGGCTGCGACCTCGCCGTCGCATTGTCGAACGTGCTCAAAAATACTGTCCGCAAATTCCTGGCTCTGTTGTACAAGAGTTTCCTGTACTTGCTGGTCATAAGTATCAGGGTTCTGTTCTTGGAATTCATAATGCTGGCCTTTGGTAATGCCTTGCTTGAGTTTAAATGTTGTGCTGTCTTTTTTGCATGTAAATGTTAATTGCTTCATGCCATCAATATAACACAAATTGAGACGCCGGTTCTGACGTCTCATGAGGGGTTCAGATGTGCTACAGCTTAGTGCACGAAGTTAGAACGCGGCTAGTTACTTGCGAACCAGCTTTTGGCCGCTTCGAGACGAGCTGAAGGTGGCATACTACCAGAAGTTTCGAACACTTTACCCTCAGTATTAACTACATATGCGACGCCACCAACTAAAGGTTGTTCGCTATCGTCGATAAGGCTTACAAACCAGTATTCAGGTTCTTCGTTTGATTGAGAAGCTTGTAATAGATTAACTGGGGCGTTGGTATGTTCTGAAACTAACTGTTTAATGGATTCTTCATTCATGACTCTAGTATAACAAAAGTAGACGCCGTTCCGACGTCTACTAATTGAATTCCGCGTGGTACGCGCGAAGGGATTCGAACCCCCGACCTTTGGTACCGGAAACCAACGCTCTATCCAGCTGAGCTACGCGCGCATGATACGTTACTGGGCTCTATCGTAGCAGAAAGAAGTAAGATTCTCGAGTAATACCTGACAACCATACCTTCATATATACCGGTGTTGTACCATGATGGCAGATCTTGGTGTTGTGATAGGGTCATGCAAGATATGGTAGTAAACACTGTATAATGCATACCCATGGTGCCGCCTACTGACAATCTGGCTTTTGATTACACTGCGATGCAAGATGCACTTTCCGGCGCGCAAACGAGTGATGAAATAAACCGGGCAATTGTAGACACGCCGTTTAGATTATGTCGACCACAAGCTGCACTTATATTTTTAGGTATCACAGTTTTGCTCGAGGTAAATACCAAGTCGCATACGATTGACCGTATTGCCCTCTCCGAGACAGAACTCGCTCGCAATACGACACAGGTTTCGTATGTGCCGTTTGAGGCAATTAAAATACCAGTTGATGATCCGGATAACATTATTGCGAAAGCACTGCGGAGCGGGATGCCACAAGATACAACCGACTGGCGATACCTGTTTACGCCAGCCCTCACGGCTGAGCAGGCGCGGATTAACCAGGCGAGTGGCGGTATAGCCTTTAGTGCCGTGTACCCCGTCGATACGAACCGCGCAATTATCTTTAGCTACTATCAGTACCAGCAACATATTGGCAAGGCGCAGCGCGATTTTATGGACCACTACACTGCACTCGTACGCCAGAAACTAGCTGCTTAAGCCGTATCTCACCGTTTGAGGAAGCAATCTTAAGCCGGGACCCAATTTCCCTACTTTACATCTGCCATCGAACCATTGTATGACTTCTGAAAACTCGCGGAACTGACTTTCTTTGCTAGTGATAAGGGTGCGAAAACGGTATGGGTTTGCAAACCAGTGCTTATAAAATTGGAGACTTGTTTTATCGGCTGGGTTTACTCTAGCAAAGTCTTGAATAACGATGAGGCCGTTCGGTTTAACTAACTGGCGGGCTTTTTCAATTACCGCGAGCCGATTTGACGGAGATAATTGGTGCAGAAGTGCAGACATAATTACCAAATCACCAGATAACCCGCCGGTTTGTTCTTTAAAGTCTTCAATGTCCATTGTTACGATATTTCGTTGTAAAAAGTTAATTCGTGCATTGGGAAGGTTGCCGATGCTATCTAGAATTTCGTATTTGGCTACGGTTTGGACATCAAGTAACTCCTGCGGTTTAAAAGTAGACGTTTTTGCCCACTCTCTGACGTCGGGTGCATGCATGTCGTCGAGATCTATGCCCACACTATCCCCGACGCCGCCGGTATATTGAAGCAATGTATTGAACGTATGACTGGCCCTGACGTCTGATGTGCCACTGCTTCGGTCAATGAGTGTCGTTTCAGAGAAGTCAAATTGCAAAGTAGCATCCGGGGGAATCGCCAAACGTTTAAGGCCGTGATTTTGGCTGCACCCAAAATCAATTATATTGGTGGGGCGATCAAATCGTCCCCGGCCGAGAGCGAGGAGGAATAAGAACGATTTGTATCGATCTACAATATTTGCTTTGCTGTGGCGATGCGCTAAATCGTCTTCAATTTCCGGAAGTTCCTGGGAGCCGGGTGCGGTTAACTCTTGCAAATCACGGCGCCACACGGCAATTGAGTCATGAGGTTCGGGGTATGGGTACCGTACGCCGTCAAGGAGTTCCCGACGTAGTTCTTGCTTCTGAATCGCCCGAAAGAGCACATTTTCAGCCATTGACGGTTGCTCAATATCGGCGCGTTTAAAGGCGTAACGGTCAATAATTTGTTTAAAAAAAGGACTGCGGTCGTATTCGAGTAATACTGCGCCGGCAAAAGCCGCCAATCGTGGGTCGCTCGTCGTGCGGCCCATCTCGGTATGATGCAATTCTTCCAACAGACCATTACGTCGCTGCAATGCAGCATTGAGTTCAGCAGTGCCGTGTAAAATTTCGGCTCCCATAATAGTTCATATTGTAAATGAATAGTGTCGGTTGTGAAACTACAAAGTTTATTTGTCAAGCGAGAGCGCGTTTTCCACATGAGCAGATTGGGGGTTTAGGGCAGTCAAATATTTCACATAACAAGCACAAGCGCGAGTTCTATAATGAGGCGTCAACAAGTAAAAATACAGGGTGGTACAAGGAACATATGCTTACACATGCACATATTATGGAAGCGGCTGATCAATTGGCAGCCAATAAGCCAATCGTCCTAGAAAATGGTCCGGTCTTTGCTGTCGTCTGTAATGCGAACGATCCACAAGTGCAAGCAAAAATTAAAAAGGCAAAAGATCCACATGGTCTGAATACGCGCGGTGCCCATCAGCCAGTGGGCTGGACGGTGCCCTTTGCGCACGCCCTTGATACGGTAGATATGTCGCTCATTACGGATGAGCGGATGCGACGGTTGCTTGCGGATCCATCGGAACTCACCGGGCGAATCGGTGCGCTAGCGTTTTTACGAGCTATAGCTGATAAGCGGGTAAAACACAAGAGAAATATTCCTGACAGCATAATACCCGATGAGGCAGGAGCAATGGTGCAAATATATACGCCAACTGGCAATGATTCTACGCACAAAATTGTCCGTCGCTCGATGGCGCTCGGGGTAGAGCCGGTGATGACGTCAGCAAATGTGTCCCACGAAAAAGAAATTATTGATGGTGAGCGGGCTATACAATTTGCCCATGATGCGGGCGGATTAGCGGTATATCTACAGGGCCGTGATACGGCTGATACTGCGGTGCGTGGCTCCTATCCCATACTCGGGGTGCGGGAAGATAGTTTCACGTTAGAACGAGCTGGGTGTTTCGGTGCGGATATTATTGCCCGCTTGCTATTTGACGTTCCGTTTCAGCCGTTCACAGCGCACGGTGAGCTACCACAACCGGCGAAATATCCTGAATATGTTTTACACCTTAATGACTTACCAGATGCATATAGCAGCTATAAAGGAAACGACTTATGGTTCGGAATACTTGCGACGCAGGGGTGGCATGATGAACTTGTCGATATGGCACAAGAAATACCCGATGTAGCACCTCACTTTGCGCGCCCCGTGGAGAGAAGTGACAGATTTTCGCGCATAAATCTTGCTGCTACGAGTGCAGCAAGCGAGTGACATACTACTGCGACTATTTAAAATTTTGGTAACCCATACTTGATGAATGTAGAACTAAGTATTAAGTGGTAATTGTTAATATCAGCTAGGTAGTAGAGCTTGCACGTCAGTATATGGGTGTTTCTTCTTGCCTTTCGTGTCAGGACCCATTGCTTGATATAAACTCTTCAGGTGTGGTTGCAGGTAGCATACTTTGACGAAAATCATTCACGTTACGAGTAATTATTATCGAAGCTCCGCAGTCTAGTGCGGCTTGCTCGACAACTGCATCTTCGTAGTCTGTAATATGACTTTTCAGAGCATTCTCCAAAATACCATCATTCGTGGCAACAACTGAAAAGGTTTGTAGCAGCCAATTAACATAGCGAATTATCTCTTTCTTAGGTACTTTGGCATTCTCAAGTAAGTAGGCAAACGTAGTTACTGCATGTGCGCTAATAAACAAGGTGTAATCAAATGGTGACTGTATTTCTAAGATTGCCTGTGAAGCTTTATAGCCAGGACGTTCTAATAAGACATCTAAGATGATGTTCAAGTCAACGAGAATATTTTTGTGCATATGCAGTTCGTATCGCTTGTTTCGAATCATCAATTTGATAGCGCTTCAAGGCACCTACCATGCTAGCGATACTTGGCGCAGTAGTCTTAATGTAATGGGCTTTACGGAACCGCAAATACTCAGAAAACATACCCGAAATAGTACTTTTACTAATCTCAGCTTGTTTATGCGCAAATTGCGCCAAATCTTCATCTATACTAAGAGTAAGTTTCGTTTTCATACGTATATATTAGCAAATCATACGTATATAAGTCAATTCATACGCATTTGTTCTTGTTCTTGAAACCATTGAACGAGGGCCCTAAAAGATTCGAACAGAGTAACTTTTAAACTTCCAATATATATAAGCTTCAAATGGTACCCCTTACTTGAAGTATTACGTACAAAGTATCACGGGGTTATTGTCAGTATAGGCAAAGAAGTAGAGCTGGCAAAGCAATATCTCGGCGTTTCGTCGTTACTTGGCTATGGAACTTAGGCTAGGAGTGATTTTTCGGGTAAGCTAGTCTTGCTCAAGTTCTTCATAAATACGAATAGTCAGCTCTGTCCACTCAATCTTATTATGTAGGCTTCGTCTAAAGCTGTCGCTGTGCCAGCCTCTATAAAACAGCGTGGCTAGTTCGTGGGTTTCGTCATCAGCCCCGTATTGGCAAATCTCTCGGAGTTTTTGAAGCTGTGCGCCAGTTTCATATTTAACCTTTTTAACTGGTATGTGCTTGCCAGGCTGCTCGACAATCACACGCAAGATATGACTGTCTTTGCTAATCTCGTCTAGTTTTGCCTCATGGCTACGGAGCAGTTTGGGGTCAAGTTTTTCTTTAACAGCCCAGCCGTGTAATTTCTTGTCAGCTATGATGATATTTTCCCAGCTAATAGTAAGCAGTAGTATTTGGGCTGCGTCTTTAGTTGGTGAGGGAAACTTGTCGGCTGCTTCTAAATAATAGCGGGCGTTAGATACGAATTGCCTGATTTCATCAGGGACACTCATTTTAACTCATTGTTTCTATTGTGTTTCTAATAATGGTAAGCCTCTCCTCAAGAGTAACGGCTGGGAGGTGTACCATTTGCACACCAGAACCGTCATAGGCTTGAGATAAGTGGTCATGCGTTAAGCGTGCTTCTTCTACTGTTTCTCGGCGAACGTGTGTAGCCGTGTATGTTCCTACCGGCTCACAAAACAACGCCAATGTGTATCTGGCGGCTGCTATATAGCGTTCAACGGTTGGTATAAAAGTATCAAAGCCATTAAGCCGACAGTAGCCGATGTTATCAATTAAACTTCTATCCTGAAAAACCAAAGTTGCATTATCTGGTATTTCTGCTTCAAGTCGTAACGACTCCTCCGTTACGATTGGGCAAAACTTTTTATAATCAACCCAAGGAACAACAGGTTCATAGGTGGGGTCTTCTACTTGTTTTGCTAGCTCTCTTGATATTACAACTTCTGCTGGCTCCGCCACGAAATAGGCTTCGGGGAACTCTAACTTTAGAGCCTCAAGCGTAGTGGTTTTACCTGCGTGGGGGCCGCCGGAAATAGGTACCTTGAGCATGTTATCTTCCGTATAGTCTTGCTAACGGCTGTAAATCTTTCCAATGATATGTAGGCTTGGGGCCGTATGGGTCAAGAGCTGTTTGACCTACTAACGCTGTCTTCATGCCTAATGCCATTGCTGCACCAACATCAGCGTCTTGGTCATCACCCACATACATACTACGTTCAGGCCTTATGCCAAGTTTACCGAGAGCCATTGCCAAAGGTTCGGGGTGGGGTTTGCGCCGCTTAACATCACCACCGCCTACTATCACATCAAATGAATTACTAAATCCGTGCAAATCTAATACGCGGCCAAGAGAAATCGGACCACGTGTCGTAACAAGGCCAGTAACCTTGCCGCTATCCCTTACGGCTTGTATGACTTCTTTTGATTGTGGCGGGGCATAAAATAGGTGGTCAAAACTACCCGTAACTTTACCGTTCGCCTCCATAAAATCTTCCACAGTTAATTCTCTTGGGTGGCGTTTGTTATGTTCTACTACCATTGCTTCAACCATTTTGTTGAAATCGTGCATTTTTGAGAACTCTCTAATCTCCTCGTCAGTGAAGCCAGTTTCAAACTCACCGAAAATATGTGTTAGCTTTGCAATGACTTCATCTTTAACTCCGAAGTGGAGGGTGTCGTCAAGGTCAAATAAAACAGCGTCAATGCTTGTAGACTCATCAAGTACACCTCGCTTTAGAATAAGTTTTGCGGCGTGCCAACCTAGTACGGCTTCACGGGCTTTTTGCCCCGCTGTGCCTACATACGACTCTGGCGTAACAGCAGATACTCGGTCTTTAAGTTCGCCGTCTGGCAATGCTTCGTCAATTACTTGCCGAACACCTGCTACACCAAGCCTTTTACCCTGAGTTAATGCTACGACTTTGTCGTAGGCTTCTGGGTCGCCTGATACTCTACCCGCTGTTTGCACCAATTCACTCAATACTTCAGCCGACTGGTTTAATGCGTCTCTAGCACCGTCTTCATCAACAGCAAGACGGTCAAGTTGAACCGCAAAGTAGTTATAACCAGCCACAACACGGCCAATCATATCGCCATAGGCACGCTGCCAATCATGGTCTGACAAATCACGTTCGTGGCGGCTACCAACAAGCCCCTCTGGTGCACGACTCATTAAGGCAATTGCTTGCTCAAACAATGCCTCAGCGTTCTCTAATCGCCAAGGATTTATTTTGTGAGACATAGTAGATGAACCTTTTTCACCCGCAACGAGCCGTTGATTAAGTTTGTTGCCGAGTATTTGCAGCCATACATTATCAGTAGCGTCCTTGCCAACAAGCGCCAACCTAGATATTGTTGAAAGAAGCTCAGTAACTGCTAAATGGTCATTCCGCTGGTTTTCGACGGGGGCATAGGTAAAGCCCAAACTCTCAACGAAATCTTTGGAATAAGCGTCATAGTCAAAGTCTGGGAATAGTACGGTCATAGGGTTATGATTGCCTACTGCACCACTAAACTTCCCGCTCAGTCTCATACCGTCAAGTTCTTGCATAACTGTTGTTATATCGGAGAGCAAATAGCCAAACTGTTTACCAACAGTTGTCGGAGAAGCCTTTTGAGCGTGAGTTATGCCAAGTGTAGGCGTATCAGCATAGATAGTTGATAAATGTGCTAAACGGTCTGCCACACGTTCAACTGACGGCACAACTACACGATTTGTAACATTACGAAGCATGAGGTTGTAAGCTAAGTTGTTTGTGTCTTCGGAAGTCATACCAAAGTGGACCCATTCTTTTAGGTGTCCCAGCTGGTGTTCGTCAAGCAGCTCTGCTAGGTAGACTTCCACTGCTTTTACGTCATGCTCTAGTGGCGGCTTTCCTTTATAGCCTAGGTGGTCAAGATGAACTACTATAGTTGGGTCAAACACCTCAGTGCTGTAAAGACTTCTAAGTGTCGTTTTTTCGTCTTCACTTATATCTATTTCTACTGGGCCACGCTCGGCAAGGTTAATAAGAGCTTCCACTTCAATTTCGGCACGGTAGCGATGTAACGCACCTTCGGAAGTTATGTCATCTAGCTCCCAAGTAAATGGCTTTTCTCGGCCAGCAAGGATAGTGCCTTGATTTAAGCTGTCCAGTATTAACTGTTCGGGGTCTGGGTGTCCTGTAAGTGGGTCATAAAATTCAGGGGGGTTACTATATTGTTCTAAAATCTCTGCGGACACAATAACTCCTTAAAGTGATTAGATAAAATATATAATTAACAGGTGTGTAATGCAAGCATTAACCTAAATGGTCAAACTTATTTCCAAACTTAATTACCCTACAACGTCCTATGGCTGTGTCTGTTGCGTTTTTGCCCCTATTCACAAGTAAACGTAGCTGGGTCGCTATCAACCTGCATAAACTGCCCGTCTGTTAGTTTTGTATATGTTGTCGTGCCGTTATCAGGCTCAAATGACTGGTCGGCATTACCTTGTTCTACTGACGGGCTACCTTGTTGAACCCATTTAGCCTTGGAGTTATAGATGTTGATGTTCGTCCACCCTATATCGCCCGTTTGCGATACTACTTTATAGCTACCTGGGGCAAAATCTGTGCCTATAACATAGCTGGCGTTATCAATAGTTTGGGTAGAGCCAGAAGTACAAGCCGCCAGTTTATATTGGCTTGTATTTGGCGTACTAGTCGTGTGGGTGGCTGTCGTTGCAGGTGCTTTTGAAGCGGTTTGTTTCGCTGTTACTGATTTGGGCTTTGAAGCCCCTAATAAATAACCTCCTGCTGCAAGCCCTACGTAATGGTTCAATACCTTTGCATCACTTTCATGCAAAGATAGAACCATGGCATATACTTCTAATCCCAAGCTCCCTCGCGTGCGCATGCAAGCCGTCCTCATGGTGCGACGCGGAGCGTCGACCCGCGAAGTAGCACGCT